>JAHAZL010000055.1 GCA_018384055.1 Treponema sp.
CTTCAGGGAGGCTTTATCTGGGACTGGGTAGATCAGGGAATTGCCGCAACTTCAAAAGACGGAAAAAAATACTGGAAGTACGGTGGAGACTTTGGGGACAGTCCCTGCGACTATGACTTCTGTCTTAACGGTATTCTATTCCCGGACAAGACTCCAAAACCTGCCATGTACGAATGCAAAAGGATTTTTGCTCCCGTAAGAATTGAAAGCGTAAACCTAAAAAAAGGAATTTTCGCTATTGAAAACAGGTTTGATTTTACAAAATTGAATCAGCTTACTTTTGAATGGAACATTTCCCTTAACGGTAGGCTTGCAGCCAGCGGAAAACAAAAGCTTGAACCTGTGGCGCCCGGTGAAAGACAGCTTATAGCACTTCCACTGACTTTGCTCTTCAAGGGAATCGCGAAAAAAAATGATGACATTCAACTGAACGCAATCTTCAGATGGAACAAGGACATGACTTTTGCAAAGAAAGGCGACATTGTTTCCATTGATCAGATTGAAATCCAGAAGGGAAAAGGTTTTGCTGACTTTGCAGACTTTGAAAGCAGCTGTGAAGATTGTGCAGATGTAATAGATTCAATCAAGGCAAACATCGTACATGCATACACGGAAAACGAATGCGTTAAGAACAAGATCACAACAATAAATGACATTCCGACTCCATGGGATTTTGCCAACAAACCTACAAAGGAATGGATCAACAATGACCTTATGAACAGGCAGGATAAATTCGTAAAAAAATCCATTCTAAAAAAAGACTGCGGAAAATATACGGACATTGAAATCGGCCTTGAACTGTCAAAGAAAATAAGCGAGTATCCAAGGGCCGGCATTACTTTGGAAATTCCAAGAGATTACGATGAAATCATCTGGTACGGCAAAGGTCCCCACGAAAACTACAGCGACAGGAATTTCTCTGCCATAAAAGGATTCCACAGGGAAGAACTAAAAAACATGGGGGTTCCTTATATTGTTCCTCAGGAAAATGGACTTAGGACAGGAACCAATTACCTTGAACTCAATGCCAACGGAAAAACATTGCACATTCAGGGTGATGAAGAATTCTCATTCAGCATACTGCCCTACACCGCACAGGAACTTTTCAGGTGCAGACACACGTTCGAACTTAAAGAAAGCAAGAATTGGATTTTAAGCATTGATGCAGCCCATCGCGGTGTTGGTACGGGAGCCTGCGGACCTGACACAAGGGACGAATACAAAATAAAACCCGGCAAGTACAAGCTGCACCTCCGGGTCTGGTAACTTCATCATCAAGTATTTTATAAAAAGATAAGATAAACAAAACTGATTAAAAATGCGTAGCAGAGGTTTGTGTCAAACTGCGGCTTGAATGCACGGCATTCACCGGAGAAGGCTTGGCACAGTTCCCTGCGGGAGCATTTTCACTCATTGAATTTTTTGCTCTTATTTTTTTTAGCTGAAGAGCATCCTGTCTGACAGGGTGCTTTCTTCGCCGCTGATCGTCTGGAACTTGGCAAGAAGATCCGCAACCTTAAGGTTTTTCTTTTCTTCTCCGCTTACATCGTAAACAATGTGACCGTCAAGCATCATGATAAGGCGGTTGCCGTACTGGATTGCATTGGACATGTTGTGGGTAACCATGAAAGTTGTAAGATTGTCGCGTTCAACAAAATATTTTGTAAGCTCAAGAACCTTATGTGCTGTCTTTGGGTCAAGGGCAGCTGTATGTTCATCAAGAAGAAGAAGCTTTGGTTTCTGCAATGTTGCCATAAGCAGTGTAAGGGCCTGACGCTGTCCACCAGAAAGCAAACCGACCTTTGCATTCATTCTGTCTTCAAGACCAAGTTCAAGAAGGGAAAGCTGTTCCTTGTAGATTTTCTTTTCTGCAGCAGTAACGCCCCAGCCAAGTCCCCTTTTGTGTCCTCGTCTATATGCAAGGGCAAGGTTTTCTTCAATTTCCATTGTTGCGGCAGTACCCAGCATTGGATCCTGGAATACACGGCCAAGATACTTTGCACGAACATGTTCCTTTACATTGGTAATGTCTTCCCCATCAAGTTCAATGGATCCTGAATCCGGCATGTATACACCTGCAATATGATTGAGCAAGGTAGACTTTCCTGCACCGTTACCTCCAATGACAGTAACGAAATCCCCGTCGTTAAGGGTAAGGCTAATATCTTTAAGGGCTTTCTTTTCTGTAATAGTCCCTGGATTAAATGTCTTTGAAATATGACTGATAGTTAACATTTCTTCCCTCCGACTTTAGGCTGCCTTTGAAACGGCTTTCTTCTTTCCGTACTTCTGCTTGAGAACAGGAACCGAAAGGGCCACTGCCACAACAACTGCAGAAAGAAGCTTAAGGTCCTGGGTCTTCATGCCCATCTGAAGGACAATGGCAATGATTACACGGTAAATGATGGAACCAAATACAACTCCAAGGAGACTCCACCAGAACCCAAACCTCTTGCCGAAAATAACTTCACCTATGATGATGGAAGCAAGGCCAATGACAATGGTACCGATACCCATGCTTACATCACCGAACCTCTGCTGCTGCATTACCAAAGCACCGCTCAAGGCAACAAGACCGTTGGCAATCATGAGGGCAAGAATCTGCATGCTGTCAGTGTTGATTCCCTGGGCACGGCTCATGGCTCCATTATCTCCTGTTGCACGGATTGCACTACCAATTTCAGTTCCAAAGAACCAGTAGAGGATGGCAATGATGACAGCAGTATAAATGATTCCGACTATAAGGCTTGCAATGGATGTTGCGCTTACAGGAAATACATCACCAAGATTAAGGGCATTGTTCACCCAGTTTACAACAGTTTTGTTTGCACGGGAAAGAGGCTGATTAGGACCACCAAGGACATGCAGATTAATTGAATACAAGGCAAGCTGAACAAGAATACCTGCAAGAATTCCCGGAATCTTGAGTTTTGTAGTAAGTACCCCTGTAAGAAGACCGGCAATGGAACCTGCAACAGTCGCAACAAGAACTGCAATGAGTGGATTTACACCGCTTACAATAAGGAGGGCGCAGGTACAACCGCCTAGAGCAAAGCTTCCGTCTACGGTCATATCTGCAAAATCAAGAATCTTGAATGTAATGTATACTCCAAGAGCCATAATTCCCCAAAGAATTCCCTGGGAAACGGCACCAAGCATGGCACCTGAAAATGGTACGATAAAGTCCAAAAACGATTCAAACATAATGGGATATTATAACATACAAAATAATCATAGTATAGAAAAAAATTGTATGAAAAAGCTTAAAAGCAATGGAAACATGCTCCAGGCTTCTACATAATCCTGTTTACTTCTGCTTGACATACTTTAAACCCTATGCAATAATGAGCCATCAGCAAAGGTGCTGGACACAGGATATAACTGTCTCCAGCGCCTTTTTTTTTGCTTTTTTTAGGAGGTTACAGAATGAAAAACGGCATGACTTATCTCGAACCAATTCAGCCTTTCTTTGAATTAAAGACAGACAACTTCTACCAGGACTGCGTTGAATCACAGGGAAAATACTGGTTCTACAGTTTCTCAAGCAAGAACAAGTCAAATCCAAACAATGTAACCTTTTTGCCAGACGGATGCACAAACCTTGTAATAGCATGCGGCAAATACTTTGAAGCCCACATGGTATACAATACTGTTGAAGCCGTTTCCCTTGAAATGAAGCCAGACACTGAATATTTTGCAATCCGTTTTGAACCTGGTGAAAACCCATTCTCAAAGGGAGACGAAATAAAGGCAAACGCAGGAAAAATTCTTCCTGCAGAAACAGAAGACCTTAAGAAAATCTATTCCCTTGTTACAAAGGAGCCTACTTTTGAACAAAGAATGGCTTCAGCATCAGACTTTCTCAAGACAATCGAAACAAAATCTTCCACAAAGGAACTTTTCAAGCAACTTCTGGACATAATCATTTCCAAGAATGGACTCATAAAAATCAGTCAGCTTGAAGAACTTGCCGGCTACTCTTCACGCTACATCAACCATCTTTTTGACATGAACGCAGGCTTGAGTGCAAAACAATTCTGCAACATCATCAAGTTCCAGCTGGTTCTTGGCGAAATCAACAGGGGTGAAAGCAATTCTTTCTCAAAGATTGCCGCCGACTACAGATTCTACGATCAGAGCCATTTCATCCACGAATTCAAGGCTTACACCGGAATGACACCCAGCGATTACAGTGAAGCAATGAAGATTGCAGGATAAGGCTTTTGGTATTAAAATATATTCCGGTGACAATATGAAAACGAGAGTTTTTTTTTCAATCGGAATATGCCTTATACTACTCTCCTGTTCAAGCAACAGGGTTCAAACTGTTTCAAATAATAGAGAATTGAATCTGCTTTTCGCAGGGGACATTATGGCACATACAGAGATTACGGAAAGAAATTATGATTCCGTACTTTCAGACATTGAACCCATCATAAAAAAAGCAGACTTTGCCTTTGCAAACTTTGAATCTCCAGTAAATGATGATTTGCCGCAATCAAGCTACCCAGTCTTCAACTGTCACAGCGACTATGCAGAAAAAATCATTTCAAGTGGATTCAATGTATTCAGCCTTGCCAACAACCATACAAATGACTTGCACCTAAAGGGAATAAAATCAACAAAAAAGTATTTTGATTCAAAAAAAGCAGAAGGAATATTTTCAGCAGGACTAAAGGATTCTGAAAACTGTCCAGTAAAATTTATAGTCATAGAAAAAAACGGAATAAAAATTCTTTTTGCTGCAGTTACGGAAGTTCATAATTTTTCCACAGAATTCCAATGGTTTGATTATATTAAGCCAGATGAATCTTCAAGGAAGAATTTTCTTGAACAAATCAAATATGAAAAAGCCAATTCAGGATGTGATGTCCTGATTCTTTCTTTACACACATCAGAACCTGAATATGAGCTTAGCATTGCAGAAAAAAGCAAAAACTTTTATTATTCAATTATAAATTCCGGAGTAGACATCCTATGGGTAAATCATCCTCATGTTCCTAAGGAATGGGAAATCATCCACACTGCGGATAACAAACAGAAAACCATTTTTTATTCTGTAGGAAACACTGTAAGTTCTCAAAGAAGAAATCCTGATTTTTTAAAACCGGATTCCAGGAAAGAATTTAAGGGCGACAGTTTTCTTTTCAGCGTGAAAATAAAAAAAGCAAGCGACGGAATGATGGTCGGCACACCCGAACCAACATTGATTACAACCTACATTAAAGACGGTAAAGATTTTGTCACAAAAAAACTTGACGACAATCTTATTCAATCACTGAAAGAAGAAGGCAATGACAAATGGGCTTACTATCTTTCAGAAAGAAAAAAAGCATTGAGCAAAATTAAAGGAAAAGATACATGGCAATAAACTACAAGGAGCTTCCAGTTTATGCACAGAAAGAACGCATTCTTGAAACCTTAAAGAACAATCAGGTCATAGTTGTTCAGAGCCCTACAGGGTCCGGAAAAACAACACAAATTCCAGTAATCCTTCACGAAGCAGGATATTCAGAAAGCGGAATTATAGCCGTTACTCAGCCGAGAAGAATAGCAGCCTTAAGCGTAAGCGAATTCATTTCAAAACAGCTCAAGACAAAGTATCCGGGACTAGTCGGATATAAAATGCGCTTCGAAGACAAGACAGACATTACGACAAAAATAAAAATAATGACAGACGGAATTCTCCTTCAGGAAATGAAGCTTGACCCTTACATGTCAAAGTATTCCGTAATCATGGTTGATGAAGCCCACGAAAGAAGCCTTAACATTGACTTTGTACTTGGTCTTCTGAAAAGAGTTCTTGCTGTCCGTCACGACTTTAAGGTAATCGTAAGTTCTGCAACAATGAACGCAGAAAGTTTCAGCAATTACTTTGGGGGCTGTCCTATAGTCACCATTGATACACAGACTTTCCCTGTAACGATGGTTTATGATCCTCCCGCTTTAAATACAACAACCCTTACAGCCGAAGGTACAGAAGCCCTTCTTTCTAAAATCGAAAAGACAATTGATAGAGTTCTTGACAACAAAGGAACTGGAGACATTCTTGTTTTCCTCCCTGGTGAAAAAATCATCAAGGACTGCATGGAACGCCTTTACAACAGTACATTCAGAAGCAAAATTCATATAGTACCTTTATATGGAAGGCTCCCAAAAGAGGAACAGGAAAAAGTTTTTGACAGTGCACCTTTCGGAAAGAAAAAGGTTGTGCTTAGCACAAACATTGCGGAAACTTCTGTTACTATAAATGGAATAACAACGGTCATAGACAGCGGTCTTGCAAAACTGAACTTCTATAGTCCAAGAACCTTTACTTCAAGCCTCAATGAAACCCCTGTTAGCCGTGCCAGCTGCAACCAGAGAAGAGGCCGTGCAGGACGAACTTGCGAAGGCACCTGCTACAGACTTTACAGTCGCGAGGATTTTGACAGCCGGCAGGAATATACAACGGAAGAAATCTATAGAACTGACCTTAGCGAAGTTGTACTCCGTATGGCAGAACTTGGAATTACAGATTTTGAAAAGTTTGACTTTATTTCACCACCAGGTCGAGAAGGTATCATCGGTGCTATAAACACACTGAACATGCTTCACGCCCTTGAGAGCGACGGAACATTGTCACCAACAGGAAAACTCATGGTTGAATTTCCATTGGAACCACGAGTATCAAAAATACTCGTAGAAAGCATCATGAGGTATCCAGATGTTCTGGAAGATGTAATCATTGCAGCCGCATTCCTAAGCACTCAGTCTCCATTTGTCCTTCCAGTCGGTGAAGAAATGGATGCAAGAATGGCACACCACTCTTTCAGGGACATCCAGGGTGACTTTGTAACCTATGTAAAACTTTTCCGTACATACATGGATCAGCCAAACAAGGAAAAATTCTGCAAGAGGAGTTACCTTGACGAGCGTGTAATGGCAGAAATAGTAAACATCAAGGAACAGCTTGAAGAAATCATTTCAAAAAGGCTTCAGATGCCTATTACTGGCGGTGGAAGCATGGACAACTACCTTTGCTGCATTGCAAGCGGAATGATTCAGTTTGTATGTGTTCGCGAAGGCCGTGAAAACTACAGGAGCCTTACCCAGGACCACATTTCCATTCATCCCGGCTCTTCAATGTTCAAGACATTCCCCCTCTATATTGTTGCAGGTGAAATTGTTCGCACAAGCCGCATGTTTGCCATGAGTGTTTCTCCACTTACAAAGAAACTTATGGAACAGATAGACCCTAATCTTGAACACGAACTTGCAAAGGTACGCGGCAACAAGGGAAAGAGCCTTACTGGAAACCTTGAATATTCTGGTACTACTTTCCGCGAAGAAAGCGAAAAGGAAGCAAAGAAAGGCAAAAAGGACAAGAAAGCAAAGAAGGAAATGGACTCAGAAAATGCCATTTTCCTTGGCGGAACACAGTTTGAATTCAAGAAAATCAAAGGAAAGAAAACAGTTTTGCTTCCTTGGGCAGAATTCAAGCCAGCCATCATCATGGAAAGGAACGAAAACCTTCTTGCCCAAATCGCAGGCATGAAGGGTACAATCCTAATGAAAGGCGGCTACAAGCTTCTTGACGGCGAGAAAATGGAAATCATCATGAAGGCTGCCAAAACATTGAATCTTGAACCAATTGACGAAAAGTCTTGGCCTAGAAAGATGAACATAAATATTCACGAAGAAGGTTCAATTCTTGAACTCATAAAGAATGTTGAGTTCATCATGCGTGTTACAGTTGCCAAGAGTGCTTCTAAAGAGCACGGTTTCATCTGTCTTTTTACAGACGGAAAGGGAACTTACTGGTTCAAAGTATCAAGAGGTTTCGCAACGGCCATAAATGAAAGCATAGCATCACTTGAAAAACTAATTGACGATGCAGAAAACAAAAACCTTGATGAAGTTCAGAAAGAAAAGGTTAACATGATTTATCGCCTTCTTAACGGGATGTATGAATAATATTTTTTAACCATTAAAAAAGGCATTAAAACTTGAAAAATTTATCATAAATTCTTACCTTAGGATTATGATTAAAAATTTTCAAAAATCTTTAATGCCTTTTCTTTTTAGTTTTCTTTTCATTGGATGCAAAAGTCTTGGGATTGAAAAAACAGAAACCCTTGATTTAAGCATTGAAGAAAACAGCTATGAACTGACTTTTTCAAACGACTCTGAAGTCTCCCTTTATTTGTTTAGACTCGAAATATATGGAAACGAATATCAGTCCGCATTAAACACTCTAGAAGCAAAAATATCTAACCAGCTGGACTCCAATATAAACATCAAGGTTCAAGTAGAAAACGAAGAATTTGAAATTCTTTCGGAATCAGAAATTTATTACATTGAAGGAAAGGAAGAGAAAATCCTGACATTTGATTTCGAGCAGGTCCCAGAAGACAGCAAGGCCGCCTGCATTACCTTTTTCATCGAAGGTAAACTTTCAGACGGCACTGTATTATTTGAAAATATAAAAAGAATCAAAAACTAATCAGTTTTATCAGAAGCTGCAGTTAGGACTACCGCTCTCTGATCAAGAGGAATCATTCCGTCAGCATAAACTTTAAGAGGCTGAAGGGAATAAGTTTTTCCCTTATCCTGTGTTTCCTCTACAACAACTTTATAATGTCCACTAAAAAAAGAGCCTTCAGTTTTTACGGAACGGAACTGAATCATAATGTCTTCCCTGTTTTCATTCCAGAAACAGCTTCCTTCATCAGAAACATTGTCGCCTGTCACAGAATATTTTCCGGAAGCAAACTTTACAAGATAACCTTCTGAAGTTTTCCAAGATTTGCCTTTTTCCAATTCAAGAGCAATGTCATTATTTGATTTCTTGGATTTAAGTTTTGACTTAAAGAGATTTTGTTTAGTCTTTTTGTAGTCACCGTCCCATACAGTACTTTCACTGATTCTCATGCGGACATCATCCTGAATGCGGATGTGTATTTCTTCAGTGGATTTAAGGGAAATGTCTACACGACGCTTTAAGTTTTCAATTTCCTGATTGATTGTAGAAAGATACATGCCGTTTCTACGAATATTGCTGTGGGCCCAAATGTAGACTTCTTCCGTATCATCCTTAAAGAAAATGATTTCCTTTGAGTTATAGTTGAAAAACAGATAGCGCACACCGCTGCCATCACTTTCATTCATGTACCATAGACCTTCAAGGAAGTTTGCAAAAGTTTCTACAGTGCCATCCTGAATCTTTGCCAGTTCCTTTGCTGCAATGCGGCTGCCTGCAACGCGAAGTGTCTTTGTCTTTACATATTTATATTCTTCTGCGCTCCATTCATACTCGATTTGAAGCTGGTCAGTACTCTTTTCGTTTTCAGTGTCCGTAGTATAAACCCAAATAGGAAAACTGGACCCATTAGCTTTTGATCGTTCATAAGCATCATAGCGGTCCATCTGCTGAATGAAAACAGTACCATCCCCGCGAAGATCTGCAATTTTCCTAATGCTGAACCTGTCGTTCCAGTTGGAAATATGATATGCCTTTAAAATTGAATCTCCGTTTTCTGCAAACCCCTGATAAACAAGGGCATTGCGATGGTCTCCACTTAAGTCAATTCCAGTGTAGGAAAAAGTTTGTGCCTGAATAATTTCAGTTGCAAGTTCTGCTTTTCTTTCGTAGGAAGAAGTTTTTTGAATATACAACCCCACAATAAGCGAAATATAGGGACTATCCATGGTTCTTACGGCATTGACCTGATCATCATAACCGTCACCGTCAAAATCCATGCTGACAATACTCAAAAGAGTTTCGTTACTGTGCAAGGGAATAAGAGAAACAAGTGCGGAATCATCATCTTCAATAGAAACATCCTGAACGGAAGTCTGAGATTCGGCATTTGTCTTTGGAATAACAATGGAAGAAGACACGACCGTCTCTTCTTCCTTATATATATATCTTTTTGCAAGCAATACAGTAAGAACTGTAGCAGATGCAAGAATCAGCAAAGCAAGTGTAATTTTTTTCTTCATCGACTTATTCTACTAATTCTTGCGTTATCGCACAAGACTATGCAGAAAGCACTTCTTTAAGGATTGCAAGGCCTGCCTCAATTTCTTTCTTTGAAATGTTCAAAGGAGGAACAAAGCGGAGAACATCATCACCTGCAGTTGAGAAAAGAAGTCCTTTTGCAAGACAAGCCTTTTCATATTCAAGAGGATTTGACTTTACCTGGACACCGATTACAAGACCCATACCGCGAACTTCAACTACACATGGAAGATTCCAGCTTTTGATTGTTTCACGAATGTAATTTCCCTTTTCATTAACGGCATCCATAAAGCCTGGCTTTGTAAGTTCATCAAGAACAACATTTGCTCCTGCACAAGCAAGAGGATTTCCACCGAAAGTAGACTGATGATCACCAGCTGTAAAAACATTGCCCTTTCCGCGCCACATGCAAGCTCCCATAGGGATTCCGCCGGCAATTGCCTTTGCAAGAGTTACAACTTCAGGTTCAACTCCATAAAGGTCTGAACAAAGAAGGGATCCGCATCTTCCCATTCCAGTCTGAACTTCATCACAGATTACGATGGCACCTGCATCACGGGCTGCCTTTGCACAGGCCTTTGCCCATTCCTTATCCAAAGGAAGAACACCGCCTTCACACTGAACAGGTTCAAACATGACGGCAGCAACTGTATCATCAAATGCTGTTTTCAACCCATCCCAATCATTTGGTTCAAGATATTTGAAACCTTCTACATAAGGACCAAAGCATTCAGGATGGAATTTTTCCTGTCCTGTAGCAGTAAGAGTTGTAAGAGGTCTACCGTGGAAAGACTTCTTGAGCGTAATGATAGTCCTTCTCTTTTCGCCGCCATTGAGCCAGCCGTATTTTCTTGCAAGCTTTATGGCACATTCGTTGGCTTCGGCTCCGCTGTTTCCAAAGAAA
Source organism: Treponema sp. (assembly GCA_018384055.1). Classification (GTDB taxonomy): domain Bacteria; phylum Spirochaetota; class Spirochaetia; order Treponematales; family Treponemataceae; genus Treponema_D. Next base: position 10,908 of record JAHAZL010000055.1, read on the forward strand.
ACTCCTTCAAAACCTGTAGCCTTCAGAAGTTTTGCTGCATATTCATTGCCAATGTCGCTTGTGAAGTAATTGCAGATATGAATCTGCTTTTTTGCCTGTTTTGCAACAGCCTTCACAAGGGGCTTGTAATTGTGACCAAGACAGTTGACTGCAATGCCTGCAAGAAAGTCTACATATTTTTTCCCGTTAACATCCGTAAGAATTGATCCCTGACCTTTAACAAAAGTAACATCAAAGGATCCGTAGTTATTCAATATCTGTTTGTTTCCCATAATAATTCCCTTTCATAGCGCCAAGGACGGCGCGTCATTAGTTTCAGCTACAAAAACCGCGAGCATCAATGTTTTTTGCAACGCAAAAACAGGCACAGACGCGACTGAATTGATGCTCGTTAACGAAAACTTCATTACAGCGCCAAGGACGGCGCGTCATTAGTTTCAGCTATAAAATACCGCGAGCATCAATGTTTTTTGCAACGCAAAAACAGGCGCGGACGCGACTGAATTGATGCTCGTCACTGAAAAAAATCCATGGATGGATTTTTTTCAGTAAATCATTGTACCGATACCACGGTCACTGAACATTTCTATGAGCAATGAATGTGGAACACGTCCGTCGATGATGTGAGTCCTTGGAACACCGCCGTTACGGGCCAAAAGACAGCATTCAATCTTTGGAATCATACCGCCAGAAATGATGCCGTCATCAAAGTACTTCTGAACATCATTCAAATGAATGCGCTGGATAAGGCTTGTCGGATCATTCATATCCCTCAATACCCCGGCAACATTTGTAAGCTGAACAAACTTTTCTGCTTCAAGGGCAATGGCGATTTTAGCAGCTGCAGTATCAGCATTGATGTTGTACCTTACATTTTCTTCTGTTTCGCTCAATGCAATTGTTGATACAACTGGAATTGCACCTTCGTTAAGGAGGCTGTTGATGATTTCAGGATTTACCTGTGTTACTTCACCGACAAAGCCATAGTCAACGCCGTCCCCTTTATCAAGTTTCTTTGCGCGAATGAGTCCGCCGTCAGTTCCGCTAAGGCCAACAGCCTTACCGCCCTGCTGTACCAGCATGCCAACAATACCCTTGTTGAGTTTTCCGGCAAGAACCATCTGAACGATTTCCATGGTTTCTTCATCTGTATAGCGAAGCCCATTGATGAACTTGGATTCCTTTCCAACTTTTTCAAGCATGGCATTGATTTCAGGTCCGCCACCGTGAACAAGAACAACCTTGATGCCGATTGTATTGAGAAGGACGATGTCTTCCATTACATAGCGTTTCAGATCTTCATTGAGCATGGCATTCCCGCCGTACTTAACTACTACAGTTTTTCCTACCCAATGCTTGAAATAAGGCAAGGCCTGAACAAGAACGCTTGACCAGGTTTCACTATCCAGCCTTGAGTTTATTTTATTGACTGTATTTTCATCTGCCATTTTTTTATCTCCTTCAAAAACAATTCATAATTCATAATTCATAATTCATAATTTATAATTCTGAATTGAAAATATAAAGCAATTTTCTAGCTTCTGTAATCTCCGTTGATTTTTACATAATCGTATGTAAGGTCACATCCCCACGCAGTTCCTTCTGCATTGCCGTCCTGAAGCACAACTTCAATTTCCACAGCTTCTTCAGCAAGAATTGCAGTTGCCTTCTCTTCGTCAAAGGAAAGCCCAACACCGTTATGAACAACTTCTATCTTTCCGCCGCATTTATCGCAGCCATAAACCTGATACTTTTCTTCTTCTGGAGTTTCAAAATATCTCTTTGATTCCTTTCTGCTTGAGAAGTAAACGCAAGTCTTGTCAGGATCGAATTCATATCCGCTGTATCCCATGGCACACATGATTCTTCCGCAGTTTGCATCGCGACCGAACATGGCAGCCTTAACGAGATTAGACTTGATTACAAACTTTGCAAGACCACGGGCTGTTTCAACATCCTTTGCTCCCTTTACAGTACATTCAACAAGATGACTTGCACCTTCACCGTCGGCAGCAATCTTCATTGCCATCTGTGTGTTGAGCACATTCAATGCCTTGAGGAATGCATCAAAGTCCGGACCTTCAGAAACGATTTCTGCATTTCCAGCAAGACCGTTAGCCATGATTGTAAGGGTATCGTTTGTAGACATGTCTCCGTCAACAGAAACACAATTATAAGTCCCCTTTACAGTTTCCTTAAGGGCCTTGTTCAGCATTGCAGAAGAAATTGCACAGTCGGTTGTTACAAATGAAAGCATTGTTCCCATGTTAATGTGAATCATACCGCTTCCCTTGCACATGGCACCAATATGAATTGTCTTTCCGCCGATTTCTGTTTCAACTGCACATTCCTTGTAGTGAGTATCAGTTGTCATGATGGCAGTTCTTGCTTCTTTGTGACCTTCTACTGAAAGTCCAGCCTTAAGCCTGTCGAAATTTTCTTCAATCTTTTCAACAGGAACATGCTGTCCGATGATACCTGTAGAAGTAACGATTACATTTTCAGGAGCAATGCCAAGACCTCTGGCAGTAAAGTCGGCCATACGGAGTGCATTTTTATAGCCTTCTTCACCTGTACATGCATTTGCAAAACATACATTGCAGATTGCAGCCTGCATCTTTCCGCCTGCAATGTTCTTCATTGTAAGCTTAACGCATTCTGCCTTAACGCGGTTGCTTGTAAAAATTCCTGCTGCGTTGCACATAACTTCACTGTAAACAAGGGCAGTATCATTTGTCTTTCTTGATGCCTTGAGACCGCAGTGAATTCCGTTTGCTGTAAAACCTTTTGGAGCACAAACTCCACCGTCAATAAAATGCATAAATATACACTCCTTTTACATTATTTTGCATAAATATACCGCTAATTCCTCGTTTATTCAATATTATAAATATCTTTTTCCCTTTTTTATAGTACGGCGCTAAAATTGAATTTTTATATTGATGTCTATATAATAGTGCCATTATGAAGAACATCATTAACATTTTGGTTCGTGCATTTTTGACTGGTATTGCCATCGGAATCGGTGGTGCAGTGTTTTTAAGCTGTGAAAGCAAAGTTGTAGGTGCTTTCCTTTTCGGAACTGGACTTTTCACAATCCTTACTTTCGGATTCTATCTTTACACAGGTAAAGTTGGATATATCGTTGAAAACAAGCCTGAATACATTGGGGAAGTTGCCCTCATCTGGCTTGGTAATTTAATCGGAACTTTCGTATCTGCAAGACTTCTTCTCCTTACACGCGTAGCAGGTATAGCAAGCAAAGCAGCGGCCATGTGTGAAGTAAAGATGAACGACAGCCTTGTAAGCCTTTTTGTACTTGCAATCTTCTGCGGTATGCTCATGTTCATTGCTGCAGACGGGTACAAGAAAATCAACCACGAAACAGGAAAGTGCCTTGCAATCTTCCTTCCTGTAATGGCATTCATTTTGAGTGGATTTGAACACTGCATTGCAAACATGTTCTACTTCAGTCTCGCTGATGCATGGACAGTAAAAAGCTTTGGGTACCTTCTCGTAATGACATTAGGCAATGCAGCCGGCGGAATGTTGATTCCACTCTGCAGAAAAGCAATGGTTGAAAACCAGTAAATTTCGGCTGAACAATTGCTAAAAAAACTTAAGCCATAAAAAAAATGACCGTCTGAAATTTCAGACGGTCTTTTTGATTTAACTCCTTAGGATTTAGAATGTTGCAAGAGTTCTTTCAACACGGGCAACAGCTCTTTCCTTTCCAAGGATCCAGATAGAACCGATAAGTGGTGGCGAAACTTTTGATCCTGTAACAGCCATGCGGACAGGCATCATGAAGTCACCAAGTTTGATTCCAAGTTCTTCTGCATATTTTTTTGCAAGTTCTTCTGCTTCTTCATGAGACTTGCCGAAGATTTCTGCAACATAATCCTTAGCCTTTACAAGAACTTCCTTTGTCTTTGCTTCATCAAGCTTTTTAGGAATGATGTTTTCCTTTGCAGGAACAACTGGTTCTGTAAAGAGGAAGTGAACCATTTCTGCTGCATCAGAAAGGAAGTGGAGTCTTTCCTTAATGAGAGGCATCAAAGCCATAAGCTTCTTCTTTACATCTGCAGATGACATGTTCATTGAAGCATCAACACAAACAGGTTCACCGTCTGCACCAAGGGAAACGCCGGAGAATTCAGGACCAACCTTTGGCTTTGGCTGCGGATTGTCAGGATTGATTTCGAGAGTAGCATCACCTGTACCTGTAATGAATGGAAGGACCCACTTGTAGAGTTCTTCGTCTGTAAGGGCACGGATGTACTGGCCGTTGTACCATTCAAGCTTCTTGTAGTCGAAAACAGCAGGAGCCTTGTTAAGGTGTTCAAGACGGAACTTCTGACCAAGTTCTTCAAGTGTATACATGTCGCGACCGTCATCGTAAGAACAGCCAAGGAGAGCAACATAGTTTACGATTGCCTGTGGAAGGTATCCGCGGGCACGGAATTCATTCAATGAAGTTGAACCGTGGCGCTTTGAAAGTTTCTTTCCGTCACTTCCGTTTACCATTGGAAGGTGGCAGAATTCAGGGTGTTCCCATCCGAAAGAACGGTACATCTGAACATGCAATGGAGTAGATGGAATCCATTCCTGTGCACGCATAACATGAGAAATCTTCATGAGGTGATCGTCAACGATGTTTGCAAGGTGATATGTTGGGAATCCGTCGCTCTTAAGGAGAACAGGATCCGGAGAAATGTCCTCATTGTTCCATTCTATGTCACCAAGGAGATGGTCTGAAAACTTTGTCTTTCCTTCAAGAGGTACCTTGAGGCGGATAACATAAGGCTTTCCGGCATCAAGGTTTGCCTTTACTTCTTCTGGAGTAAGGTGACGGCAGTTCCTGTCATAACCTGGAGCCATTTTGTTTTCTGTCTGAATCTTGCGGATTCTTTCAAGACGTTCTGCATCACAAAAACAGTAGTAAGCTTCGCCGTTTTCGATGAGCTGCATTGCATACTTCTTGTAAAGTTCAAATCTTTCCGACTGAACATAAGGACCGTATTCACCGCCCTTTGAACCGCCTTCATCCCAATCGATTCCAAGCCAGTCCATTGTGTCATAAAGGTTCTGAACATATTTTTCATCAAAACGAGTACGGTCTGTATCTTCAAGACGAAGAATGAATTTTCCTCCCTGTGAACGGGCATAAAGATAATTAAAAAGCGCAGTGCGCACACCACCAATGTGCTGCATACCTGTCGGCGATGGAGCATAACGAACTCTTACTTCAGACATATACATCCCCTAAAAGTTAAAATTACAAATATAAGTTTTCGTATTTTATAGTTTTATTGCTTTTTTTTCAATGATTAACTAAAATGAAAGAATGAGTTTGATTGAATTGAAGAACATCTGCAAAAACTATCAGATGGATAAAGTTGTTGTTAAAGCAGTTGATGAAGCATCATTTAAGATTGAAAAGGGAGAGTTTGCAGCAATTTCAGGACCTTCAGGGTCAGGCAAATCTACCCTACTCAACATGATTGGGCTTATTGACATTCCAACATCCGGAACACTTTTGCTTAACGGAAAGGACATCTACAAGGATACAAAACTTTCAATCAACACGAAACTTGGCGTAAAACTTGACAATGAACTTACAGTACTCCGCCGCCAGAATCTTGGATTCATTTTCCAGACTTTCAACCTCATTCCTGTACTCAATGTCCGAGAAAACATTGAACTTCCGCTCACCTTGGGTTCAACCATCGCATCAGAAACAATGAACAAAAAGGAACTTTCCGAATGGATTGACTTCCTTGTAGATACAGTTGGACTTTCCGCATGGAAAACCCACAAACCTTCAGAATTAAGCGGTGGACAGAGACAGCGTGTAGCCATTGCGCGTGCCCTCGTAACAAAAGCACCTGTAATTCTTGCTGATGAACCTACAGCAAACCTTGACTCTAAAAATGGCGATCAGATTCTTGAACTGATGAAGAAGCTCAATAAGAATCTTGAGACAACCTTTGTATTCTCTACCCACGATTCAAAGATTGTTCAAATGTCAGACCATGTAATTAAAATCGCCGATGGAAAAATCCTTTCGGCATAAAAAATAGCCACAGTGAAAAAATCATTTGTGGCTTTTTTTTTACTCTTTCAACATTTTTTTACTCTTTCAACATTTTTTTACTTTAATAATCAATGTTGAGTGTAAAATAAGAAGCAAGTCTTGCCTGATATACTCCGGGTTCATCTTTCAACCTATAGTGTACCTGCACTCCATTTACCCAATCCAAATGCTTAAAGAAGTTTGATTTAACAAGTCCTAACTTAACCCAGCTGTTATCAAGGAATTCTCCGTCAGAAGAAAAATTATTGGTGTCGTGCCTCCACTGAAGGATAAGTTTAAGGTCTTTTTTAGGACCAACTTTTCTAACGCCAAGATCAAGGGCAATACGCTGAGAATTGCTTTTTTCCTCAATTGAATAAAAATTCTGGAATTCTGCATTGAATCCCCATCTTTCCCACAATCTGTAAGTACCAAAGGTTATAACTTCAGACTTTGAGTTAATAGAAGTAATGGATCTAAAATTTTCAGGACTGCTGAAACGGAAAGTATTCTGGACATAGCTGTCAAAACCGAAAACTGTTCTTTTTGCCTCGATACCAATTACGTTGTTTATTCCATAAGGAGTTTCATTTTCAGCATTTATGGAACTAACATCCCTTGCTGTGCGACGAAAATATAAATTCAATGATGTCTGAAGGAAAGAAAATTCAAGGGAACCGGCATAGGAAAGTTCGTCAAGCTTTGGAGGATTATCCTTGCTGAATTCGACGCCGTTTTTAAAGTTATAGAGGATAACGCCCGTAGCTGTCATGAAAGACAAAGGAAAAGTAAGGGAACCGATGATGCTTGATTCACTATCCGCAACAATATTAGTAGTAAGGCGTTCTTCCTGAGAATAATCCGTTACATTATTGAAAATTCTTACATAGCCCCAATTGAGAGTCTTTTTACCGGCTGAAACTATGCAGTTATGTCCTGCCATATAATCAAAATACAAGGTGCTTTTCTGATCGTTGACCCATTTTATAGGAAAGAAAGTTGTACAAAGGTTTCCATGAATTGCAAAAGAGTCATCAGGCCTTGCAACAAAAGAAATATGGTTCTCAAAGTCGAAATAACCTGCACCCCAGTTTTCTCGATAAAACTCGCCTTCCCTTACTTCAATTTTACCTTTATCAAAATATTTTTCTTCAAGGTCTCCAAATCTATGACCGTAGATAAGCCCCATTTCGCTTTTATTGTGGCCGTAAAACTTAAAGATTGAAGAATTGGGAAAAACATTTCCTGTAATAGGTCTTGGGGAATTTATCTTATCATTTTCTTCTGCAGTTATATCCCCGGCATTTTCAAATATTGCATCAAAATCATCGTCAATATCCTGAGCGAATACCAGGGAACCTACTAAAAATATAACTAACAGAAAATTTTTTTTCATTTTGCACTCATCATTTCCAGATACTGTTTGGTGTATACAGTAGCTGCCTGTGGTGCGAAGGAAACATTTGTTACCGTTACCTGAGTTCTTTCATACTTCACCTTATCACCGATTTTCTTTCCTCGAAGATTATCTGTAATTAGCATTTTGGAAGGAACATTGATTTCCTTTCCTTTTTCCATAACTTTCTGATATGAAGGAACTGCAGTCGTTCTCAAAAGCTGTCCGGAAAGACTGTAGTCTTCCTTTTTGCGCACAAGGCCATCATCTGTTACCCAGATTTTAAGCATTGGATAATCAACATTATCAGTTTTTGCCTTTAATGTAAATAAAGTGCAGTCAAACTTACCAAGCATAACTTTTTCAACTGCTTCAATTTTGTAGTCGCGGTAATAATGCTGAGGTGTAAAATCCGAGTTATTTGCATTGGAGCCCTGAAACTTGTCCTTTGCACTTGTAAATGTAAAGCGTCTGTCTACAGGGTCAAAGAACCAGATTGTATTGTCAAACTGAAGGTATCCCTTGCCCTTTTCCTTTTCAGGTCCCTGAACAAGAATAACCCATTTAGATTCATCGTCTCGACGATACATGATGGCTTCAGTGTTGCTCTTTCCCTGACCAGGCTTTTCCTGAACAATGGAATAATTTGCCTTGAAATCCCTTCCGTAAAATGCTGTCTGTTCTTCTGCACTCTTAAGAAGTTCTTCATTGGATTTAGCAAAAGCAAATACTGAACTTATTGCTGCAATAGTAAATAAAACAATCTTTTTCATAACATTTTCTCCCAAGCAGTACTATTCTGTTGTCGCTAAAGCCTGAACAGGTGTAATTTCAACTGCTTTTCTAATTGATAAAACAACAGCGGACAATGTAGTTACAAAGACAAACAGTAAAACTACCACTATATTAGAAAACTCTAATCTTGGTATTATTACTCCATTTGCAAGGAAAACATCAAATGCGGGAATAAACGAAAGGTTTATGCACCTGATAATTCCTGACAGGATAAGACTAAAGACAAACCCCGCAATACAACCACAGGCCATCAGACACGAAGATTCAGAAAGCAATATTCTGTATATCTTGAAGCGATTCATTCCTATCGCCTTGTAAATGCCGATTTCATTTATCCTTTTAAGGACAAGAACCCTGTATGTGCTTGAAACACCAACAATAATGATGACAATTAGGGTTGCAACAACAAGCATGGAAACCCAATTCATTGCATCTATGATAAGCTGAAGTTCTTCCATGGAAGATTCTATGCTCACAAGGCAATATGTTTCTTCTGTAAATCCAGGGCCGTACAACACGTCGTAAAAATCTTCCTTTGTTTCAACAAGTGGATACATATTGAGAACAGTACTTAAGGCCTTATGGTATTTAGAAAGCATTTTTTTAGAATACGATCCGTCTGGAAAATAGACGCAGATTCTATTGGCGTAATCAGCTTCCTCATTTACAAATTCAACAACATAATCGATGTTGAAATACACGGTATACATACCGAAAATGCTTGAATCTCTGAAAATTCCCTTAACTACAAATGGAACAGTATCAACAGGACCAGAACGATTATCGACAAAGGTAATCTGATCTCCTGCATGAACAGAAAGCATTTTTGCTATAGGTTCCGACAGCAGTATGTCATATTTCCCCGAAAGCAAGGATGCAGACCCTTCAACAAAATTATAGTTTTCAAAAAGAGACTGTTCCTTATCAAATTCAATTCCAATAACCTGCCGAAACCTGGCTTCTGTGCCCTCATAGAGCAAAAAAGAATTCTTGGCCCTTGCACTAAGTCGTTTTGAAACAATAGCATTTTCAGGCAGAACAGACTTAACTTTTTCAACATACTTAGAAGCATGATAATATTCAATATAATCATATCCTCCCAAAATCTGCATGTCGCCGCCATAATACATTTTTGCCTTTGTCGCCATTGAAGAAAGCATTCCCTTTACAACAAACATGAGGAAAAGGGAAATTGCAACGCCAAACATGCTTACAAGAAACAGGGAAACATACTGACGCCACTTTGATAGGAGTGAACGAGAAGAAATCTTGAAATAATACATCAGTTACCTCCCTGCATTGCCCTTACAGGACTTACTTTAAGGGCAGTATGTACAGGATATACCCATCCGACAACCCCCAATATCACAGAAAGAATCATCGACTCAACAATGATCTTGAAGGAAACTGAAAATTCAAGGGTTTCATTTCCGAACAACTGAATGAGGAATGAATTATCAAGGTTTATATGAAAAGAAGAAATAAGTGAACTTCCAATTGAACCAATGATACAACCTACAACCCCAGCTGTAATCGTAAGGATAAAAGTTTCAACCATGCATTCTGCAGATACGAATTTCCTCGAAGCACCTTCTGCACGCAAAGTGCCTATTTCCTGCGTTCTATTGAGGACATTCACAACAAGAGTATTATTAATGATAATGAAACCAGCAATCAAAACAATTATTACACCAACATTGAATATTAACCTGATCCAGAAAAGGTACATGGCTGTACTTCCCGCTGCACTTCTCCAGGTGACAGCCTCAACTGGCCAGCAGGATTTTTTGAAATGAAGGTTTAATTCGGAAACAGCTTTCTTTATTTCTTTTCTGTCTTTAATCTGAATGATTATGAAATTCCAGGCCGTGCTTTCGCTTTCATCCATGAAAGCATCATTTGCTTCAACAGCATCTTTTTTATCCTCTACAATGACACTTTCGGCAGAAAAATCCTCGGCATCCTCAAACATTGAATCAAGGTCATCATCACCAAGGAGATCCTGACTGTTTTCATCAATATCAATGTTCTGGGATGTATCCGTCATATCAAGGATTGAACGCATTGTAAAAGGATCCACTAGAATTATATTATCTAGAGTTTCATTCTTGATTTCATATTCGTAAATGCAGGAAATTTTTGCAGCACGAATTCTAAGGCTCATTTTATCTTCCACAAGAAACTGGATTTCATCACCTAATTTGACACCGTACCGTTCAGCAACATTTTTTGAAACTGCAGAACCTCTTTCCCCAGCGCCATAAGGCTTTCCTTCAAGAATCTTAATTGAAGTCATAACCTTAAAATATTCGTCAGCGTTTACACCGAAAAGAGTTTCCATATTTTTGTCACTGCTGTCACTTTCAACAATGATGCGTCCTGAAATTTGCGGAACAAAAGAGGAAACACGAGCATTTTCCTTTACATGTTCTACAATATCAGCATAGGGAATCAGGCGGGGAATCTCTGTAAGCTTTCCAGTTATTGGAGTTTCATCCCCAAAAAGGCTCAAAGGCATTTTTGCAGCAGGCCGAATTACAATGTCTCCTGTAAAACTTCTTGAATAGACGCTTTCAATTCCGTTTTCAGTACTGTCAAAAATGGAATTTACAAGAACCATCAGTGAAATGGCAAAGGCAATAAAGAGAATAATGACAAAAGAACTTTTACGAGAAACAATATTCTTGTACGCCAGATAAAACAACATAACTCTATTATTATAGTAAAAAAAGAGGGACTTTTGAAGTCCCCCTGCATTTTATGAAGATTAAATCTGATTCAAAGCAGAAACAATGGCAGCAATACCGGCACGACCAACGCTTGTTGACTTACCGACACCCCAGTATTCATTGCCGTCTTCACAGGTGAGCTGAACATAGGCAATGGCACTTGTATTTGTTCCAGTTCCGATGCTGTGTTCGTGGAAAGCAGTAACGCTGAACTTTGGGGCTGGAGTTGAACCGAGAGCTGCAGCAAAGGCATCAAGAGGTCCATTTCCTTTTTCACCGATGATGAACTGCTGTCCCTTCCATACTATTACACCGCGGCAAAGGGTTGTTTCAAGATCTTCGTCATCCTTCTTTGATTCCACATGAGTTTCTGAAAGGTCAAGGATCTGAATGTTGTCCTTCTTTCCAAACCACTGCTTTTCAAAGATGTCGTATATTTCCTTTGTCTGAAGTTCACGCTGAGCCCTATCTGCTTCTGCCTGGACAACTTTTCCAAGGGCTGGATGCATTGCCTTAGGAAGAATAAGGCCGTAGTCGTTTTCAAGGATATATGCTGCACCACCCTTTCCTGACTGGCTGTTGATGCGGATTATACCTTCATACTGACGGCCAATATCATGTGGATCAATGTAGAGGTAAGGAACATCCCACAAAGCATTTTTTTCCATCTTTGTGCGTGCTGCCATTCCCTTGCGGATAGCATCCTGATGGCTTCCAGAGAATGCTGTAAATACAAGTTCACCGACATAAGGTGTACGAGGGAAAATTTCCATTCCAGTATATTCAGTATATTTTTCGCCGATTCCCTGAATGTCACGGAAATCAAGTTCAGGGTCAATTCCCTGTGCATACATATTGAGGGCAACATTTACAATGTCAAGGTTTCCTGTGCGTTCACCGTTTCCAAAAAGACAGCCTTCTGTTCTGTCGGCACCAGCAAGCAAGGCAAGTTCTGCAGAAGCAACGCCTGTACCGCGGTCATTGTGACAGTGTGTGGAAATGATTACAGCTTCACGGTCTGAAATGTGGTCTGCAAAATATTCGATGGCATCTGCATAAACATTTGGAGTATAGCATTCTACAGTTGTAGGAAGGTTAAAGATAATCTTGTTGTCTTTTGTTGCACCCCATTCCTTCATTACTGCATCACAAACTTCAACAGCATAGTCGATTTCTGTATGAGAAAAACTTTCAGGAGAATATTCAATGCGGATGTTCTTGCGTTCTTCGTCTGTAAGGCAAGACTTGATGCACTTGATTCCTTCGATGGCAATCTGCTTGATTTCTTCCTTTGACTTATTGAAAGTATATTTTCTCTGGGCTGGGCTTGTTGAATTGTAAAGGTGGAAGATTGCGTGAGGAGCACCCTTGATTGCTTCGAGGGTTTTCTTTACGAGAGCTTCACGGGCCTGGCACAAAACCTGAACAGTTACATCTTCAGGAATGCGTTTTTCTTCAATAAGCCTGCGCATGAATTCAAATTCTGTATCGCTTGCAGCAGGGAACCCCACTTCAATTTCCTTAAAGCCAACTTTAACAAGGAGATCAAAGAAAGCAAGTTTTGTATCAACGCCCATGGGATTTACCAGGGCCTGGTTTCCATCGCGAAGGTCAACTGAACACCATACAGGTGCCTTTGTAATTTTTGCTGAAGGCCATCTGCGATTCTTCATTTCAATGTCGCCAACACGACCATACTTTGTGCCAGGATTCATTACGCTCATTTTTAAACTCCTTGAAAATAAAAAAGACCTGATGCCGTCGAGCAACAGGTCTGTAATTTACATTGATAATATACAGTCACTTGCTACCTTGCGGCATTCACGAGAGAAGTAAACAATAGTAGAAGTAGTGCTGTAAATTTCATATATGTAACTTTACACTCAAACCCGATAAAAGTCAACAAAATTATAATGGGCTGACTAGGTTCTCAGGCATTTGAAAAGCTTCTGAAGGTTTGCCTCAAATTCATCCGTTGCATTACGCAACTTTTTAAGGAATCCGTCTTCATCAATTGTTCCAAGGACAGCTTCTTTTTCAGCTTCATTTCTGTAAGTAACGGAACGGAAATAATCAGTAAAATCCTTTTCGCGAACCTGAATTGAAGATTCAAGCATGTTGACTGAGACAAAGGCAACATCCGTAAGGAATTTGTCAAAATCCGTTTTAGTAAAGTATTCGATGGATTTTGAATAAAGCCATTCAATAATGTAAAGGGAATAGCGGGCCTTGTACTCAACATAATTTGCCTCGCATTCATCATAGAATTTATGAACCTGTTCCCAGTTCTGGAATTCGCCCTGTTTTATCCTGAAGAACAGTTCCTGAACCTTTGCATTTGGCATTACCTGTCCACCCACATTCATCCATTCAGTGTAGAGAGGAATATCCTTTATGCGTGAAATGTCTTCGAGGGTAAGGCTTTCGCGATTATTCCTCAGAACATAATTCATGAGGCTTTCGGCAGCAAAATATTTAAGGATTCTCCTGTATTCCCTGTAAGCCTGTGACGGCTTGTATATGAGAGCCCCGTATTTTTTCTGGCAACGGTCATCAACAAGGAGGAACTTTGCTTCATATCCATTGTGAAGGAAATCCTTTGCAACAACATACACATCTTCTGCCTTGCAGTCAGAAATCTTTTTTCTGTAGGAATTAAGGAAATCGTCTGAAGGCATGAATTTTGTATATTTGAGGCACTCTTCCTTAGGCATCTTAAGGTATCTTCCCGTAAGTTCTATGAGGCGTTCAATTGACGAAACAATTTCCTGAATGGTGTCTGGAGCCAGAGGATTAGTTTCAATATGCTGTACAATCTTGAACCTCTTGTCACGAGCCTTGAACTTGTACTTGTTGCGAACAATGGCAAACATATTGTATAGAAACCAATAGGCAGGAATAATATGAATTGTATTGTCTTCAATGCTAGGTGCAATCATTGAGAAAGGATATGTAATGTTCACTTCATTTTTGTATGTTCCTTTAGATGCAAGGACAAAAGAAGCAAAACGACTGTCAAACTTGAAGTCAGAGCAAAGACCCGGCCAGAAACCGCGGCCTGCAATCATTTCGCAATCAGGACTTCTTGAATTGTGGTTTGAACCGATGGTTGCGGCACTTGCAATGTTGGACTGTCCCATTATCGTAGAAGCAATGAGGAAGGAAGAATTGTGATGCTGTTCATGGAATGGAAAAATCAAGTTGTTGAGAAGTTCACAGCAGGAAACAGTTGAATTGTCGCCGAGGACAGAATTCAAAAGCCTTGCACCATACTTTAACTGGCAGTTTCTTCCGATTACAAAGCGAACAGCAACAGCCTGGTAGAACACATGGCTTCCATAGCCCATGATGCCGTTGACCATTTCAACGCCTTCTCCAATCTGGCTTGGTTCGTCTTCAGATGAAAGAATTGTAATGTTTTTTAACTTGAGGGCCCCCTTGATGTATGCACATGATCCGATTTTTACATCCTTTATGATCAAGGAATTCTTTACGACTGCATCATCTTCTACAATACCATAGGCGTCCAGTTTCTTTGGCTTTTCATATTCCGTAAGCTCAATAAAACGCCGCATGAGCTTTTTGTCTTCGCGAAATCGGGACCAGAGGAAAGCATCTGCTGGAATTAGATTTTCAAAAGGCAGGATCTGGCGATTGCCGTTTTCGTTTCCTACGCCAATCCAGATTCTGGTTGCTTCCGACTCACCTTCCTTGATGAGACCTTCACCGAACTTGGAATGTTTAGTACATGACATTTCATGAATGTTGAAAAGAATTACACGGTTTCCGATTCTGTAATTCACGAGATATTTTACGTTATGGATTGCACAGTTATCACCTGTAACAACATCACAGAGGCTGGACCTTGTAATTCCAACGGGAAGCTTAAGGTCATGGTACGTAATGATACTGTCAGTAATGTCACCTAGAACAACGAAACCTGAAAAATCATTGTGCTTCACAAGGTCAGCATTAAAGCATCCTTTTTTTTCGGATACATAAACATTATTCCATTTTGAATCAGAAGAATGGTTTCCGTTTGATTTAAGGACAGCAATTTCCTCGCTTGTAAGGTTGCGTTTTCCTTCAAGAAGTTTTCTATCTATATTTAACTTTAAGTTTTTTTCTGTATTGGGAATTACTTTTAACATTCCCTAATTTTAACGGGAATTGGACAAAAAAGCAATTTTCAATAAAATACAGGCATGCTTTCAGGAAAAAAAATAACGTCCTTAATCTCGGCAGCTCTCATTTCTGCAAGTCTTTTTGCACAGAAAAGCATTGTTCTGGCAGAAAACAACGAACTGAACCTGGACATTTTCACATTGATAAACGGTCTTACAGTCTTTGTTATTCCGGACAAGACAAGTGCCCTCGTAACCGCCGAACTGGTTTGCAAGGCGGGATTTTCATCTCAGACACCATCAACCTGCGGATTCTTTTCCATGTATTCCAGGCTTTTTTCCGAAACGGCACAAAAAGAAGCGCAGAATCTTTTTGAACTTGTGAACCTTCAGGCTGAATGCAGGGCTCAGAGTTCCAATTTCAGGGCTACCCTTCCACCGGAAGAAACCGCACACTATTTCAATGCACTTTCAGCAAGTCTTTCCAAACCGGTTTTTGAAGACAAAAAAATAAAGGCTGTTCTGGATCAGATGAAGGCTGAATCCCAGTATTATGCGTCAAGCACGGCAGGATTCATCAACAGTTCCATAGACTCAAGGGTGTTTTACAGGGAACCATGGAAACACGATTCAGGCATTTACCCCGCCTTGTTTTCAGAATATTCCCTTTCCCAGGCAAGGACAATACTCAACAACATTGGAGCAACCTATTACACACCGGAAAACTGCGCACTTTTTGTAAGCGGCAATGTAAACGCTGAACAGATTCATGAAGCTGCGGAAAAATCCTTCTCAACCTGGAAAAGAACTGGCAGAAAGAGCAGCCTAAATGCAACTCCATTAACGGCACCATCATTGAACGAAGGAAGAAAATTCGTTCTTGTCTCAGATGATTTCTCTAGAGAAATGACCCAGATAATAGTCCAGTTCACCTCCCTGAACAAAACCAAATGCGACATTCTTTCTGCCGCAATGAACAGGGAAGATTCCGGCTACAGGACAAAACTTTCTTCTGAAGAATCACTCTGCATAAGGGGAGCTGACTATCTTGCAGCGGCCAGTGCTCAGATTAACGGTTACAGCAGGCTCATACTCCAGTCCCTTATGGAAGATCCTTCAGTCCAAAACTCCATACCAGGTCAAGCTGAAACCTTTGTCCAGCTTGTAAAGGAAACAGCAAGACTTTCAAGAAATGACTTTGCAAAGGCTCAGAATGAAATTTTAATGAAGTTCAGACTGAAATCCGGGAACAGCCGGAATTTGACAGAACTCTTTGCATCTTATTGGCCAGAAGCAAACTGGACGACACCGGAAGAATTCTACAGCGGATTTCAGGACATGGTTTACAGGGTTCAATATGAAAATGAAAATACCATTGCCGATATGATTGACGAAGAAGACCCCTATGTATTTCTTCTGGTAAACACGACCAAATACAAGGCCCAGGAAAAAGCTTTTGAAGAATCAGGCTATGTAAAGATTGACGGCAAAAACAGTTCCTGGTGGAAACAGGAAATGCTTGCAGAAAAAGCCAAGGCCGAAAAAAAACAGATCCTTAAGGAAACAAAAGACGTCAAATCAAAAGTAGTCAAGGCAAAACCAGCCGAATACTTTTACGTTAATTCCATAAAAACAATCAGGGAAACAAAACTGGAAAACGGGATTCCTGTTTCAGTAAAAACAAACAGGGGTTCCCAGACAGTCTGCGTATCCGTAGCGATAAACGGCGGCATGATGGCTTCTCCAGTAAAGGAAAAAAACCTCCGCACAATTCTAGTAGCTGCCCTTGCCAAAAACTCTGGAATCTATGGAGCAGCAGCATTGACAAAGGAAACAGTTTCCTATGTTACCTATGAAGTTATCAAGGAAGATTTTGAAAAATCCCTTGAAAAACTTGCAAATGCCCTTGTCTATGGAGACCTAAAGCCTATTCAAGCTGACAGACTTTTCGCCGACGAGAATTACAGAATTCTTATGGAAAATGCAGACCTTGGCCCACAGATGAAGAGCAATGTTTTTGCCTATCTTTACAGGGATACAAAGCCTGGTCAAATATACAGGGACTATGACAACAATAATAATTCAGCTTCATACCAGTCCCTTTTGACAGGCTATACGGAATTCCTTGATGCTTCCCTTTACTCTTTTGCAATCTGCGGTGACATTGAATCAGACAGGGCATTTTCAGCAGTTGAAAAGAGTTTTGGAATACTTAAGGAACAGAAGCCAAGGGAAGATTTACGCAAGGATTATCCAAAGCCAGCATGGAAGAACAAGGAAAGAAGGGTTCAGTTAAGGCACCTTTATTCTTCCGATCTGCCACCAGAACTAGCCCCAAAAGAATCCCCATTACTTGTTCCAACAAAAGAATTTTTGGATCCGGTTCAGCTGTATTTTTCCGCACCAGAAAATTCAAAGGACATTGAAAAGTTCAACGCACTCCTTATGGAAATCAGCAGCAGAATAGACAGGGAAATTGAATCCTACTGCAGATCCTACGGTGCCAGCCCTCTTATTCCAATAGGATACATTCACGGAAACAAAATAAAGAAGACTGAAGATTTCATGAAGCTTTACAGAAAGCTGCGGCAGGAATTACTTGAAGAACTTGCAGACAAAAAGAAAAGGATTAAAACTGTAAGAACAATCAAGAGCCGCTATGAAATTTCAATTCTTGAAAAAACTTCTACTAACCAGGGGACTGCCGAGTTAATGCAGCAGAGCATTCTTAACGGAAACACCGGAAACTATCTTTCCTCATATCTCGAAATTGAAAATTCGACGGCAAAAAATTTTTACGACATTCTCCTTGAATACATTCCTGAAGAGCCTTTGATGAAAGTACATTCTGTTGACGGAAAATAAAAATGGAGATGTCCAATAAGTATGAGCCATTGCCGTGCTCGACACGGCAATCTCTTGTATTGCAATTAAATGACACTTTTTGAACTTATTGGTCTTCCCCTTCAACAATTTTTTTCAAGTTTTATTCAGACATGTAATCTACCAAAGTGGTAACTTCAATGCCTTCAAGAACTTTCTTGTAGTTAAGGAAAGGAAGGCCGATTACACCGAATACATCAGTGACCTTTGCACCGCCCTGAGCCATAAGCTTTACGGCAGCATTCAAAGTTCCGCCTGTTGCAATAAGGTCATCGATCAAAAGAATGTTCTGTCCCTTTTCAACATCAGCCGTATGTACTTCAATTTCTGCAGATCCGTATTCAAGGTCATATTTCTGGGAATAAGTCTTCGCAGGAAGCTTGCCCTTCTTACGGATAAGTATGAGGGGAATGCCCATCTTTTCTGCAAAGCAGGAAGCAAAGATGAAACCGCGGCTTTCAATACCAGCAACAGCGTCAATTTTTTTATCTTTATAGATTTCACATAGGCGTTCAATGGTATACTTGAATTCTTCAGGATGACGAAGAATTCCCGTAATGTCATAGAAAAGCACACCTTTCTTTGGAAAGTCAGGTACACGGCCTATCACCTTATCAAGCTTGTCAAAATCTTTCTGTTCCAAAATTTACCTCCGGTAAAAGCTATTTTTCCACCTTCACATCTTTTCTGGACATTTCTATGCGCTTTACGCGGACTTCTTCAAGATATGCCTTAGTTTCTTCAGCCTTATCATTCTTAATGCATTCTTTTAGAACTTCAAGGGACTTTTCAAATTTTTCAATGTGACCTACAAGCTCTGCCTTGTTGGCAAGGAAAAGTTCAGTCCACAAAGGGGCATTGATCATGGCAATGCGGGTGAGGTCTTCAAAACTACCGCCGCCAAACTGAGTCACCCTGGCATCTTCAGCGCTGTTTACAAGGGCACTGGCAATTACATGGCAAAGCTGTGAAGTAAAGGCAATCTTGTGGTCATGAACGCGGCCGTCTGTTTCAACAATCTGGGTAAAGCCCATCTCAGTTATGAGACGCTTGAACTGCTCGACATTGTCAACCTTGTTTGAAGCAAGAGGCATGAGGATATAATTGTGGTTTTTAAAGAAGGCTGCGTTACTTGCCGCATACCCTTCTTTTTCACCGCCGGCCATAGGATGTCCCGGAATGAAATCGTAGTTTTCGCTTTCAATTTCTGCAAGTCGGTCAAAAATTTCGGCCTTTACGCCGTTGATGTCCGTAACAACGGAACCTTTCTTGAAAGCATTTTTATGTGCCGCAAGAAAATCAACAGTCATATGAGGATAAAAGCATACAAAGACAAAATCGCAGAGGGCAAGCATTTCATCAACTTTATCCAGGTATAAAAGTCATCAAGAACGTACTGGCTTTTTGCAAGTTCAAGGGCAGCAGCATTTCTTGTGGAAGCATAAATTTTTCCAGTTGAACCGCCACTTGAAAGGATGTTTTCACGGATTGATTTTGCAATGGAACCGCCCATGAGGCCAAGGCCTACGATTCCGTATGTAAGTTCATTTAACTTTTTCATAGGCTACATTGTCTTGTTTTCAACTGCGGCATACTTACCGAGCTTTGTCATCAATTCTTCAAACATAGTCGGGTTAAGCTGCTGGGATGCATCACTCCA
>JAHAZL010000056.1 GCA_018384055.1 Treponema sp.
CCGAATCTTCCGAGTTCCTTCAGGAGATCGAAATTCTGGAAGTTGCGGGCACCAACCTGAATCAAATCAACATTATGGAAATTGCCGATTTCGCTGATTGCCATAAGTTCAGTACAGATTGGAAGACTAGTTTCCTTCTTTGCAAGTTCAAGAAGACGGATACCGTCCTTTCCCATACCCCGGAAACTGTATGGGGATGTACGAGGCTTATAGGCACCGCCGCGGAGAATTCTTGCTCCGGCAGCCTTTACGGCACGAGCAGCATTAAGGATCTGTTCTTCACCTTCAACGGCACAAGGTCCTGCAATTACGGGAATTGTCTTTCCGTCACCAACAAGGCAGGAAGTTACACCTGCTTGGTTTGCGCCGATTTCAACGATTGTATTTTCAGGGTGGAATTCGCGGCTTGCCATCTTGTATGGAACAGATACGCGTTCTGCACTTTCAACGATGTCATTGCTCAAAAAATCCCGTGGGTCAAGTTTTGAAGTATCACCAAGAAGTCCGACGATAGTTTTTTCAACTCCCTTGACTACATGGCAGTCAAGCCCCTTTGACTTGATGTCGCTGATGAAGTCTTCAACCTTAGACTCTCCGAATCCATTCTTCAAAATAACAATCATTTTTATCTCCTTAAGTCGCCAACAATGTGGCCATTAGTTCTCAAGTGCATTCTTAAGGTCTGCAATGAGATCGTTTACATTTTCAACGCCTACAGAAAGACGGATCATGTCCGGGCTAACACCACAGTCAATGAGTTCCTGATCCGAAAGCTGGCGGTGTGTTGCGCTGGCAGGATGAAGTACGCATGTACGGCTGTCTGCAACATGTGTAGCAATCATACCAATTTTAAGCTTGCCCATAAAGTCCTCGGCAGCTTTTCTTCCTCCCTTTACGCCGAAACTGATAACGCCACAGGTTCCCTTAGGCATGTACTTCTTTGCAAGTTCGTAGTATTTGTCGCCTTCAAGGCCTGGGTAATTAACCCATTCAACCTTTGGATGATTTTTGAGGAACTTTGCAATGGCTGTAGCATTGGCTACATGTCGTTCAACCCTCAATGGAAGCGATTCAAGGCCGAGGTTAAGGAAATATGCGTTCATTGGGGCCTGAATGCAGCCAAAGTCACGCATAAGCTGGGCTGTACACTTTGTAATGAAAGCGCCGGTCTGTCCGAATTTTTCAGCATAAGTGATTCCGTGGTAACTTTCATCTGGAGTACAAAGGCCAGGGAACTTGTCCTTGTGTGCCATCCAGTCAAACTTACCGCTGTCTACGATACAGCCGCCTACAGTTGCATCGTGTCCGTCCATATACTTTGTTGTCGAATGGGTAACGATGTCTGCCCCCCATTCAAATGGACGGCAGTTAACTGGAGTTGCAAAAGTATTGTCTACAACGAGTGGAACACCGTGGCTGTGGGCTGCCTTTGCAAACTTTTCAAAGTCAAAGATTACAAGGGATGGATTTGCAATTGTTTCGCCGAAAACAGCCTTTGTGTTTGGCTTGAAGGCTGCATTGAGTTCTTCTTCAGTACATTCTGGGCTTACAAAAGTAAAATCTATGCCCATCTTGCGCATCGTCACATTGAAAAGGTTGAATGTTCCGCCATAAATTGAAGAAGAGGCAACAACATGGTCACCTGCAGAAGCAATGTTGAAAATGGCAAAAAGGTTTGCTGCCTGACCTGAAGATGTAAGCATTGCTGCCGATCCGCCTTCAAGGGCACAGATTTTCTTTGCAACATAGTCGTTGGTTGGGTTTGCAAGTCTTGTATAAAAATAACCTTCTGCTTCAAGGTCAAAGAGTTTTCCCATGTCAGCACTTGAATCATATTTGAAAGTAGTGCTCTGAATGATTGGAATCATGCGTGATTCACCGTTCTTTGGTTCATATCCAGCATGGATGCATTTTGTCTCGATTTCTGCCATTTTTGTACTCCTAAAATGAAAATTGATGATTTTAAATATATACAATCAACTGTTAGCAGTGAATTATTATATAGTTATATGCAGCTATAGCTAAATTCTATAACCACACGTGGAATTATTGGGCAACCATGAATTCCACCTGAAGTTCAGGTAGATTTATCCTGCTTACCTTGACCTTTACAGTCTGGTTGAGTTCTACACCGCCCGGAACATCAAAGAAGGCTTCCTGTGCAAGTTCCGGAATGCAGAACTGAGGAAGTTTTCCTTCGGCATGGGAAACGCAAACAGCATCCCCCGTCCATTCAGGATTCTGGAGAAGATAAACCAAAGTCCAGTGAAGGTTGCTGTTGCGTTCTGACTTACGGGCTGCCATGGCACCTGCATCTCCTTCAGAAATGCGCATGAGCATGGTATCCTTGTCCAGCAACTTGCGCCCGTCAATAAAGGCCCTCAGCTGCTGGTGGGAAATAAGGTCTCCGTAGCGGCGCAAAGGGCTTGTTACCTGACTGTACATGTGGAGTCCAAGTCCACAGTGCATGCCTGGTGTAACGCCGACAGAACGCTTCCTCATGCATCTTCTCAGCCTGAACTGACCTGCAAGGCCTTCAGGAATTTCATCAGGAATCTGAGGTTCTTCCTGGCTTACATAAGGGAACGGAATGTTGTTCTGGAAGGCAAACTTTGCGGCCCCTTCCCCGGCAAGGAGCATAAGCTCACGGATCATTTCGTTGCTTTCATATTTTTCGTCTTTTACAACGGAAACTTTCTTTGTTTCCCTGTCAACATAGATATGAACTTCCGGCATGGTAATCTGAACAGCACCAGCCTTGTTTCTTTTGTCCACATTCTTTCTTGCAATTTCAAAAAGAGGCTTTAATTCAGGTGATTCCTTAAGTTCTTCTGCCTTCCTGTAGGAAAGCCTCTTTACATCAACAACAGTTTTCATTACGGCACATTCAAGGACATTGGCATCATCATCAAGAAGGAGACGGAATGAAAGGGCATTGCTTTTTTCTTTCAAGCCCAAGGCGTAGTCTTCAAGAGCATCTTCACAAAGCATGCGGGCAGCCCCTTCAGGAATGTACAGGGTTGCACCTCGTTCCCTTGCAGCTTTATCTATGGAAGAATCAGGGATTACGGTGCTTGCAGGATCTGCAATGTGAACCCAGTAATATTTTCCGTCATAGGCAACGGCATCATCGGGGTCGGCAGAATTTTCAGCATCAATGGCATAGCTTACACCAGGCACTTCATAGCGCTCTTCCTGTGGAGGGGAAGCAAGGGATTCCGAAGCACTCTTCATGGAAAGCCCCCAGCGGACTGGATAAGGATTCCTTGTAATGTCCCAGACACCTGTATCAAGCAAAAGCTTATGGGCCTTTTCCACAGTTTCCTTTATGCCTGCATCGTGCATGGTGCGGCTCTTGTCTGTTTTTCCAAGGGCAAGGGCTTCAACATCACCCATGTAAATAGAATCTTCAGGAAGAAGGGAGTTGGCCTTAAGTCGTTCAAGGAAAGCAGCACGAAGTTCAGCTTCCTTCCCCTTTGCATCGGCTTTTTTCACAAGGGAATCTATTTCTTTCTGGGAACGGAGGGTAAAAACAAGTTTTCCGTTCATCTGTTCTTTAAGATTCTGATTGAACCAAACGGTATTTTTAAGGGCACAGAACATTCCCCAGCTTTCATCAGCAGTCATTTTATCATGGAAAAGAGAAACAAGTTCTTCGAATTCAAAGGAAGTGCCTTTTGTTTCATCATCGGAAGCAAGTAGTTCATAGCAATCCTTTACCTGGAGCCCTATTTCATTCTTGTCTTCAAGATTATAAAGGTTTTCAACAAGGGGACATTTTTCTTCCGCAAAGGAAAGCACATTGGCAAGGGAAGAACATGGACCTTCATGGAGAAGAATCATGTCTTTTTCACGGACATTCTGTTCACCATACACAGCACCTTTTGTAGCTGTTGCAGGCGTACTCTGAAACTTGACCGTATATTTTGCATTTTCGAGAACGGCAGATATTACCGCAGGGGAATTCTTATAAATAACAACTGAATTAACTTTAAGCATAAAAATATTTTAACTGAAAAAAGCATAAAAAAAAAGCACCGCCAGAATTAACTGACGATGCCTTTCGGTATCAAAAAATAGTATTGAACTGACTGCCTAGACAGCCATCAACTTATTTCTTGATTTCTGAACCGATAGCTACCTTGTAACCAACTTCGCCTGTGATAGCGTTCTTGAGCCAAGGAGCAGAAATCTTGTCCTTTTCACAGATGTTGATTTCCTTTGAAAGATCTTCTGAATCCTTAACAAAGAACTTACATCTGTCCATTGCTGGAACGAAGTTTACAGTTTCACCAATCTTGAAGTCTCCCTTAGAAGATGCAAGAACACGAGCAACAACACTCTGATTCTTAGAAGCAAGGAAGAGGTGTGTTTCAGCACCGAGAGGTTCCTTGTTAGAAACCTTCATCTGCATGTTGTTTTCAGCTGCTGGAGCTTCTGCGTATGTAAGGTCTTCAGGGCGTACACCGAAGTATACTTCCTTTCCTACATATTCAGAGAGGTACTTCTGCTGTTCTGCTGTTGGAACGAGTGTGAATGTTCCTTCATCAACAACAACCTTGTCGCCTTCCTTCTTAACAGCCACTGTCATGAAATTCATTGGAGGTGTACCAATGAAGCCAGCAACGAACTTGTTGATTGGGTGGTTGTACAAGTAAAGTGGTTCACCGATCTGCTGAACGTGACCGTCCTTCATAACAACAATCTTTGTACCCATTGTCATAGCTTCGATCTGGTCGTGTGTAACGTAGATCATTGTAGCCTGAAGTCTCTGGTGCAAAGCTGAGATTTCACCACGCATTGAAACGCGGAGTTTAGCATCAAGGTTAGAAAGTGGTTCGTCGAACAAGAATACTTTAGGGTTACGAACGATTGCGCGTCCTACTGCAACACGCTGTCTCTGTCCACCGGAAAGTGCCTTTGGTTTGCGGTCGAGGTACTGAGTAAGTCCAAGGCTAACTGCTGCTTCATCAACACGACGCTGGATTTCTCCCTTGTCCATTTTGCGGATCTTGAGACCGAAAGCCATGTTGTCATAAACTGTCATGTGTGGGTAAAGAGCATAGTTCTGGAATACCATGGCGATGTTTCTGTCCTTTGGTGGAACATCGTTCATAAGGTCTCCATCAATGAGGAGTTCACCTTCAGAAATTTCTTCCAAACCTGCGATCATACGGAGAGTTGTTGACTTTCCGCATCCAGATGGACCAACGAATACACAGAAATCGCGGTCTTCGATTACGATGTTGGCATTTTCAACAGCCTGTACGTTGCCGTCGTAAATCTTGCCAATACCTTTGAGTTCTACTTTTGCCATTTTAGGCCTCCCTAAGGGTTTATATTATAGAATACATTATAAATTCAAAAAAAGCATAAGTCAAACGAATTCAAAGGCAAATTCAGAAGAATTATGTTTGAATTCCAAAGGAATTTTGCAGGAATTCAGTAAAAAAAGCTACATTCCAAGAAAATTCCTTACAGGACTGTCCAAAAGCACGAAAACAACTGTAAAAATCACAGCCGGAAGGTAATTTGCCGTCTTGATTTTTTTAAGGCCAATGAGGTTAACGCCAATCATGCAGATGAGAACTCCCCCGCTGCCTGTAAGTTCTGCAAGCATTACGTCGGATACATAAGGCTGAACCGCAACACTCAAAAGAGTAAGGGCACCCTGATAGAGGAAGACGGCAATGGCACTGAAAGCAGTACCGATACCCATGGCTGCGGTAAAGGAAATGGCCATGAAACCGTCAAGAATGCTCTTTGTAAAAATGATGGAATAATCCTTTTCAATGCCAGCCTTGAAGGAACCAAGTATAGCCATGGCTCCAACACAGAAAAGAACGCTGGCATTCAAAAAAGCATAGGCAAAGTTCTTGTTTGGTTCAATACAATTTTCAGAGCATGACTTCTTTTGCGGAACAAGACATTCAAGAAGCTTTCCCAGCGAAAGAATCTTGCCGTCAAGATCGATGACAGTGCCTACTATTCCCCCCGCAATTACAGCAAGAGTCAGGAAACAGATGTTTTCATACTTGAATGCCATCTGAAGACCAATTACAAGAGTAATGAATCCAGCACCTGTCTGAATAACATCTTCCATTTTCTTGGACATGCGACCGGCAACAACAAGACCAATAATGGATCCAAAAACAATGGCTGCGCAATTGACAAAAACAGCAAGCATAAAAACCTCGTCTAACTGATTTAAATAAAAAAAAAGCAGTCACTTTTCAGTAACTGCTTTCGTGCGGAGAACCTGACTTGAACAGGCACAGCTCGCGCCACTAGCACCTCAAGCTAGCGTGTCTACCAATTCCACCATCCCCGCATCTGCGTTTCCGCAAATCGTGGTTTCAATATATCAATTTGCAGGTTCAGTGTCAATACCATTTTAGAAAAATTCTAAAAATTTTTTAATTTTTATTTTTATTTGGCATCCTCTGAAACTGCAGTTGATGCTGGTTTTTCAGATGCGGCACCCGATACGGCGTCAGTTTTTTCCGGTGCTGCTTTAATCACAGTACTGCCATCCATTTCAAGAATCTTCTTTGCCTTTTTGGCATTGGCGTTCTTCCTTTTCTGACCGAATTTATAGGTTCCAGGCTTTGCAGTCTTTTCTTCTTCTTTGTTTTCTTCCTCTACTGCATCCCGGGCAATTTCTTCAACCTTGGCACGACAAGATGAATACCTGCCCTTTGCCCACATATCAAGGCCTGTCCCCTGTGTTGCAACATCAGTACTGTTAAGGTATTCGCTGCAGATTTCGGCAAATTCACCCCTGTCATACTTTGCGAATTCCTTTCCAAGAGCATACCTTAAATCCTTCTGGTATTTTACATCACTCTTCATTGTTGAACGGGCAAGTTCAATAACTTCTTTTGTTCCAGCATTATTTTCAGCAAGCAGACATCCAGCTACCTTAGCCCTTGCTCCTACTCCAGTTTTCTTATCATCAAGAAGACTGATAAGGTAGTCATTGCCTTCAGATGTATTTAGTTTTGCAATTACTTTATAGGACTTTTCCTTTACGTTTTTAAGTTCATCCTTATCCTTGCAGCGGAAAATGAGGTATGGAACGGAATCCTTCATTTCGCGCTTTTCAACGGCTTCAATTGCTTCAATTCGAACCTTGTACTGGGAATCCCTCAAGGCCTGAATGATGACCTTGTCTGCCTTTTCATCATTAAAATGTGAAATGCCCTTTACAACATGACAGCGGAGGTTTGGATCTGTTGATTCAAAAAGATCGACAAGAATATCCTCCCCTTCCGGTTTTTCCATGGCACCAATGGCTTCTGCCGCATACATGCGCACAAAGCTGTTTTCATCTTCATCTTTAGCAATTTCAACTACCTTGTCCCAGGTTTCAATGGCTTTGATTCTACCAAGAACCTTCATAAGAGCCTGTCGCTGAGGAACTGTAAGGTCATCACGGTCAAGATAATCTGCAAGGAATTCAGCTTCTTCCCTTTCACCAAGATCGCCAAGGGCCGTAAGGGCACCGGTAAAATATTCTTCCTCTTCTTTGTCCACAAGATCAACAAGCCCTGGAACAGATTCCTTAATCTGAGCTTCAGAAACATACTTGAAGCAGCGGTCTACAGTTTCTCTTCTTGTATCATAAGGATCATTGATTACTTCACAGGCATAGTCCCCAAGGCATGGATCCTTGAGCTTTGTAAAGTATTCGATGACTTTGTCCTTAACTGCTGCATCTTTTGTTTCATAGAACAAGTCATAAATCTGATCAACAAACCTGTGGTCTTCATTTTTCGTAAGTTCATCAATAAGGCTGCTGATCTGACTTTCAAGGCCATACTTGAATACGGCGTTACTTTCCTCTTCATAATTGTCCGATTTATCCAGATAGTCATTCTTTGAATCATGTTTTGTCGGACGCTTTTTTGAAGCAACATTCTTTTCTTTTGTGTACTTGTACTTAGGCTTTTCTTCCTTTTTATTTTTTGATTCATTGTAAGCCTTAAGTACTTCACCTTCTGTATCCTCCAGGGAATCTTCGACAAAAGATGAAACAACATCAGCTTCATCTTCAAGACCATCAAAGGAATGGGAAACGGCATCAACAACAGCCTCTGCCGTTTCAGTCACATTTTCAATGACAGCTGCCGTCTCCTGAGAAAAAAGATTGGCAGAGGAAAAAAATATACCAGCGGATACTAAAGCTATGATTTTTTTCATGTTTACACCTCTCCAGAATGGAAATTGTCAAGAAAGTTTTTTCTATATTCTTCAAATCTGTCTTCGTTTATTGCATCACGAATTTCATGAATCATGTTGTGGAGGAAATAAAGGTTGTGGTAGCTGGCAAGCATTGACGAAAGAATTTCCTGCTCACGGAAAATATGACGCAGGTAAGCACGGGAATATGATGTACATACCTTGCATTTGCATTCAGGATCTATGCAGCCAAAATCACGTTCATAGCGGGCCTGCTTGATTGAAACCATTCCTTTTTTTGTAAAATAAAGTCCATGGCGGGCAATGCGGGTCGGCTGAACGCAGTCAAACATGTCGATTCCATTGGCAACAGCTTCAAGAATGTATTCAGGAGTACCGATTCCCATTACATAACGAGGTTTACTGCGGGAAAGAAACTGAACTGTATACTGGAGCTTTTCTTTATAAACTTCAGCAGGTTCTCCTACACTCAAACCACCTATGGCAAGACCGGGTGTACCAAGGGAATCAACGAACTGGGCACTTTCTTTTCTTAAGTCATCAAAAAAGTTTCCCTGAACGATAGGGAAAAGGATCCCCTTGTAACCGCTATCCTGATGGATAGTCCACTCTGCAATGGCTCTTTCTGCCCACTGGGAAGAAAGTCTCAATGCCCTTTCAGCTTCGGGACGTCCAACGCCAAACCCTGAGCAAACATCAAGCTGCATCTGGATGTCGCTGTTAAGTTTTACCTGTGTCTGAACAACATTTTCAGGAGTAAAAAAATGCTTGCTGCCGTCTATGTCGCTCCGAAATTCAATACCTTCGTTCTTGATCTTCCTCAATTTTGAAAGGGACCAAACCTGAAAGCCTCCCGAATCCGTAAGGAAATTCCTGTTCCATTGTGTAAATCCGTGGAGTCCGCCTGCTTCCTTTACAAGGTCAGCACCAGGGCGAAGATACATGTGGTATGTATTTGCAAGAATTATTTCAAAACCGATTTCTTCAAGATCATCCTTCGTAAGGGCTTTAACAGTTCCTTTAGTTCCTACAGGCATGAAAACAGGAGTCTGAACATCTCCGTGGGGAAGATGCATTACTCCGGTACGGGCAAGAGAATTTTTGTTTACGTGGTGAACTTCAAAAAAATTTTCAATCATATATATTCCTAATCAAGTTTTTGCATATTTCAACAAGAAGCTGCTTATGATTATAAACAGCATTACAGGAAACCAGGCACCAAACAAAGGAGGAATTGCCTGGAATTTTGCCATAAGCATGGTAACCATCTGGGTTACATAAAAGAGAACTACAGCCGTAATACTCAATGCAAGGCTAACAATAAGAACATTCTTTCTGGTCTTTCCGCTAAGTCCAACAGCAAGGAAAACAACAATGAATACAACAAAAGGGAAAGAATACTTTTTGTAGTACACGGATTTTTCTTCTGCACTGGGCAACCCCGCCTTTTCAAGATGCTCTATGTATTCCCTGGCTTGCCTTGTATTTACTTCCTCAACGGAAATGGTATTGTTTCTAAAAGTCTCCGGAGGTTCTATAAAAACATCAAGAAGTTCTTCTTCAACATCAACCATTACAACACCATCCGTCGAATTCTTATATTCAACAGGGTTTGAAAGAACCCATTTGCCATCAATCCAAGAAGCATTTTCTGCATAAAGCAAGGCCCGAAGATTTTTCTCATTGTCACGCACAATAAAATAAGTCGAATAAAGCCTCTTCACAGCATCGTCATAAAAGTCGGCCTTATAAATGATTTTACCTTCATCGGCCATAATGACAATCCTGTTGTTGTTGAGGGATTTTTCTTTTTGAAGAACAGAATCCTGCATATGAACTTTTTTTGTATATGTTGGAACTACAACATAATCTTCAAAGAAGAACATAACGAAACTCATACAAACTGCAATGAGCAGGAGCGGAATGGTAAATCTGAAAAGAGAAATGCCGGAAGCAAAAATTGCAAGCAATTCATTACGGGCATAAAAATCACTTAGCATGTAGGCCGTTGCAAAAAGCATTGCAATGGGAATGGAATACCAGATTGTCTTTGGAATATAGTACAGAATGATAAGCCCTACATTTTTAAAGGCAACTCCCTTTGAAATGTAGTTCCAAAGATTCATGAAAAGATCCGTAAGGCACAGAACAAGAACAAAAAACAAAAGGGCCCCAAGGAAAATCGGAAAAAAACTTTTCAGCATGTAAGTGATGATTTTCATTTTCGTCTAAGCCTCATATAAAGGATTATTCCAAGAAGTCCAAGAACCAGATTAGGAGTCCACATCATCCAGAAACCATTGTACCCGCCCCTAATTCCAAACATCTGCCCGATAATGGTTGCTGCCCAATAAAGAACAGAAAGTATGATTCCAAAAATCAATCCAAGAGTCTGACCGTCCTTGCGTCCAAAAATGAGGGACAAAGGAAATGCAAGGATTGCAAAGAAAATGGATCCGAAAGGTATGGAAAATTTCTTGTTGAATTCAAGCTTGTAGGTATTAAGAATTTTAGGTGCCAAATTGGGATCATTTTTCAAGCCGTCAATTTTCTTTCTCAAATCCCACGAGGTCATTTCGCGTGGAGAAACGCCACCGTTTGAAGAAATTATGGAATCTTCAAAAATGCTAAGTGAAAGAGTATTTGAAGAAAGGGTATCATAAGATCCTTTCTGAATATCCTTCATCATCATTACCAAAGGATTATCCATATCGAGGCGCATAAGGATTCCTTCTGAAGTAGACTTCCTTACAACAGAATTCTTTGCAACAATAACCCTTGTTTCTCCATCTTTTCCAGCATCAAAGAAAACCAAATCGCTGACTTTTGTTCCATTTACATTTCCAATGACAAATATGGAATCGTTCATTCTCTTTATGGACATGGACTCAAGTTCAATTGCTGGGTTAGAAGTAATAATCTGCCTTCTCATCCTGTTGTAGTTGATGGTTCCAAGAGGAAGGAAATAGTCGTTCATAATGAAACTGAAAATAGAAATGACTATTCCCATGGCAAGAACCGATTTCAAGATAAGACTGTATTTTTGACCGCTTGCCCTAAAAATAAGAACTTCATTGTCGGTTACAAGACGACCAAGGCACATGAGGAATCCAACAAGCGTTGCAAAAGGAGCGGATTGGGCAATAATAGCCGGAAGACAATAGGTGATGAGTTTAATTACGGAACCGATCGGAACCCTTTTTTTGAGGATTGTTTCAGCAAGGAGAAGAATCTGGTTTACAAAGAATACCACAAAGAAAAATGCAAAGCATACAAAAAAGTAAAGGAGAAGTTCCTTGGCAACATATTTTATGAGGATATTATTCCCCAGAGCATTGAGCCTATAATAGCGGTACCTGCAGAAAACTTTCAGGGGACGAAAATCCAACTTCTTTCCAAGTGCATACCCTGCCCTGTAAAAAAATTTCCCAAACTTAATTTTCTTAAGATTTCTGGTTTTCCTTGCATAAAGAATTTTATAAAAGGCATACTGCTTGTACAGGAATACAAATCCAGCATCCACTTTAGTGAGAATATCTTCAACCTTTTCTTTTACATACAGAAACCAGCTTTTCATGTTTAAACAAAGCTTTTATACGCCCGTACTTCCAAAACCACCGGAACCGCGTTCTGTTACAGAAATGGAGTCAGTCTGAATGAAGTTACCGATTGTAACTGGAGCAACGATAATCTGAGCAATTCTGTCGCCGCTTTTTATTTCAAAATCTTCATCGCCAAGATTTATGAGGATTACCTTTAATTCTCCACGGTAATCGCTGTCAATTGTTCCCGGTGTATTAAGAACTGTAACGCCATTTTTTGCAGCAAGACCGCTTCTTGGACGAACCTGAATTTCATATCCCTGGGGAATTTCAAAAAAGAGTCCTGTTGGGATAATTGTTCTCTGGCCCTTTTTAAGAAGAACATTTTCATCAAGAAGGGCACACACATCGGCACCGGCAGCCCCTTCAGTTTTGTAGCAAGGTACAACAGCACCCTTTGAAGAAATAATCTTTATATCTACTCTATTCATTTTTTTCTCCCATTATTTTCTTTCTGTCAAAAACAGAAAGTTTCTGTCCGTAAACCACCAGGTTTCTTCGTGAAGAATCAACAAGACGGCGAACAAAAGAGATTATATCATTTTTGCCAATCATCCGTATAGAGTTTATGAATTCCCCCGTGGTCATAAGATCAAAACCAAGGGAATAGAAATTCCAGAGGCGCCTCATAAGGAAAACTGAATTTACATCGTTCATGGTTTCAAGACCGATTATGCGTTCAAGGGCAAGGTCTATTTCTTCCTGGCTTATTTCCTTTTCCAAAAGATTGCAGGTTTCCGCAAGAAGGGCTTTGCTTGCACGAACAACATTTTTCTTTTCGCACACAAGGTAGGCAGCCCAAAGGCCTGCATTTTCGTAGGTAGTAAAGAAACTTCCAACGCTGTAACACAATCCAAGCCGTTCCCTAAGTTCAAGGAAAAGACGGCTGCTCATACTGTCTCCTGTAATTGTATCAAAAACCATGAGGGAAAGATAATCTTTGTATGTAAGGGTCCAATCCAATGGGAAAAGTACGAATACCTGTTCCTGATTGAAACTGGCTTTTACCAGGAAGTTTCCCTTCTGCCACATTACCTTTTCCGGAAAATGTTCGTTCTTATAAAATTCAATGGATTCCTTCTTGTCCGACAGTTTCGAAAGGCGTTCAACGAGAATACCTTCATCGATTTTTCCTGCGGCAATAACAACCAGTTCCCCATGAACTATATAATCTTCATACCATGAAACCATTTGTTCTCTGGTAATGTTTTCAACATCATCAATGGTACCAGTTATGGTTCTTGAAATGTCCTGATCAGGCCAGATGCGGCGTGCTATTTCATCCATGGAAGAATCATCGGGATCATCTTCAACAGCGAATATTTCGTTTTCAACAACTCCCCTTTCCTTTTCAAAATCTTCTTCCGGGAAAATGCAGTTTTCCGAAAGATCGCAGATTGTATCAAGGGCAATCTGAAAATTCTCTTTCTTTTCCACAGGAATGGAACAGTATACGCTAACATTTTCTCGTTCAGTAAAAGCGTTTGTAACCCCACCCATTCTGTCAAAGATGCGGGAAATGTCTTTGTTTGATTTTGTTTTTGTACCCTTAAAGAGCATGTGCTCCGTAAAATGGCTTATTCCGTATTCTCCTTCCTTTTCATAGCGGCTGCCTACAGAAAAATAAAAGCCAATGGTTGCAACCTTGGAAGAGTCGTCATCCTGGGTAATAAGGACAACATTGTTCTTGAGGACCTGTTTCTTAATCATGGTAGATTGATTATAGCATATCGCAAAAATAAAAAAAACCGATCCTGAATTCAATCAGAATCGGTTTATCAGATTGTTTATAGAGCCATCTCTATGAAGCCATGGATAACTTAGTTAGCTTCTACAGCGTCAATGTAAGAAAGATTAAGGCGTCCCATCTTGTCAACTTCAAGGAGCTTAACCGGAACAACCTGTCCTTCCTTGAGAACATCCGTTACCTTTTCTACGCGGGCGCGAGAAAGCTTAGAGATGTGGCAAAGACCTTCCTTACCTGGGAGGATTTCGATGAATGCACCGAAGTCCATGATGCGCTTAACAGTTCCCTGGTAAATTGTACCTGGCTCTGGATCTTCGCAGATACCCTTAACGGCAGCCTTTGCAGCATCTGTTGCAGCACCTGTCTTACCGTAAATTGTAACTGTTCCGTCATCTTCTGTATTGATTGTAACACCGTACTGCTGGCAGAGAGCCTTGACGTTCTTTCCGCCTGGTCCGATGAGGGCACCAATCTTGTCAACAGGAATCTTGAGGCTGTCGATCTTTGGTGCGTACTGGCTAACTGGCTGTGGCTTGTTGATGCACTTTTCCATGATGTCCAGGATGTGGTTGCGTCCGTCCTTAGCCTGAGCAAGAGCCTTCTTCATGATTTCCATGGAAACACCGGCAATCTTAATGTCCATCTGGAAGCCTGTGATACCGTCGCGGGTACCAGCTACCTTGAAGTCCATGTCGCCAAGGTGATCTTCTTCACCGAGGATATCAGAAAGAATTGCATACTTTGTATACTTTTCATCGCTTGTAATGAGTCCCATGGCAATACCGGCAACCATCTTCTTCATTGGAACACCAGCTGCAAGAAGGGAAAGACATCCACCACAAGTAGAAGCCTGTGAAGACGAACCGTTAGATTCCATGATTTCAGAAACAACACGGATTGTGTATGGGAATTCCGCCTTTGAAGGAATCATTGGAGCAAGTGAGCGGCGTGCAAGGTTTCCGTGACCGATTTCGCGGCGGCCAGTTGTAAGCTTGCCTGTTTCACCTACAGAATATGGTGGAAAGTTGTAGTGAAGGATGAAGTTTTCGCTTCTGTCGCCTTCAATGTCATCATATACCTGTTCATCCATTGCTGTACCAAGAGTTGTAACGGCAAGGGACTGTGTTTCACCACGAGTAAAGAGTGCAGATCCGTGAGGGCGTGGAAGAACGTTGATTTCGCAAGTGATTGGACGAATCTGATCTGTTCCACGGCCGTCAATGCGCATGCCTGTTTCGAGGATGCTTGAGCGGAGAAGTTCATACTGGATGTCATCAAAGAGTGCACCAAAGAGCTTGGCCTGAACTTCATCAGCAAGCTGGTCTGCATACTTTTCTGCAATCTGCTTTTTAACTTCCTTTACAGCTTCTGAGCGAGCCATCTTTCCTTCTTTGAAACATGCAACCTTCATGAGAGGAAGTGCCTCTGCCTTGATGGCTTCTTTGTTTTCAAGTTCAACGTTAAGTGGAGCAAGAGGGAGCTTTTCCTTACCTGCAAGCTTAACCAGTTCTTCCTGAAGGAGACACATTTCTGTAATGAATCCCTGAGCCTTTTCAAGGGCGCCGAGCATTACATCTTCAGAAACTTCATTTGCACCGCCTTCTACC
This sequence comes from Treponema sp., assembly GCA_018384055.1. Taxonomy (GTDB): domain Bacteria; phylum Spirochaetota; class Spirochaetia; order Treponematales; family Treponemataceae; genus Treponema_D. Next base: position 15,159 of record JAHAZL010000056.1, read on the forward strand.
ATTGTAAAGCCGTCTTTTGTACCGGCAACAACGATTTCAAGCTGAACCTTTTCCATCTGATCATAAGTTGGATTGATTACATATTCTCCGTTAAGATATCCAACGCGGCAGGCTGCAACAGGTCCGTGGAAAGGAATGTCTGAAATAGAAACTGCAGCAGAAGCTGCGAGAACTGCAAGAATGTCTGGTGTATTAACACCGTCGATTGAAACACAAGTTGGAACAATCTGAATTTCGCGTCCGAAAGCTGTTTCAAAAAGTGGGCGCATTGGACGGTCGATAAGGCGGCTTACGAGGATTTCCTTATCCTTTGGACGACCTTCTCTCTTTACGAATCCGCCAGGAATCTTACCGGCAGCATAGAATTTTTCGTTGTATTCAACTGTAACTGGAACGAAATCAAGTCCTTCTCTTACATCACTTGAACAACAAACTGTAGCGATAACTGATGTTCCGCCAATCTGAGCATAAACACAGCCGTTAGCCTGTTTACCGATTTTACCGGTTTCGAGGATGAGTTCCTGATCACCGATTTTTTTAGTTACTCTCTGTACCATAACCATTTCCTTGTTCTTTATTTTCTTTATGCCCGTTACAAGGCAAAGGACATTCCGTTTGAACAGCCGGAACACCCTGATTGTTTCAAAAAAATTTCAAGGCAGAAATACCATGGAAACCACAATACTCCTGCCTTGTCAGAAAACTTACTTACGAATTCCGAGTTCCTTGATGAGAGCACGGTATCCTTCAAGATTTGTGTTCTGAAGGTACTTAAGAAGTCTTCTGCGAGCACCTACAGCCTTAAGAAGTCCGCGGGATGCTGTTGTATCCTTTGGGAATGCCTTGCAGTGTGCTGTAAGCTGCTTGATGCGTTCTGTAAGAAGAGCAATCTGAACATTTGTGTTGCCTGTGTCAGCTGCTGACTTGCCGAACTTTCCAACGATTGAAGATGTTGTTTCTTTTGTAAGTGCCATATACTTACTCCTATGATTTTTTTCTTTTGCCTAAGATTAGACCTGGGATAAAAGTGGCTCTTTGCATTCCAGGCGGAATCATGACAGCAAAAGTTCTATCGCTTCATAATGAAGCATTTTAATTTTACTGATATATCATCTTTTGTAAAGTGCAAAAACAAATTGTGCAATAAAAAAACAGACTGACAGTTCAATCCTAAAAAAATAGTCAAACTAGAAAACAACAGCAACCGCATTATCTGCATATTTTTGCGTAGGCAAAAGCAAGGAAATTCGGTTTTCTTCTATATTTAATTCCGAATGAAGAATGTTTCCATCGGCAAAGGAAACTACAACTTTATGGGATCCCTTTTCAGGAAAAACCTGATCATCTGACAACAGGGTTTCAAAAGCAGACAAATCAGAACCGTCGGCTTTTTTTAAAAACTTATGTCCTTTAAGGCTGATTGCAAATGGACGACCTAGCATTTCCCTGACTTCGGCAAAATTACCGGCGGCAATTTCTTTCTTTATGCGGCTGGAACTAACCTTTAGCCCCTGATACTCAACATAGTCCGCCTGCTTAAGCACAAAGCCCATCTTGACTGACAGAACAGAAATCTGTTCCATAGCAAAACTGCCTTTGTACCCGCATTTAAAATCCTTTCCTTCAGCAAGGAATTTGAGGCAGCATTTTTCAGAAAGGATTTCAAAGAACTGCTCTCCAGACAATTTTGCAAAATCTTCGTTAAAATCGATTACTATGGCAAAATCAATGCCAAGGCTTTCAAAGAAATCAAGACGCTGCCTGAGGGTAAAAATATTCCGTCCGTCTTCACGGCTTATGCTCGAAGCAAAAGTAACTATGCCGGAAACCAAGTTCTTTTCAGCAAGTACAAAATCCACAAGTTCCTGGTGGCCTTTATGAATTGCTTCAAAACTGCCAACGGTGATGGCACTGCCTTTTTTCTTCCACTGATGAGGGAAAGCTCCGTCACAGATTTCTTTCCAGGTAAAAACCCTGATGGATTTTTTACCATGGGGAACTACAAATCCATAGTGGAGCCTTTCCGGCTGTTTTTTTATAATTCCTGCAAAACTGCTGTCTTTATAGAAAACCGCAATTTCATCCTGAACATAAAATTCCTTATTGACCGCAAGATTTTCCATCCTTTCAAACATTCTGGATGAAAGCGGTCTGCCGTTGTTATAGTTTCTTTCAGCTTCCGGTTTCAGCATGTCGCATTCAAAACCGCAGAGGGCCGCAAGTTCACTGTCAAACTCAAGAAAATGACTTTTTATGTCGGCTACTTTTTCCTCGCTGTCCTTTGGACGGGGTTTCTTTTCCTTCTTTTTACTGAAAAGCTTCTCTTCTGCTCTTTCAAGAAGGCTTTTGTTTTCTTTTTCAAGGCGAATTTTACTTTCGCTTACCATTCCCGCAGCAATCGTAAATTCACCAAGGGATTTACAGCAGGCAGCATCTTCAAGACGGAAAGGTCCTACCTGGGTTCTGCGCAAAGCACAAAGATGAGCACAGCTTCCAAGCTCAAGAGCGATGTCTCTGGCAAGAGCCCGTATATAAGTTCCCTTTGAACAGGTAACCTTCAATTTGGCATAGGTACAGCCATCCACTGCCTTATTGTCAAGGTATTCGCAAAGTTCAAGGCCGTATATGAAAATCTGGCGGCTTTCAAGAGCAACTTCCTTGCCTTCCCTAACAAGATCGCTGGCTCTTTTACCGTCTACATGAAGGGCACTGAAGGCAGGAGGAGTCTGAAGTATGGCACCGGTAAATTTTGAAAGGATCCCTTCAATCTGCTCTTTTGTTACAGGAGCAAGAGTTTTTATGATTTCTCCCGTAGGATCCAGCGTATCGGTTTCCTTACCAAAGCAGACTATTGCCTCATAGGATTTTGTAAAGCCCGTTACATGGGGAACCAGATGAGTCAAATGACCGCTGAGGACAACAAGAAGGCCATCGGCAAAACTGTCCAGAGTTCCCGTATGACCAACTTTTTCCGTACCAAGGGCGTGCTTGATGCTCCATAGAGAAGAAAAACTTGTAGGTCCGGATGACTTTGCATAGAGCATGACTCCGGAAGGTGCGGCTTTTGATTTCATTGATTAAAGTTTATAAGAATGGTCTTTTTTAAACAAGTGCCTTTGTTTGCCAGCGCTTGCTTTTCCATCTTAAAAGCATGACAATTCCACGTGTCGTTTCGTCAGTTCCGATGGCAAGCCAGAAGCCGATAAGCCCCAGCCCCATCTTGATTCCGAGTATATAGCTGAAAAGGACCATGATGCACCACATGGAGAAAATACCGTAACCAACTGGGAAGCCGACATCTCCTGCACCTTTGAGTCCACCGATGGAAATAAGGTTTAGGGATCGCCCGAATTCTATGTAGCAGGAATACAAAAGCAAAGAAGAAACATAGCCCACAATCACAGGATCCTTCGTAAACATCGGAACGATAAATCCCTTGCCCAAATTAATAAGAACAATGAGCACCATACTCGTCATTGTTCCGCAAAACTGATAGAGCCACAAATTCCTGTAGGCAACATCAGGATTTTTTGAACCTACAAAGAAACCTGTCTTAATCTGAGTTGCACTTCCAATGCCTACGGCTACAACAAAAACAAAACGGCAGATGGTCTGAGTATAGACCTGGGCACTCATGGCGGCGGTTCCCAAAGTTGTAATCATTGCCATAATGACGATTTGCGCAACATTGTAGGAAAGGTTTTCACCCGCTGTCGGAATGCCGATCTTAAGGATTTTCTTGAAATATGTTTTTTCAACGGAAAAAATATTTTTAACGCTGAACTGAATTTCCTTTTTTCTTCTTATAACACACGCAAGAAAAACACAAGAAAAGAAGTTTCCGATTACAGATGAAATTGCAACGCCCGGCAAGCCGAATACGGGAAGTCCAAACCAGCCGTAAAGGGAGATTGCATTGCCCAAAACATTTATGAGGTTGGCAAGAATTGTTGCATAGAGAATCTGCTTTGTGTAACCATAGGCACGGACAACAGCTCCCTGCATCAGGTTGAAGGCAATGAAAACTGAACCATAGCCACAGAAAATAACAAAATACTCGTGGGCATAATTGCGGACACTTTCTTCAAGGGTATAGCAGGAAAGCAAGGCTCCAGTTCCAAAGATTACAACCATAGACATTATGATTGAAAAGGAAACCACCATGATGATGCTGGCTTTCGCAATGTTTCCAAGTTCTTCTTTGGATTTTTTTGCACCGATATACTGGCTTAAAACAATCATTGTTCCTACACAAACCACATTGTAAAGGATGTTGATGAAGAAAGCATACTGACTTGTCATGCCAACGGCCGCAACGGCAGCATTGTCGTAGCCAGAAAGCATTACTGTATCTATTGAAGAAACAAGAATTCTAAATCCCTGTTCAAGGCACAAAGGAAGTGCCAGAGCAAACATTGAAATTGTACCCGGATTCTTTTTTTCGCTCATAATAACCCCAATGGGTGAAATTATATGTTTTTAAATAAAAAAAGAAAGGGGCTGTCCAATAAGTATGAGTCATTGTCGTGCTCGACACGGCAATCTCTTGTATTGCAATTAAATGGATTTTCGTAGCCCGAAAATGACACTTTATGACTTATTGGTCATCCCCCTAATATTACAGATTTTTATTTTGCTTCAGCTCCGGCATCAGAGCCTGCTTCTGCATTTTCAGTCTGTGATTCACGCTCTTTAGATTCTGCCTCAAGAGCGTTAAGTTTCTGAACCATCTTGTATCCTTCCTTCATGCTGAAGTCAGCGATAAAAGTAAGTTTCGGAAACTTGTAGATCGTCAGTTTCTTTGCTATGGAGCACTGGATGAATCCAGCGGCACTTTTTAGCCCTTCAACTCCACGGATAACCGACTGATCATCCATAAAAGAGGAAACATAAACCTTTGCATAAGCAAGGTCTGCCGCAACCTCCACACGGTTGATGGAAAGAAATTCATTTACACGAGGGTCCTTGATTTCATGTCTAAGGATCATAGTGGCAATTTCTTCCCTCAACTGTTCGCCTAATCTTTGTAATCTGAACTGTCCCATTTATTTCCTGTTATTCTGCTGTTTCAGAAGTAGCACTGGATTTCTTTTCTGCCTCTTCCTTTTCTTCAGCAAGTGTCTTGCCAAGAGAACGCTTGACTTCAATGATCTCAAATGCTTCGATCTGGTCGCCGACCTGAATGTCATGCCAGTTTTCAAGACCGATACCACATTCGAATCCATCCTTGACTTCCTTTGCATCATCCTTAAAGCGCTTGAGGGAAGAAATCTTTCCAGTAAAGATAACGACACCGTCGCGGATAAGGTTTACGCTGCAAGTCCTCTTGATGAAACCTTCTGTAACATAACAACCTGCAATAACGCCAACCTTTGGTACCTTGAAGGTATTTCGTACTTCTGCTGTACCTGTTGTTTCTTCCTTTGTATCCGGAGAAAGCATTCCTTCCATAGCCTGCTGAATTTCTTCAACACACTTGTAGATAATGTTGTACTTTCTGATTTCGACCTTTTCAAGGTCTGCAAGTTCCTTTGCCTTTGGTGTTGGACGAACATTGAAGGCAATGATGATTGCATTCTGATCAGCAGCTGCAAGGGTAACATCACTTTCATTGATTGCACCGGCACTTGAATGGATAACGTTTACGCGGATTTCCCTTGTAGTAAGTTTTTCCAATGATGCCTTGAGAGCTTCAGCAGAACCCTGAAGGTCAGCCTTGATGATGACCTTAAGTTCCTTGACTTCACGGCTTTCAAGTTCACTGAACATGTTGTCAACTGTTATTTTCTTAACTGCCTTTGCAGCTTCGAACCTCTTAAGCTCCTGTCTCTTTGCGGCAAATGCACGGGCATCCTTTTCGTTTTCAGTTACCTGAATTGGATCACCTGCATTAGGCATGCTTTCAAGACCAAGAACTTCAACTGGCATAGAAGGAGTTGCTTCCTTAACCTTCTGTCCACGGTCATTAAAGAGGGCACGGACACGGCCTGAGTAAATACCAGCAACAAGAGGATCACCGATGCGGAGAGTACCGCGTTCAACGACAACGGATGCAACAACACCGCGTCCCTGGTCTGTGCGGGATTCAATAACCTTACCTTCAGCACGGCAGTCATACTGTGCCTTGAGTTCAAGCATTTCTGCCTGGATGAGGATGGCATCAAGAAGGTCATCGATACCCTGGCGTTTGAGGGCTGAAATGTTTACAAACTGAGTATCTCCACCCCAAGCTTCTGGAGTAAGACCAAGATTTGAAAGCTGTGTCATTACATTTTCAGGATTTGCATCAGGCTTATCGCACTTGTTTACGGCAACAATAATTGGAACCTTTGCCTGCTTTGCATGGTCAATGGCTTCTTCTGTCTGAGGCATGACACCGTCGTCTGCTGCAACAACAAGAACAACGATATCAGTAATCTGTGCACCGCGGGCACGCATCATTGTAAATGCTTCGTGTCCTGGAGTATCAAGGAATGTAATGTCCTGCCCGTCCTTAGTACGAACCTGGTAGGCACCGATTTTCTGTGTAATACCACCTGCTTCGCCTGCTGCAACATTTTCATCACGGATAGCATCAAGAGTCTTTGTCTTACCGTGGTCAACGTGTCCCATGACTGTAACAACAGGAGGACGAGGTCTTTCACCATCAGCAGAACCTTCGTCACTTGCAATGACTGTTTCATCATAAAGGCTTACAAGGTGAACCTTACAGTTGTATTCGTCTGCAAGAAGAGTTGCTGTATCAGAGTCGATGGACTGGTTGATTGTTACCATCATTCCCATGCCGAAAAGCTTGCTGATGATTTCACTAGCTTTAAGGTTCATCTTCTTTGCAAGGTCAGAAACAGAAATTGTTTCCATAATATCAATTGTTTCTGGTACTACGCTTGCAGGAGTAACATCATGCTTCTTGTTTCCGTAAAGTTCGTCTTCGTCAAAAAACTCTTCCTTATCCTTGCGGTTGTATACCTGCTTCTTGCCTTTAAACTGCTTCTTTCCTGGTGTTCTTTCTGGAGCTGGAACTGCAGAAGGTGCTGCAAATCCGAAGCGACCACCTCCAAATCCTGGACCACGGTTGAATCCGCCCTGACCGTTTGGACCACGGTTGAATCCGCCCTGACCGTTTGAACCACGGTTGAATCCACCCTGACCGTTTGGACCACGGTTGAATCCACCCTGGCTGTTTGGACCACGGTTATATCCGCCCTGGCTGTTTGGACCACGGTTATATCCGCCCTGGCCGCCATTGTTATAGCCACCACGGTTGTTGTAGCCACCCTGACGTTCTCTGTTCTGATAGCCTTCGCGAGCCTGAGCACCTGTAAAGCCACCCTGACCGCCGTTATTGTTATTGTAGCCGCCGCGATTATTGTAGCCGCGATTATTGTAACCGCCGCGATTACCACCGCTCAAGTTACCGGCCTTAACATTAGGTCTAGTATTTGGGAACTCAAGAGTCTGAGTCTGAGATCTTGGTGCAGATGAAGTAGCTGGAGCTGCTGCAGAAACTTCTGAAGCCTGCTGGGGAGCCGTTTTTTCTGCTTTTTTTTCTGTAGTAGAAGAAGCTACAGGTTTTGTTTCTTCATTCTTTGCAGGAGCCTCGTTGTGCTTTTTCTGAACGACAACGCGTTTCTTCTGCTCAGTTTTTCCAGAATCAGCAGAACCTGTAGCAGGTGTTGCCTTCCTTTTAATGACAATCTTCTTCTTTGTTGGTTCTGCTGCTGGCTGAGCATCGTTTGTTTTGGGATGCTTGATTAAAATAGCTTCCGGTTTTTTCTCTGATTCTTCTGCCATACTTTCCTATTCCTACCTCTTCTCTACCTTACTCTTCTTCGAATGAGAATTCTGCACCACACTTAGGACACTTTGTCATGTCAAGAGTGATCTTCTCGCCACATTCAGGACAGAAGTATTCTTCTTCGGTTTCTTCTGCCGCATCCTGTTCTTCAACAGCTTCTTCTTCGAACTCAACGTATTCACCGATGATAGAGTTGATGGAATCAAGCTGTTCCTTTGTTACACCTTCAATGTTTTCCAATGAACCATCGTCATAAGCAGTTATGAAGGCTTCAATATCATCATAACCGGCAGCCTTGATAAGTTCTGCTGCAGCCATATCAACACCAGGAAGCTGAAGGATTGAAGTGATTTCTTCCTCTTCTGCAGCTGGATTTTCTGAACCGGCAAAGAGCTTTTCTGCAGAAGCCTTTGCTGTATAGTTTTCTGTAAGATCAAGTTCTGCGGCCTGAGATTCTGTCTTAACATCAATAATCCAGTCACAGAGTCTGTTTGCCAAACGAACATTCTGTCCAAGCTTACCGATGGCGATGGAGAAGTTTTCATCTGAAACGATGACAAGAGCTTCCCTCTTTTCAGAATCCTTGATGATAACCTGAAGAACTTCTGCTGGTGAAAGTGCATTCTTGATGAATACATGTGGATCTTCGTCATAGCGGAGAACATCAATTTTTTCACCTTCAAGTTCACGGATTACATTTGTGATGCGAACACCCTTGAGACCAACACATGCACCAACTGGATCAACATCCATCTTTGTAGAAGAAACGGCAATCTTTGTGCGATAACCTGCTTCACGAGCAATGCTGTTGATTACAACAATGCCTTCCTGGATTTCCGTAACTTCGCTTTCAAGAATGTTGCGAACAAGATTTTCATCTGTACGGCTGAGGATAACCTGAACGCCGTTGTTTGTCTTCTTTACATCCTTGATGAGAGCCTTGATTCTGTCTGTCTTGTTTTCATATACTTCCCTTGGGCTCTGATACTTCTTTGGAAGAACACCTTCAACCCTTCCGCCGATATCAACAAAAATATTGTCCTTGTATGAGCGCTGGAAGTAACCGATGATTGTTTCACCGATCTTTTCCTTGTATTCATCAATAAGCTTCTTGCTTGAATTTTCATTAAGGTCCTTATGCCCTTCCTGCTTTCCAACAGAAACGGCACCTCGCTGGAAATCTGTCTTTGGATCAAGAACGATGCGGAGGATATCACCAACTTCAGCACTTTCAGTAAGCTCCTTTGCTTCATCAAGTTCAATTTCGATTACAGGATCGTATACACCGTCAACAACTTCCTTTTCTGCATAAACATGATAAGCCGAAAGGTCATCTTCAAATTCAACGATACAGTTTTCATACTGCTTTCCAAAACTCTTCTGGTAAGCAGCAATAATCATCTTTGAGATTGTTGTCTTTACTTCCGATTCACTGATTCCCTTTTCTGCAGCAAGCTGACGAATAATGTCAGCGATTGGTTCTGATGCATCTTTCTTTGATTTTTTTGCCATTTTATTACTCCTGTCTCTAACTACCGATTAATTATATATGGATGAATTTTGCTTTTGCCAAATCTGAATACTGGAAAGTTTTTTCAGTTTTATTTCCAGTTTCGTCAGTTTCAACGAGGGTAACGGATTTTTCATCTGAAGACTTGATTACTCCTGACGACCACTCGCTGATGTTTTTGTCCCATACGCGAACTTCCCTTCCCTGGAAAATTTCGAATTCAGCAGCATTCTTGATGTTGCGTTCGATTCCCGGGGAACAAACTTCCATGGCAATGTCATCTTCTGTTTTGTTGAGGAGAGCCATGATTTTTGGAGCGAGGGCACGGTGGGCTTTGGAACAGTCAGAAACTCCAACATCCTTTGAAGGATCACCTGAAGCAATGACTGCTGAAATTTTTGTAAGCGTTTTCTGCGGAACAACCTGAAGTTCCACAAGCTTAAGACCTTCTGCCGCTACAACAGCAGAACATTCTTTGAAATGGGGAATACTATTCAATGAAGTATATTCCAATTGATGCCTCTAAATAAAATATAGATTACAAATAACGAAACACCAAAAAAAAAGAGCCTTTTTTGAGGGCTCATTCTTAAGGTTAATCACAATGTAATGCAAATATAACATTCTTACAGTAAGAATGTCAATAGGATGGGATAGATTCCCATCCTACCAGTTTACCTAAACCGAAAGGAATTCCTTTTCCTTTACAGGTTTTGACCTTGACTTCTTAAGCTTAAGGCTAAGTTTTTCCCCATCAAAATCAAGAACCACAGTCTTTGCATTTTCCGCATCTAAAACTTCTGGATTTTCAAGTAAAAGAACAGAAAGAGGATCTTCCACCTGCCGCTGAAGGAGACGACGCATCGGACGAGCTCCCATTGAAGGCTCATAACCGTTGTCAACAAGAAAATCCCTGGCCTTTGCCTTCATGTCAAGGACAATATTTTTTTCGGAAAGTCGTCCCTGGAGCTCAGCAAGCTGGATGTCCAGGATATTGCTTACCTCCTCGCGTGAAAGTGCATTGAACACGACAACATCATCCACACGATTAAGGAGTTCAGGAGACATGATGCGCTTGAGTTCTTCCATGGCACTTGCCTTAATGTCTTCATAAGGAAGAAGACCTTCCTTGACTGTAGAAAATCCCATGCGGCTGTCCGCTGTGATTTCCCTGGCACCTGCATTGCTTGTCATGATCACAAGACAATTGCGGAAAGACACTGTATGTCCGAGGTTATCCTTAAGTTCGCCTTCTTCAAGCATCTGAAGAAGAAGATTGTAAATGTCATGATGAGCCTTCTCGATTTCATCAAGAAGAACAACTGAATACGGATGCTGCCTAACCTGCTCTGTAAGGGCACCTCCTTCTTCGTAGCCCACATATCCTGGAGGCGCTCCAACAAGGCGGGCTGCATTGTGCTTTTCCATATAGTCGCTCATATCCACGCGGATAAGGGCATCTTCAGTTCCAAAAAGGAATTTCGCAAGGGTCTTTGCAAGCTGTGTTTTTCCAACACCTGTAGGTCCAAGGAAAATGAAGGATCCCATAGGCCTGCGTCCGGAAGAAACTCCCGCACGATTTCTGCGCACGGCGCTGCTTATGAGGTTTACGGCTTCATCCTGCCCGATAACTTCCTTATGGATTTCTTTTTCCATACTGAGAAGCCTTGCAGATTTTCCGTCGTCAAGTTTGGAAACATCAATTCCAGTCATGGACGAAATGATCTTGCATACATCATTTACAGTTACAATGCGGTTCTTGTTTCCGTCAGCAGACTTCCACTTTCTGTTGAGTTCATCAATTTCAGAACGGAGGCCGTTTACCTTGTCGCGGATCCAGGCAGCCTTTTCGTATTCCTGATTTGCAACAAGATCCCTTTTCTGTTCATTGAGTTTAGCATATTCCGCTTCAAGGCGTTCAAGATCTTCTGGACGAGTATCTTCAAGGATTTTCTTTGCAGCACCTGCTTCATCAAGAATATCTATGGCCTTATCAGGAAGGAATCTTTCGTTAATGTACCTCTTGGAATACTTTACGATGAGTGGAATAACCCCGTCATCATATTTTACATGGTGATAATCTTCATAATTTGACTTGAGTCCAAGAAGGATTTCTTCAGTCTCGTTTTCAGAAGGCTCTTCCACTCGAATCATCTGGAAACGGCGCACGAGGGCACTGTCCTTTTCAAAATATTTTCTATATTCCTTTGTAGTAGTTGCACCGATTATCTGGAGTTCTGCACGGCTCAAGGCAGGCTTAATCATATTTCCTGCATCAAGGCCCCCTTCAGGACCACCGGCACCAATGATAGTATGAAGCTCATCAATGAAAAGAATGATGTTCTTTGCTTCCTTTATCTCCTTCATTACCCTCTTGAGTCTTTCTTCAAATTCACCGCGGTATTTTGTACCTGCAACCATAGCCGCAAGATCCAGCTGAAGAACGCGCTTTGAAAGCAAGTCTACAGGAACAACACCTTTTTCAATTCTCTGAGCAAGACCTTCAACAATGGCTGTCTTTCCGACTCCAGGTTCACCAAGAAGGAGAGGATTGTTTTTTGTACGGCGGCTCAAAATCTGAACGGCGCGCTGAACTTCCTTGTCACGACCAACTACAGGATCAAGTTTTCCTTCCCTTGCCGCTTCCGTAAGGTCACGGGAAAACTGTTCAAGAAGACTTTCGGTCTTTTTCTTTTTCTGCTGGGTGCTTCCGTCCGCCATGAAAGGAACAGCCTTTTCGTTTATGAAATTGCTGCCTTCGTCATCACTGTTTTCATTCATTGCAGAAGAAGGAATCTTTCTCTGTATGTCAGAAATTGACTTTTTAATCTGGTCAATGGAAATTCCTGCCTTCTTGAAATATGCCCACAAAAGGGAATGTTCTTCCGTAACTGCCGCAAGCACCATGTGTTCCGTACCGATGTAGTCATTTCCCATGGCCTTTGCAATGAAGGCACACTGCTTGAGGAATTTTGAAGTTCTGTCAGAATCCGGAATTGTCTTTAATTCCTGATCTGGATACCTGCTATTGAAATTCTGCTCGATGGCAAGCTGCATGGTAAGGACATTGATGCGAAGGTTCTGAAGAACAATGTAACCGAGACCATCTGCCGATTTCAAAAGGGCAAGGATAATGTGCTCAGGTTCTACTTCCTTACAGCCAGAGTTATAGGCTTCATCCTGTGCAAGTGCAACTAAAAGTCTGCGAGCTCTTGGTGAAAAATTTTCGTACATAACTAATCCGTCCCCTAAGGCTTTTCAATTCCTTCAAAAGATTCCTGGAGAATAAGTGCCCTCAAGCGTTCAATCTGTTTTGCCTTGTTGTCCTGAATGTCCTTCTCAAATTTGAACTTGCCTGTATTGAGGACATACTCAAGGTGACCATCCTGAACCCTGTAAAGCAGGGCATGCAATTCGGAACTTTCAATCCCGTTGAGGATTCCAATATCAGCACCGAACTTTACTCCACTTATAATATCGACAGATTCCTTAAGGTTTATAAAGAAACTCGACTTCGCAAGGGCAAGGGATCTGTAAGTATAGTTTGCAATTTCAGTAACACGGGCAGAGCGACATTTTTTTCTTGCACTGAGTTCTGCCTTTATTACTTCCTGAATGGCAGCATTCATGGAAGCAAGCTGCTCTACTTCAGTTCCCCCTGCACTGCTTTTTGTTGTAACTCTGTAGTAGGCACCAAGGGCTGAACCACGGCTACCGTAACCGCTCACATTATCAAAGCCACCTGAACCATAACGGGCCCTAAGGTCAAAACCTTCCTCTGAGAGTTTCTGTGCAAGATTCCCAACTTCCTGAAGAAGAGAACAGGCAGGAAGATGAATTACTGAATAAAGAGAAAGTCCACTACCTGAGTTCAAGACAAAATTGGTAAGGTATCCGAAGTCATAGCTTGCCGCATACTGAACATGTTTCTGAAGCTCACAATCTATGTCGTAAATGCTTCTTGTAGTTTCATCTAGACCAAGTCCCGATTTATAGGAAGACATGACTACATGATCGTCTGTGTTTATGGTACAGGCAATCCTTCCGTCGTTTCGCATGATGATTCCGCCCTTTGTAGCCTGAGTACTATCAAGAATGGAACGCTCATGCATGATCTTTCTTCCCACATCATCCAGCCTTTCAAGGGAAACTGCCTGATATTCTGCAGCGTCAGGAAGAAAATTAAAGGCATCGAACATGATGGATTGAATTCTATCGGTCTCAGATTCATGGAGCTTAGCAGGAAATGGAAAATTTGCAAGATTTCTTCTTAATGTTGAACAGGAAGAAACAACAACATCCTGACTGGCACCTGGAGAAGTATACCAGGCATCCGAAACAGCTGAATTATTTTTTTTTGCCATTGCCTAATCCTCTTCCTTACCGCAGTCCGAACCATCGGAAACAGCATGATTTTCCAAAGCTTTAAGGTAATCCCTGTACATGGCAGCCTTTTCGTAGTCTTCCCTTTCAATGGCATCATTCAATTTGTTCTGAAGAATAACCCTATCGTTCAAAACCGAATGGACGGTTGAAAGTCTGGCAGGCATTGTACCTTTGAAAACACCCTTAACACCGTTATTTTCAAGGGACTTGCGAATTTCGTTTTTAAAGATCGCATAGCATTCAGGACATCCAGTTTTACCGGTTTTCCTGATGTCACCCAGTTTTGTTCCGCACACAGGACAGATTCTGTTTTCTTTTTCAGTGATTTTTTTTGAAACTTCTGAAAGTTCCTTAAACAGATTTCCAATGGATGATTCAATGCTCTTTGGATCAGGAGAAATTCCCCTGTCGATGGCACATTCAAGACATATATTGATTTTGCGGCGCTGACCTATTCCAGTCATCTGCTCCATGAAAATTACAGCTTCTCTTTCGTGGCAAAAGTCACAGATCATTTATTTCCTCTCATTGTACAGCATAAAATATACTACAAATCGGGGAAAATTTCAAAAAGGAGCAGAAAGGTCTAATTCTTGCTTAAAACTTCAGTAATGCTTGACTTTCCGGCTTTTATGGACGGAAGGATAGACATTACTATTGAAAGAATCACGGTACACCCTACTATAAGGAGTAGTTCTGACCACGGAATCACAACAGGGATTTCCTGAAGGTAAAAAGCAGGGTCCAGAAATTTAACGTGTCCTGCATGGAAAAGATTAAGCCCAAAATTAACAATATTTTCCATTCCATTTATAATGGGATTTATGTTAATGGAAATCAAAAGTCCGACTGGAATGCCAATAGCAATGCCGCATAATCCGGTAAAAAGGCCTGTAATGACAAAAGCCAAGGCAAGTCCAGATGAAGAAGCGCCCGTGCTCTTCAAGATTGCGATTTCCTTTTTTCTGTCCATTACCACCATTACAATGGCAGAACTAATGTTGATGCTGGCTGCAAGAATTATTGCAAGCATAATTACGATAAGAAGAGCTCTTGTAGAGGCAAAATTTTCAAACTGAGCCGCATTTACGGTCTTCCAGTCATCAACATCTGAATCCATGCTTTCCATGTCAGAAAGAACTGCAATCCTTGAATCTACAAGTATTTTATCAAGCCGAGACGTAAAGGTACTGTCAGTCTCAAGACCAATATGGAAATCAAGGGTACATCCCTTCAATGTTGTAAAGGCATTTTCAAGGGGAATGAAAACCCAAAGGGCATCAAGTTCTTCATAACCGCAGGAAACAATTCCGCTGACTGTAAAGACTGTAACCCTAGGCTTGATTTTTCCATCGCCGCTTTTGATTGTAATTATCTTAATGCTGTCTCCGGCATGAACTTTTAGAAGTCCTGCAAGTTTTTTTCCTATGACGGCATTTCTGTTGCCGGATAAATCAGCCTTTCCTTCAACAACTTCAAAGAAAGAAGAAAAATACGGATTGTCGGAAAAAATGTTTTTTTCCACTGCCCTAAGGCTAGCACCACTACGATAGGTATTCCCTGCAGCAAGTGCCATTCCCTGAACTTCAGGATAGATTTTAAGAACTCCGTCTATGCCGGAAAACATTTTTTCAAGGCTCAGAAATTTTTCCTGCGACATAGTGTACTCAGAATCAGCCGGAACAGTAACGCGAATATCCTGGGAAGAAAGGTGAATCATTCTTCCTGTAATTCCTGAAATCATGCCGCTGCTTACTGAAAGAACCGCAACAAGAGGAATGAGGCTTACGGCAATGCAGACAACAGCACCCATAAGGGACCGCTGTCCTGAACTTCTTTCAGAACCTCGATTAGTCTTTGAGAAAAATATTTTTCTCGCATAGAGCAATGAAGAAGCAAACGTCATACTTTTTCCACCAATGCTCCGCCTTCAATTGAATAGCGGACATCTCCCTTTGCAGCAAGGTTCATGTCGTGGGTAACGAGAACCAAAGTTTTCCCATGCTTTTCAGAAAGGCGGAAAAGCATATCTCCGATAAGGATTGCATTTTCAGGGTCAAGATTTCCTGTCGGTTCATCGGCAAGAATAAGTTCAGGATCATTTACAAGGCTTCTGGCAACTGCAACCCTCTGCCTTTCACCGCCAGATAACTGGGAAGGAAGATGATCCTTTCTGTCGGCAAGTCCTACTTCTTCAAGAAGGTCATTTGCCCTTTCAAAAGCTTCTTTTTTAGGAACACCTGCCATATAGGCGGGAAGAAAAATATTTTCAACTGCAGTAAAATCCTTAAGGAGATAATGAAACTGGAAAACAAGCCCAAGAACTTTTTTTCTGAACTCATTGATTTGCTTTTCGTTCATCTTGCTTACATCCTGCCCGTTAACAAGGATAGTTCCGCTTGTTGCAGCATCTAGTCCTCCAATCATGTTGAGCAAAGTTGATTTACCGCTTCCACTTTTTCCAACGATCACGCATTTCTTTCCGCGTTCCAAATCCAAAGAAAGATCCTTAATAATGGTAAGGTTTTCTCCAGAGGATTCATAAGTTTTTTCAATATTTTTAAGGCTTAAGATATATTCATCACTCATCTCTAAGAATCTCCGAAACAGTCAATCTTAAAATACTTTTTCCAGCAAGCCAGGAAGCCCCCATGGCAGAGCATAATCCAAACATGAAAATAAGGAATACTTCATGAGGAAACAACCGTGAAGGAATGTTTGCATATATGTCAAACATGGAATTGCCGGATATTGCTCCAAAAAATTTAAATACTGAGGAAATGTTTTTGCTCACGAATATTCCAAGAAACATTCCAGGCAAAGCGCCGAAAATTCCCGTCTTAAATCCCTGCACCAGGAAAATGCTCCTTATGTCCCATTTGCTTCCTCCAAAAGCAGATAGAACGGCAATTTCAGTCTTTCGTTCAAAAACAAGTTTTCTGAATGCATTGTAAATGTTTATAGCTACTACAACAAAAATCAAAAGAACAAGGAGAAACAGAATGTTTTTTTCCATTCTCAAAACTCCAAAGAACCCCCTGTTGTATTCCCTCCAGCCAATGGCTTCAACTCCATCAAACTCAGAAAGAATCTGTTTGATTACAAGGGAATCATCACGGCTGTTCTTTAATTTTAGTCCATAGACCAAAGGGGTTTCCTTTCCAAAATTATTATCACCGGCATCCAGGCTGATGAACGAATAACCTGCATTTATGTCTGCATGTCCGCAGAAAAAAATTCCTTTCACCGTAAAGATTCTATTTGTTGAAAGCAAGGCTGCATCTGAAGAACCGCTCAAGGCTGCAACATTCACCTTGCTGCCACGCCTTAGATTAAGATTATATGCAATGGTATTTCCAATGACTATAGAATCCTTTTCTTTCAAATCAAATTTTCCGGAAATGATCTTCAACTCACGCTTTAAGCCGGAATCTGTTTTGAGGGCATCCACAGGAACAGCACGAACTACAGAAGCCGCCTGCAATCCATTCTTGTCTGCCATCAATCCCTGTGCTTCCTTAAAAGGCGTTACACAAAGAATTCTTTTATTTTCATTGCAGAAATCTAGGAAATCCTTTTCCTGTCCAGATTTTATTCCGGATATTCTTACGTGATAGGAGGAAATTTCCATAATGGAATCAATAAAGGACATCTGAAATCCATTCATTACACCCATTACTACAGTAAGGGCCATAACACCAAAACAAACACCCAATGACGCAAGGAAAGAGGTCACTGCAGTCCTTCCCTTTCTATCAACTTTTGAGAATCTACCGGAAACAAATAATATCCATCTGAAGAATTTCATTTCATTTAACCCCATAAAGATACATGTTTTCTTCTACCTTTGTTCCGTCTACATATTTTGCCTTTACCTCAGCACCGTCTGGGAAGTAAATGTATTCGTAATAGGAACTTTTATCAACCTGCTGAAGTTCACGCCTCAACTTTCCATCTTCATAAAATTTAAAGTCAGGCATTTCCAAATCATCCCTGTAAGAATACTTCTTTTCCCAAGTATAGACAATTACATCCTTCTGTCGTCCGGAAGATTCGTTTATGCGCTGCTCATAGACTTCTTCCCTCTCAAGGACAACATGGTCATCGCTGTCATATTCAAAATAATCAACTTTGGAAAGATTTTTTTTCTGTTTCTTTTCACTCTCTGAACTTTCGTCATCCTCGACTATGGCATAAAGGGAATGCTTTACAGGAAGTTTTCTATCATTATAAACCGTATCGGAAAAAGTTTTAGACTCAAAATCTTCTTCAGTCATGTAAAAGTTATTCTCAGTATAGAACCAGTTCTTTTTGTTGAGCATAAGTGAACCCGACATGGAAGAACTGTTTTTCCATACAATGCTTTCTATTATTCTGTAGAAGGAATCGTATCTTGTTCTTGTAACAGTATCACCGTTAACCGAAACAACAGAAGACCTTAAGCCTTCCCTGTCACCTACGCAGAATTTTTCTTCTCCATACTCAAACTGTTTAAGGTGATTGCGGGTGTCTCTAAGATAAATTTCGACAATATTAGTTCCTGCCTCATATTCATTCGAAGCATTTTCTTCAGGACGACTTTCATCGGAATATTCAGAATCCAGCAAAATCTCTTCTGGAACCGTATAGTCGGAATCTTTAAGTTCAAGAAACTTAACAAGTTCAAGTCTCTTTTCAACTTCCGTTGGACTGGACGTAAGGTTCTTTTTAATCCATTCAGAATACCTCTGCTGCCTTTCGTTAAGGATTGGGAAGAGAAGATAAAGACACATTGCAGCAGAAACGACATCCATTTTTTATCTGCCTAAAAACTCATCAACATATTTTTCTGATTTAAAATCAGAAATGTTTTCGTAGTGCTCTCCAGTACATACAAAAAGTGCAGGAATTCCAAGATCACGGCAAATGGTTACTACACCACCGCCTTTAGCTGTTGAATCATATTTAGTAAGAATTACGGCATCAACCCCAACAGCCTCATTGAATACTTCTGCCTGGCGAACTGCATTTTGTCCTGTTGTAGCATCTATGACGAGGATTTTTTTATAGCAGCCTTCATCAGCCTTTGAACTGCAGACACGATCAATTTTCTTAAGCTCGTTAACAAGATTTTCCTTGTTGTGGAGACGTCCTGCTGTATCGGCAAGAACAATGCCACCACCTGAAGAACGGCATGCATCGGCAGCGTCAAAAACAACTGCAGAAGGATCACTGCCCATCTGATGTTTTACAACGCGAATTCCAAGACGATCCCCGTGCATGGAAATCTGGTCTACGGCAGCAGCACGGAATGTATCGGAAGCTGCCATTACAACATTGTTCCCTTTATCCTTAAAAAGTTTTGCCATCTTTGCAACGGATGTTGTTTTTCCAACACCGTTAACACCAAGAATCATCCAGACATTTACCTTACCCTCTTCAGGCTTAAAGGAAACTTCCTTTACACCAGACAGGATTATTTCCTTCAGCAAACCGGAAATTTTTTCCTGGTCAGTAATTTTTTCTTCACGACATTTGGTTTCAAGTTCATCAACAATCTGAACGGCATTCTTTGCCCCAATGTCACCTTCAATGAGGGCATCCGTAAGGTCTTCAAAGAATTCTTCCGACTCAGTCTTCTTGGAACCGAAAAGTTTTTTTAATTTTTCAGCAAATGAAACTTTCATTATTTATCTCCAGGAATATTATTTTCTATTTCAACATCTTTTATTTCGCTTTCAGAGACTACAGTTTTCTCTTCTTCTTGATTGGTCTTTGGCGGTGGACTCATTCTTGAAGCCCATTCCTCAGCTTTCCTAAGTTCTCTTCCAGAGGCTTTATGAGCATTTACAGGAAGAACTGAATTTGCAGCTTTAAGATATCGTATAAGCTCAATTATGAAAAACCCCGTACAGACGGCAGTCACTCCAAGCCATGCATTTTTTGCATTCTGCAGCCGGTAAACTTCATTAAGGTCGCTCATGGACTTGTTGTTGTATGCATAGGCAGCGGAAGTATACTGCCCCGTATAGTAAAAGGTAAAAGGCATGGAAAGAACAAGAAGAGTATAGGCCCTGTAAGTCCAGATTCTGCGTTTTTCTATGTAGGCTTCATGATCAATCGCTTTGCCGTTTACTGCAAGAACATTGTCGTTTACCTGTAAATTTTCAGGTACGTAATAGAAAAAACTTGCTTTTTCCCCGCTCTTGTCTTTTTTTAGTGCAGTAAAATGTCCTATGACAGGCTCTCCTCCGGCAGTAAATTTTCCAAAGTACCTGTCGGAAAGAACTTCCCCTGCGAATTTACCATCCGCATAGATTTTCCCTTCCACAGGTTTTGTCATAGTAACGGAAAGGTCAGCCTTGGATTCCTTTATCATGTCTGCCTGTATAAGGAATTTTTCGGAACCTGAAAACTCGTAGGAAATCATCCTGGAATAATAATCCTTGCATTCAACCTTTACAGTGTGTTTTCCGGCATCAAGAACCAGTTTTTCAGGAACCTTGTCATAATATATTCCGTCTACGGTAACGTGAGCATTACCTGCAATTTCTTCAGGTTTAACTTCAAAATAGACTTCCACAGGCAAATGGTTTGTAATCAAAGGACACAAATATGAAGACAGATTTGCAGCAACGGTACCGCAGTTTCTGATTTTACCTACTTCCGTAATTGTACCAAGTCTTTCCCTGCCAGGATAAACATAGAGGGAACAAGTAACTGAAAAATAATCGCCGTAAACGGTAAGGAAACCATCGATCAAACCGTTTATTTTTTCACTGACCATGGACTTTTCAAACACACGGCTTTCAAGTCCATTTCTTTTGTAGGAATCTTCCGGCTTATAAAGTTCAGAGGGATCATTTTTGTAAAGGACAATTTTTTCTTCTCTCGTCTCAGGAAGAAGACTTTCGGTTTTTTTAACGAAAATATTTGTCAGCGGATTAAAGAAAAGATTAAAGTCAGTTTCTACTTCCTGTTTGTCATTCTGGTTTTCAACAAGTTTATTATACTCTGCCCTGAGCTGTTCAGTCTTGTTCAGGTTTTCTTCTATTTTGATTTCTGTTTCCCTTATTTTTTCCTGCTGCTTTCTGATGGCTTTATCAAGTTTCTTCTTGTTGTCAGTAGTAAATACAAGTGCATCCCTTTTTTTATAATCATTGGATAGCTGAAGGAAAAGGGACTGTCGTTCAACAAGATAGGATTCGAGGGTTCTATCCATCATTTCCTTGTTTGAAGTATTTCTAATGAGACCTTCAGAAATCTGTTCAAGCAAAAGCTGTGGAAGCAGAGTCGAAAGTTCTTCTTCCGATACATCGCGTTTTTTATTTTGTGAAAATTCAAACTTCTTCGCCGAAAGAACCCAATCTTCAGCAAAGAGATTTGAGAAAGCAAAGACAATTGAAAACAGGCAGATTAAAAGTTTCTGTTTAGTCGATGTCATCCATATCATCGTCATCAGGAGTAACGGAAAGTCCCTTCCATTTTGCCGAAAGGAATTCATCAAGGAAAGGATCGATGTTTCCATCCATAACATCTTGGATATTTCCGATTTTTAGCTTTGTGCGGTGGTCGTTTACCATTGTATATGGCTGGAAAACATAGGAACGAATCTGGCTGCCGAAGGAAATATCCTTCTTTTCACCTGCAAATTTTGAATTTTCCTTTTCCTTCTGTTCCTTGTAATATTCGTAAAGCCTTGAACGAAGGATGCTCATGGCAGTTGCACGGTTCATAAGCTGAGACCTTTCGCTGTCACAGGCAACTACTATTCCGGTTGGAATATGAGTAAAACGAACTGCAGATTCTGTCTTGTTGACATGCTGGCCACCCTTACCGCCGGAACGGTATGTATCAACGCGAAGGTCCTTCTGTTCAATGTTGACTTCAATACTGTCATCAAGAACAGGGAAAACATAAACGGAAGCAAATGATGTATGGCGGCGTGCATTGGCATCAAAAGGAGAAATACGAACAAGACGATGAACGCCTGCCTCTCCCTTTGTATAACCATATACATAGTCACCGGAAATCCTCATGTTGATGGATTTGAGCCCACCTTCTGCTTCTTCCTGAGAAACAACTTCAACTTTATAACCATGCCGTTCTGCCCACCTCTGATACATTCTTGAAAGCATGAAAGTCCAGTCACAGGCTTCTGTTCCACCGGCACCTGCATGAACAGAAAGGAAGCAGTCGTTCTTGTCTACTTCATCGCTCAAAAGATTGAGGATACTGTAGTGCTCGTAATCCTTGCTTGCAGTTTCATACATTTCCTTGAGTTCACTTTCCAGAGCCTGGTCATTTTCTTCAAGAGCCATCTGGTACATGGTTTCAATGTCATCAATATCTGCAACAAGTTTCTGCCAAGGTTCGATTCTACCCTTGAGCAGTTTGATGTCGTTCATTACTTTTGTTGCCTTTACATTGTCATCCCAAAATCCAGGAGCATTTGAAAGGGCTTCTTTTTCTGCAATTTTCTTGTTTATATCATCTACATCAAGACGACCCCAAACAGAAAGGATATTTTCCTTTAACTGGGAAATGGGTTCCTGAAAATCTTCTACCATAATATATATTCCTTAAATAATATTTTACCTTATAAAAAAAGGATTCATTTTTTCTGGGAAGCCGGAGTTCCTGAAAACTGGCACTTGCGCCATTTTTTCTGTTTCATTTCAGTAATTACAAAAAGTCCGTTTACAGGGAACTGATAAAGCCTGATTCTGTCATAATAGTCGGTAACGCGATCCAAATCCTTCTTGAGGTTAGAAAGTTCGTCCTCTCGCACCTTCATGTTTTCCCAGCAGGAACGCTGAATTTTTGAAAATCCATAACGGGTAAGAATGTCCACGAGAAGTTTTCCGCTGTCCAGGCTACCTGGGTCTATCATTACAGAAACAAACATATATTACAGAATAATTGAAACCACATCTATTGTCAAACAGACTTGCAAATAGGTTCAATTTAGTAGAAAATATAAACTATGAAAAACAGAGTCTGCGTAAAAATTCTTGCATTGTCATTTATTATTTCTGCATCGGCAGCCTTTGCCCAGTCAACAAAATCAGTTGTCACCGGAATCAAGGCAGAATCTTCTTCTGCAAAATCTGTAACGGTAACCTGGTCATCACCCGCAGACCTGAAAACGGTTTCAGCACTTCTTGTATACAGGGCAACAAAACCTTTCACAGGCTTTTCACAGACAGAAAAACTTGAACCTGTAGCAATTTTGGCGCCTAATGAAACTTCCTATACGGACACACTCAAAACCTCCCAGGTATATTTTTACGCCGTTGTTTCTGCATTAGGTTCCGCAACTTCTTCAGACAGCGAATTTTTTTTTGATGAAGAAACCGACACAAAAAGGGAATATTCTTCAGACAATCCACTTTTAAAGACTGTTCTTCCCGGAGTAAATGCAACTGTTCAGGGGGCAAGGGCAACCAGACAAAAGAAGGTTAAGTCTGCCATCAAAAATGCAGAGCAACCCAGAAAAACTTATGAAGACGGTGAACTGAGGGAAACTCCCCTTCCATACATCGATGTTCTCGACGATCTACCTGCCCACGAACCAAAAATTTCGGCAGAAGCAAAAAACAAGACAAAAAACCTCATCAGGAAAAATTCAAGGCAGAAACCTGAACCACTTCCCATCCATATTTTTGAGGAAGACCTTGTAAGTCCAGCCGGCGGAGATGAATACCTGCTCTTTGAAATTCTCAAGACCTACTTCATCAAGAAACAGTATTCTGAATCCATTACACAGCTCAGAAAATTCCTTGCCCAGAACAGGACGAAAGAAGTTGCAGACAGGGCCAGTTTTTATCTTGGAGAATCCTACTATTATACAGGAAATTTCCCTTCGGCCCTTACAAGATTTCTTGCCCTTGAAGAAACATATCCTGAACTCAGCCGTCAATGGATAGACAGTACATTGGATCAGTTCAACTGATCCATAAGATGCACTTGCAAAATCATAGACACCGTGGATTTAAACGGTGTCTTTTCTTTCTCTTTTTCTTGATAATTTTTACACGCATAGTATTTTTTTTGTATTATCTGAATTACCATTGTTATATATTCAAAACAATTAATCGAAAAACATTTAGGAGATACTTATGAATCTTGGAACAGGATGGAATCTTGGCAATACTCTTGACGCACACAATGCAGACACCTTTGAAAATGAACCTTCCAATACAGAAACAAGCTGGGGCCAGCCTGCAACAACAAGAGAAATGATAAAGGGCCTTGCAAACAGCGGGATAAAAACAATCCGCCTTCCCGTAAGCTGGACACCTCACATAAATGCAAACTATGAAATAAACGGACAGTGGATGGCCCGCGTAAAGACCATCGTTGACTGGTGCATCGAAGAAGGCTTGTATGTTATCCTCAACATACACCACGACAACTACATCAACGACAACATGGTATATGCTTTCCAGGGCTTCTACCCTACGGAAAAGGGAAAGGCCATGTCCCTCAAATATATAGAGGCAGTTTGGACTCAGATAGCTATGGCCTTCAACAAAAAGAAATATGACAAAATAATTTTTGAAACTTTGAACGAACCTCGCCTCAGGGGGCATGAACACGAATGGAACATGGATCCTAAATGCGAAAAATGCCAGGAAGCAGCAAGAATAATCAACGAACTTAACCAGAAGGCTTTGGATACAATCCGCAGTTCAGGAGGAATCAATGCAGACCGTATGGTTATGGTTCCAGCCTATGTTGCATCTCCTTATGCAGCCTGGGACAGCAGTTTCAAGTTTCCTGTTGACCCTGCAGGGAAAGGTAAAATTGCCCTTTCAGTACACATGTATACCCCTTACAACTTTGCAATGAACTGCGGCGATGGAAGCTACAACAATTTTTCCACGCAAACAAAAGAAGAACTGGACAACCACTTCAACAGCCTTAAGTCAAACTTCATAGACAGGGGGTATCCAGTAATCATCGGTGAATACGGCGCAACAAACAAGGGAAACAAAGCAGACCGCCTTGCCTGGTTTGAATACTATCTTAAGGAATCGGCATCAAGAGGAATTACTTCCATTCTTTGGGACAACGGAACTGAAAACAACCACGAAAACCCTGCGGAATCATTCGGTTTTTTCAACAGAGAAACCTGTCAATGGTTCGACCAGGACATCAGGAATGTAATCATGGAAGCGGCAGAAGAAGGGGCAAGGAAACACGCCAATTCCAACTGATTTGTAATTTTACAAAAAATGTGTTATAATGATGAAACTATGGCAAAACCAAAGACAGAATTTTTAGTAAACCAGACAATCGTTTACCCAAGCCAGGGAGTTGGTAAAGTAGTCGATGTATTCAAAAGAGAATTCAAAGGCGAAATGATTTACCACTACAAAATCTACATTGAAGTTTCTGATATGACAGTTACTGTTCCTGTAGACAATGCAAAGCTCCTTGGAATCCGTGCAATTGTTTCGAAAGCAGAAGCCAAAAAAGCTTTAGATTCCATAAGCGAAGATTACGAGCCACCTACATCTGACTGGAAACTTCGTTATCAGCAGAACCTTGACCTTCTTAAAAAAGGCACAATCGGTGACATTGCAGCAATCGTGCGCTGTCTTTACCACCGTTCAAAGGTAAAGGAACTTCCAATCCTTGAACGCAAGCTCTATGAAAACGCAAAGACCCTTCTTGAAAACGAAATAGCAGAAGCATACGGGATTTCAGCTACAGAAGTTGAAACAATGCTTCATGCTAAACTTGAACCTCTCGGCCTCAAGATTGAAAAGAAGCCAGTCTATAACGACGAAGATGAAGACGAAGATGAGTTTGAAGAAGACACATCATCCTCTTCAAAAGATAATGATGACGACGACGAGGATTAATCCTTGAAATCACTTTCACTTGTTCTTGCTGCTGCAGGTTCATCCACAAGGATGGGCCTTGGCAAAAAAAAAGAATATCTTGAAATGGCAGGCGGTACAGTTCTTTCTTGTGCCGCCCGCATTTTTTTAGAAGCAGCAGATTTTTCAACAGTAATAATTGCCATCCCACAAAACGGCCAGGAACAAGCAAAAAAAGCTTTTTTTGCAGACCCAGAAATTAAAAAACTTGTTCAGGGTAAAAATATACTTTTCATCGAAGGTGGAAATACAAGGCAATCCTCCGTTTACAGGGCTATAAAGGCAATACCAGAAAAAGATTCCATCGTCCTTATACATGATGCGGCACGCCCTTTTGTTTCAAAGGAAATCATTCATAATGTAATCAAGGCATCCGATGAACACGGTGCGGCTGCACCAGGAATTCCTCCCGTAGATACACAGAAAGAGATATCAACTGACGGAACTATCAAGAGGCACCTTATAAGGAAAGAACTGTGCGCAATTCAGACTCCGCAGGCATTTTCACTTAAGGAACTTTTGGAGTGCCATAAAAAAGCATCAGAAATTGATTTTGAATACACAGATGATACGGAAATATGGGACAGCTATCCTGAAATCACAGGCGGAAAAAAAGTATTTGTAGTTGAAGGAAGCAAGGACAATAAGAAAATCACCTTTGTCCAGGATATACCGGGAAAACAAATCATGACAAAAATTGGAATAGGAACTGACCTACACCGTCTTGTTGAAGGAAGAAAACTTTTCCTTGGCGGAATCGAGATTCCGGCTGAAAAAGGCGAATACGGACATTCAGACGGAGATGTTTTGCTCCATGCAATCAGCGATGCCCTTCTTGGTGCAGCAGGACTTGGCGACATCGGGTCATACTTTCCTCCTGAAGACCTTAAATGGAAGGACGCAGACTCAAAGGACCTGCTGAAAAAAATATGGATCGACATCCGCAACGAAGGTTGGCAACTTAACAACCTTGACTGCGTTGTAGAAACGGAAAAACCAAAATTTCTTCCATGGCGCGACAAGGTAATCGAGTCCATTGCAAAAACCCTAGAAGTTTCAAAAGACCAGATTTTCGTAAAGGCAAAAACAAACGAAAAGCAGGATTCTGTCGGAGCAGGCAACGCAATCAAAGCCTACTGTGTTTGTCTTCTTGAAAAACATTAAAGTTACCAACAAAACCACATCCACCGACACCAATAAAAAAACCTTGGAATGCCAAAGACACGCCAAGGTTTGTCAGCATCTAAAAAATTCTATTCATCTGTTCCAACTTCAAGAATAAGCTGAACAATATTTTCTTCAATGTTAAGGCTCTTTGCAATTTCTGCATTTGTCCATCCCTGTGCCTTAAGAGAAACAACGTTGCTTCTCACCTGTGGAGAAATGTAATTGCTTCCTGTCTTGCCCTTTTTACCAGCAGCACCCTTAGATGCAACTGCATGGAGAAGTTCAAGCTGCTTTTCACCATCTGTATAAAGTTTCTGAAGTCTCTCTTCAGTTGCAATGATTCCGTTCTTAGAATCATTGATTTCGTTGATGCGGGAATCAACTTCCATCATTATGTCTTTCAAAGAATTAACCTTGTCTACAGCCTCACTGATGATTTCCCCATTCTTAAGGATGTCATCCATATCCTTCTTGAGTTTATCCATTTTCTCAGGAATGCCGGCAAACTCATTTGAGTAGTTACTCAAACGGTCTTCAAGAGCGGAAATATTCTCGAATGAATGATCAACGGCTTCTGCAACACGGTCAACTGTATCGCTCTTCTTTTCGATGCGGTCAAACTTGTTTTCCATGTCAGCCATTGCTTCAGTATACTTGCGGACATCAGACTGAATATTAATGAAGTCGTCGTTAATCTTCTGAATTTCAAGGATTTTTGCATCCATTCCGTTTGAAAGATTAATGAGGGTGTCAATCTTGTATTCAACGCTGTCAAGGCGAGATTTATCTGCACTGTAGGCATTAAGTTTCTGGTTTACATCATCGCTAAGATGTTCAAGCTGTCTGATCTGAGTTCCAAGATCATTGACCTTCGAATCAAAACTTCTGACAGAAGCAATCTTCTTTTCAAGTTCATCAATTGACTCATCCAACTGACGCTTGAGAATGTCTGCCTTGTCAAAGACAGAAGTTTCAGAAACAAACTGGGCAATGCTTTTCTTGATGTCGTCAACCTTCATCTGAAGATTGTTTGTTTCATCATTAAGTCTGTCTGTTGCACCCTGATATGCCTGTCTGTATTCCTCTGCCCTTTCAGTAAAGTTCTTTTTAAGGTCTTTGATTTTAAGCTCGGCATTTTTTGTCTGTTCTTCAGTATAACTCTTTACCTGATTGTAGAAAGTGTTGTACATGGTTTCAAAGTCATCAAGATGCTTTCTACTGTCACTGTCAAATGTATTGAGAATATCTCCCGCCCTCTTTGCTGCAACAGAGAAATCAGTCTGAAGTTCCTGAATCTTCTGTTCGTTTGTATCAGCAAGAGTCTTCAATTGTTCTTCAATCTGCTGGTAATAATCGTCATACTGTCCCTTAAGACGACTTTTCCATTCAGAGAATTCCTGAACGGCAGCATCGATTGTAGCGGACTGAGTCTGCTGTTTTGAAGAAAGGATTTCCTTGAATTCAGTAATCTTTGATTCAAGTTCGCGCTCGGTCTTTTCAAGGCTTTCGTTCATGCGCTTTCTGTAATCGGCGGATTCAGCCTTAAGTTCACCGTCAACACCTTCAATGGCCTTCTTGAATTCACCGCGATACTGTTCCATAAAGTCATGAATTTTCTGGTTAACGGAATTGATCTGTTCCTGAATTGTTGTTTGACCTGCAAGCAAAGCAGTCTGGAATTTCTTTTCCTGGTCCTGAGTCTTCTTCTGAAGGTCAAGAATGCGCTTTGAAAGTTCTTCTTCATACTGTCTTTCAAGGCCTGTTCTCTTTTCTTCATATTCAGCAGTAAAGTTCTGGAACTGAGCATCAAAAGTATTCTTCCATGAAGCAAGCTTGGTAGTAACATCATCTTCACGCTTTGCAATGTCTGCAAGGAAAGCATCTTCAAATACCTTGACCTTGTTGCTGAGTCTTGCTGCTGAATCCTTCTTGATTTCATCAAGGGATGTCTGAACTGTTTCAAGTTCAGCCTTGACCTTCGCAAATTTTGAACCGAGTTCAGTTTCAAACTCAGACTGAAGTCTTTCCTGCGTCTGAGTAAACTTTTCAAAATCTCCCACAACTTTCTTCTGACTCTGCTCCATAAGCTTTCTAAGGGCAGATTCAAGTTTGTCTACATCAGCACCAGCGGAATTAAGCTTCTTGAAGCGGTACTCCATTTCCCTCTTGTAAACACCCAAAGTGTTGTCAAGTTCAGCCAGGTACTTTGTCTGCTTTGCATCGCATTCAGCCGCAATGTCACGGGAAGTACCGATGAGTTTTGCATCCATTTCGGCAAGACGAGAAGCAAGCTCTGCTGAGAAGCCGTCAAGCTTTTCCTTGTGGCTTGCAGTTTCAGTTTCAATTCTTTCAGCAACAATTCCTGACTGTTCCTGGATTGACTGGAACTTTTCCTGAATTTCATTTATTACAGATGAAATGTTTTCATTGTAATTTTTTGCCTGTTCATCAAGTTCACCGAGGGTAGACTTTACATCATTATGCATCTGGTCTACGCGATCTTGAACATCCCTCTTGTACTTATCCAGGTTGGCAGTACTAACTGCACTGAACTTTTCGTATGCAGCATTTTCTTCCTGTTCTGCCTTTTCAAGGATTGAATTGAACATGCCGTCATAGCGTTCCCTAAGTGTGTCAGACTGCTTGTCAACGGATTCCTGGAGGGCTGCAAGTTTTTCTGCATTTGCCTTTGCATCCATATTGACAGAATTAACGGCAGTTTTTGCACTTTCTACTGCATCAGAAACCCTGTTCTGAACATCGGAAATTGTGTCGCGCATTTCAGAAACAAGCCTGTCTGCAGCTTCAGAGAACTGATCCTTTACATTATTGATTTCATTTTCTGCTTCCTGTTTAGCGGATGAAGTCTTTTCTAAAAGGCTAGTCTTGATTTCATCAACGAGTCTGATTGCATCAGACTTAACATTCTCAGCCCTTTCGTTGATTTCAGATTCAATAGCGCTTGCCTTTTCCGCGAGGGCATTGGCATTAGCTTCAATGAGTTCTTCAAGGGACTGACTCTTGTTTTCAAGGGCTTCCTTAAGGCTCTTTGTCTGGTCTTCAATTCTTGAAGTGTATTCGGAAGTAGTAAGTTTGTACTGCTCCATTGCACCGTGAGTCTGGTTTTCAACATTGTTGACAAGTTCTGCAAGTTTGCCTTCAATTTCACCAGTGCGTTCGCGAAGCTGGCGTTCAAGATTTTCAGTCCTTTCTGCAAGTTCCCTTCTAAGAACATCAGTACGGTCTTCAATATCCTGAGTATAAGAAGATGTTGTCTCCCTGTATTTTTCAACAGCCTGTGCTGTCTGTTCCTTGACATCTTCTGTAAGGGCATTGAGTTTCTTTCTTACATCGTCTTCAAGGCTGTCAGTTCTGTTTTTGATTTCCGTAGAAATTGAAAGGGCACGGTTGTTGAGTTCTTCGAGCTTTTTGCGGATCATGGTGTCAACTGCATCAGACTTGTCCGTCAAAGTTGTATTGAGGGTTGTGGTCCTCTGCTTGATTTCAGTTTCAATCTTTGAAATTGAATTTTCAAGGTTAGCATTTGCAGTTGAAGTCCTCTGTTTAAGTTTGTCTGCAAGTTCATCAAAATTCTTGTCGATGTCCTGGTCAACGGAAGCAATTTTCTGCTTGAGCTTTGCATCAAGATTTGCAGACTTGTCATTGAATAGGGAAATAAGTTTCTGAGCCTTTTCTTTCATTTCAGACTCAGCATCGTCCGTACTAGTTTCAAGGGCATCCTTAAGGCTCTTTGCCTTCAGGTCGTAAGAAGCTTCAAGTTCACGGTTCTTGTCGTCAAACATGTGTATGACGGAAGTAGAAGTATCATTAAACTTCTGGTTCATTTCCTGGATTCTGTCTTCATAAGTTTTTGAGATTTCCTTCAGGCGACCATCGATGGAAGCAACCATATCTCCGTATTTGTCTTCAAGTTCTTTTGAAAGGTTTTCAGTCTTCGAAACAAAATCATTTTCAAGAGCCTTTGTCTTGTCGTGGAAAAGAACATCAAGGGATTCTGTTTTCTGAGAAAGGGCTGCATCAAGTTCTTCTACACGGGCTGCAAGTTTTTCTTCAAAGTCGTTTGTATTGGTATCGATTGCAGTATTGATTTTTTCTGTTCTTTCGCGAACGGCATTTTCAAAGGCGGCTGTCTTTTCTTCAAAGGCGGCAGAGCGTTCAGAGAAAACCCTGTCAAAATTATCTGTCTTGACAGTAAAGTCAGCCTTCATTGCATCAAACTTTGCAGAAAGAGTTCTTTCGAGGCTGTCTGCACGGTCGGTATATTCACTGTCAATCTGTGCGAGGCCAGAATTTAATTTTTCATTGAGGGCTTCTATGCGTCCGTCGATTCTTTCTTCAATTCCTGCAGTGCTGTTTTCAAGGTTGCTCTTGAATTCCGCAATGGCAGAATTGCATTTTTCGCTGATTTCGTAAGTGTTGTTTTCAAGGTCGGAACGGATGTCTCCTATTTTTTCCGCAATTTCATTTGTAATGCTGTCGGTTGTTTCGTTTACGCGTGCAGCAATTTCATCGATTTTGGAAGAAAGAGTTTCTTCAATGTTTCCGGTTCTTGAATCAACATCATTTTCAATGTCCGCAATCTTGAGTTCAATTTTGTTTCTGATGGAATCTGTTGATGCGTCAAGAATGGAATCAAAATTTTCAGAACGCTCCTTAAGGTCTGCTTCAAGAGAAGAGATTTTCTTTTCCCAGTTGTCGGAAAGAACGTTTGTACGGGCATCTAACATCTGCTGCATATTTTCAGTTCTTTCCTTAAATTTATTTTCAATGCCTGAACTGTATTCCTTGAAAGAATCTGTAAGTTCCTTGGACTTAACATTGAGGGCCTTCTGAGTTTCCTCAATCTTGGAATCAATCATGGCCGTAATCTGCTTTGCCTGAGCATTAATTTCATTGAGGCATTCGTCAATTCTGTTCTGAGATTCCTGGCGAAGATTGCTGAAAGATTCATCTTCAAGTTTCTTTGCATTTTCTATGGCTGCAGAATAGGCATTGCGGATGTCATCTTCAATCTTTTTCATGATGGCTTCATTCTGCTTTCTTGCAGTTTCTGTTGTTCCTTCAACTTCCTGAGCCCTTTCTTCAAAAGCCTTAAGGAGATCTTCACCGATGGTCTTGAGCTGCTCTGCATTTTTTGCAGAGAACTGCTTTACGAGTTCCCCAACCTTAGATTCAAGGATTTCTGCAGATTTCTGCTGCTTGTTAAGGCGGGCATTAACTTTGTCTATGAGGACTGCTTCATTCTTTACGGAGGCAAGATTCTGTTCAACGGCAGCAGTCATTTCCATAAGGTTCTTGATTACATTGTCATAAGACTGAATTTTTGCCTGTATGTTTTCAACTGCCCTTACAGGATCTTCAAAACTTTCAGTTGTATCCTTGCATTCCCTGATCTGGTCTTCCATCCTGCTGATGGCAGCTTCAGTTTCAATCTTCTTTGTTTCGAGATCGTTGATGATGAATTTCTGGGACTCTATCTGCTGGTTAAAGTAGTCGTCAAATTCCTTTCTTCTTGCATCAGCATATCTTTTGACTTTTTCCATCTGACTTTCATTTTTATCAAGCTGACGAACTACAATGGAAACAACCGCAGATAATATTACAGAGATAACAATTCCAATGATAATCACTTTTTAATCCCACCCAATTTGATTATTCTTTTTGTATTCTTGACTGTCTATTCTAGCACGATTTTCTGCAACTGACGATAATTTTTAAATGATATGTCAGCTTCAGGTAGCTTTATGTTGAACAGTTTCTTAAACCCCTTAAGAATGTATGCCGTCTTCATTCCAGCACCTTTTGCTCCAAGAACATCATACTTTACACTGTTTCCAACATAAAGGATTTTATCTGCCGGAACCCCAAGCTTGCGCTCAAGTATTCCAAATGGATAAATCGAAGGCTTAAGGGCACCAGATTCTTCAGAACCAATGCAGACATCGCAAAGATCGCGGATTCCCCATATATCCCCTTTTTGTTCCGGTGGAAAGTCCGACAATATTCCGATTTTAAGGCCTGCATCTTTCATCGCCTTAATGCATTCGTAAGCATGTGGATATGGCTTTACTTTCTTAAAGAATTTTTTTAGACCGTCATAGCAGATATCATTGATGATTTCTTTTGCACGAGGACTTTTAATGGAAGACACTTCTGCAAGCATACGGGCCTGATACTCATAGAAATCCGCAAGAGGCGCAGTTCTATGCATTATGTGCCTGGTCTTATTGAAGTGAATATAAAGCTTGAGGTTCTTGAGAACATGCAGCGGCATACGGATGAAAAGCTTCCACGAAGGATAAAGAGTTCCATCAATGTCAAATGCTACTGCCCGTATATCCTTGTACATGCTCCTATTATAGTAGGAAATTCGCTAAATCTCAAGACTTTTGCTTGAGTTCCAGTTCAAGGCTGTAATTGAACATTGCCCTTGCATTTTTTCCCGAAGGTTCTTCAGAAAACTTCCAGTCCTTTATCTGCGCCTTTATTTCAGTCTGTATTTCGACAGGAATCAAAGAACCAGGACTTATCTGAATTTCCACAACAGGAACTGTACCGTCAGCCCTTACAGTAAAGGAAATGGTAACAGACCTTGTGGCATCAACCAGCATTGCATTTTCTTCGGAAATGGATATGGACGGACTTTTAGGATACAGAAGCTGCCTTGCACTGCCGTCCGACATTTTCATTGAAACTACGCCATTGCTTCTAAAAGCCTGAAGGCTGGTTTTGCTCTTAACTCCATCGGTAACCGTTGATGAAAAAACGGTGTTCTTGATGTCGTCAAGGGCGCTTGCAGTAGAAGCCGAAACAGAATTGTCATCTGAACTCGAAGAAGAGGAACTTGAGGCCGAAGATCTCTGGGATCCTGAACTTGCAGAACTACCGCTCAATGAACTTTTTGGAACGGCCACATTTTTTGAAGATGGTGATTCCTTTGCCTGAACAGGCGAATTGTCGTCTGCAAAAAGGCTTTCGTCGAATTCAACATCCTTCTTTTTGACTGAATTATTCTCCGACATAAGCTCTTCAATGCTTTTCTTTATTTTAGGCTCTTCGAATTTCTGTCTGGAATTGTCCGAATTTGCCTTGTCTTGTACTGGTTCTGCCTTCTTTTGTGTATTTTCAATCCTTTTTTCAGCCGTTTTCACCTGCTTTTGGGATTCTTGCTTGTCTTCGTTCCTTTTTTCCAGCCTTTCAGAAGTTTCTTTCTGTGCTTTTACGGGTTCACCCTTTGGAGAAAATGCAATCTTTTCCTTTGCAACCGGAACACTATCAAGGCGAATTGAAAGCTCCTGATACTTAGAGTTGGAATCAATCCTTATTACAAGGCAAAGAATGACAAGAAAGAGAAGAAATGCCGCAGTAACCTGAAGGGCAAAATGCCTGCCCTTTGCCTCAATTTCATTGAAATTCATTTTTTTCCTGTAGTTCTGAGACTTACGGCACTGAAACCGCTATACCTTATGACATCAAAGAGAGCAACAATCTTGCCGTTTGCAACGCTTGAATCAGCCTGAATAGAAACGGGGAACTCATTTCGGGGTCTGTCCCCTGTGTCAAATTCCTTGAGGATTTTCTCAAGTTCCTTCATTGAAACCTTGTCTTCATTACAGTAAAGGGTTCCGTCTTCCTTTGCAGTAATGGTAATGCTGCTTGTTTCAACCCCCCGGGATGTAGAACTTTCAGGAAGATTTACATTTATTGCAGGAAGAACAGAAAAAGTTGTAGAAACAAGAAAAAAAAGGATGAGCTGGAAAATAACATCCAGCATTGGAGAAAGGTCTACCCCCCCAACACTGCCTTTATTTCTTCTGCCTGAAATTTTCATTTATCAAAGCTCCTTTCCTGTAAGGCGGAACACAACTCTGGTAACAGTAAGCTCCATTCTCTTGATGCTGTGGTTTACAAGGGAATTGAAATAGCTGTGGAAGATGATAGCAGGAATTGCAACAACAAGGCCTGCAACTGTAGTTACAAGGGCTTCACCGATGGAAGAAGCAAGCAATGCAGGATCTCCCATGGTTCCGCCATTGCCAAGAACACCAAAAGCCTTGATGTTTCCAGTTACTGTACCCAAAAGTCCAAGAAGGGTCGCTACATTTGAAATTGTACCGAGGGCAGAAAGGAGATGTTCAAAACGAGGGACAGCAAGATCCATCTTGGTCTGAACATATTCCTTAAGATCTTCCTCTTTAAGCCCCCTGCAATTGATGGCATCCTTAACGACTGAGGCACAGGGAGTCCCTGCATTATTGCAGATGTTCTCTGCTACGGCATAGTTTCCGTTTCTAAGGGCCTGATCAATATCTTCGGAAAAAGTCTCTTCCCTTTTTTTTACAGTAAAGAAATAGTGAAGTCTTTCCGCAACAATAAAAACAACGAGCAAACCACAAGCAATAATCGGAATCATAAGTATTCCGCCGTTTTTCAATATCTGAAACATAAAAACCTCTTTGTAGCTACTCTTTAAAAGAAAAAGCGTGACAGGAAAGTTACACTTCCAGCCCTTACAAGATAGCCTGATTCAACATATTCCCTATCCTTTCTTGAAAAAAGTTTGATGGCATCTTCCATTTCAAGAGAAAGCCTCATTGACTTCTTGATGTTCAGGTAAATATTCCCGCGAAGATTTGGACACTTGTCGCTCTTTGTATCAATGGATTCAACTACACCTGCAGAAAATCCCCATCTTTCGAATTCATCATCATAGGCAATGGAACCTTCAACGGAATGCCTGTATTCATTTGAAGGAACGTGTTTCCAGTGAGCCCTCCATCCTCCACGCAAAGTAAAGATGCCGTATTTTACAGTAAGGCCATTGTCTGTAGTAAAGAGAATTCTGTCATAGGGCTTAAATCCAAACACGCCACAAGGTTTCCTTGTTGAATAGTCACCTTCCCAGGCATAGTTGTCAAAGGCTGTTTTTTTGAATTCTATACCGCTGTTAAGAGTAATGGAATCAAAAAGAGGAATTACAATCTTTGAATTTGCAAACCAGTCTGAAGATTCCTTTGTAAGGCTTGTCATCTGAGCAAACTTGTATTTTCTTTCAAGAACAGAAAACTGCTCGTGATTTGTTTCAAGACCACCGTTTAAACCGATGACAAGTTTGCGTCCGTTGCTAAGTGGAGTCCTGACTTCTGCACCAGTACTGAATGAAGGAACGACATTTCTTTCATATCCGATTTCTGTTCCTCCTGCAATGCCACCGCGAAGAAAAGCCGTAACCAAGTCGCTTTCATAACCTGTAAAAAGGGTTGCATCACCACGGAAAATTTCGTCCGTTATGACTTCATCGTGTTTGCCGATGAAAGTTTCAAGCTGAAAATTGCACTCAAGGCCTGCAGAAAATCCCTTGTTGTACCATGAGAAAACAAATCCAGGATCCGTATAGAAAACATTTACGTTTTTTTCCTGCTTAAGAAAATTTCCGTCATTGATGATTCCAGAATAACGGTTGTACCAGTAGGCTTCGGATTCTGAATAAAATTCAAAACCAGAATCGCCAAAGTAATGGTCAAAAAGAAAAACTCCGGAAACTTTCTGCGAGTTCATGTCATAGAAGTAAGCATTCAAGCCCTGAAGACCAGTACAACACCTGTCGTACCTTCCGCCAATGGTCAAATCAGATTCAATGGCATGAAAGGATTTTTCCGCATAGAGTTTTGTACCGTTGTCAAAGTAACCGTCACCTGCAGTATGCTTTCCATAACCGTTTCTGCTGAAATGAGAAAATTCAATTCTGAAAGGATCAGTATTTGAATCCTTGAATACGGAAAAGTCCCCTATAAAGTCTCCAGGGAAACCTCCGCCAACCAACCCTTGAGCATACACGTTTTTGTTTTCACCAGTAAAGAAATTTGCTTCAGGTTCTGCACCGTCATCATAGACAATGTGTTCTCCAGGAAGTTTTGGCATGATGTTCTTTTCTTCACCTGCAGAAGGAACAACCTTTGAAAAGTCAGGAACAGCATCACGACCGGCAACAATTGTATCTCCAGACACAGTTGTTGTCATTTCCGGAAGCTGAATTTTTTCATCCTCATTATTCTGTGCAAAACAAAGGGCTGCACAGAAGGCAAACATTACAACAAATAATTTTTTCATACACTACCTTTTCAAGAATTCTCGGACACTTTTTGCATGGACAGTATCCGGATACAGTTCAATTAAGTTTTCCGCAACGTTCTTTGCATCACCTTTCTTTCCTGCAGCATCAAAAGTTTCTGCCGCACCGTAAAGTGCTCTGGATGCAAGTTCATTGCTTCCACCCATGCGGGAATACTTTGCAGCAGCAAGAAAATACCCGGCAGATGAAAGGCAATCATTATCGTGCCTTTTCCCTTCTGCAAGAATAACGGCGTTTTTAGCAGCATAAAGGCACTCTGCATCTATGTTGCCACTTTTTGTCTGTTCTGCATAAATTCTTTCGGAAATCGAAAGGGCTGCATCAGAATATTTTTCTGCATTCCAGATGAATTCTGCAAGTTCAGTACCGGCAATGCGACCTTCCCTTGTCTTATGTTTCCCGAGGGACTCATACTTTTTTGAAAGTATAATCTTCTTAGGATCATTTCCCGATTCAGCAAGAACCTTAAGAGATTCCATTTCTTTTCTTGCATGACTCTTCTGCTCTTCGTTTAAAGCAGAATCCAGCATCTTTTTGCAGATTTCCAAAGCCTTAGGATAATTTC
Source organism: Treponema sp. (assembly GCA_018384055.1). Lineage (GTDB taxonomy): Bacteria > Spirochaetota > Spirochaetia > Treponematales > Treponemataceae > Treponema_D. The sequence goes on from JAHAZL010000056.1 coordinate 52,608, forward strand.
CGTCTTCCCTGTACAGTCCAACAAGATTTTTTGAAGCAGCATAGGCAAAAGAAGATTTCGGATATTCCAAAAGAAGAAGTTCATAGGAAAGCATAGCCATCCTTGAATCTCCTATTTTCCTCTGACTGTCTCCACAATAAAAAAGCGCTCCTTCATAATAATTTCCCTTTGGATAATTTTTTTTATAGTCTTCAAAACGAAGGATCGCTTCCCTGAATTTTTCATTTGAATAAAACAACTCTGCCCTTCGATAGTAACTTTCCTCTGCATATTTAGAAGAAGAAAATCTAGTTCCTATCTCCTTGAAAAGCCTGTCACTTTCATTAATTTTTCCGGCGCGGGAATAAAGCAAAGCAGTTTCATACCTGCAGTAAATTCCAAAATCACTAGAAGCTTTTACATAAGGAGAAAGGACTGAGATGGCTTTATCCAAATTGCCAGAGTCAGCATAGACAGATGAGGCAAGCAATGTTGCACTTTCTTTTTCCCCGTCGGATCTTGCCAGGTTGACTGCAAGGGAAGATTGTTCAAGAGCTTTCTTAAAGTCACCTGCAGAAATGAAAGAATTTGCACAAACAATTGCTGCACTATAGCAAAGGGAATGGCCTGGAAAAAGGCTGCTGAAATTTTCAAGAGTATCGAATGCCGAAGTTTTTCCAAGTTTATACTGGCAGTATCCTAGATAAAAAACAGCATATCCTCTGTTGGTCTTTGCATTTGTCATAAGGTATTCAGAAAACAGATTTTCTGCATTTTTCCATTCCTTCAAATTGAAACAGGAAAGGGCCGCAATGTATTTTCCTTCAACTGAATTTGACCTGAGGCCTTCCTTCTTACTTAAAGCAAGATAACCGCAGGAAAAAAGAACTTTTGCATAGTCAGTAATTTCATCACCGGCAAGATTGAGGCTTCCGTAAATTTCCATAGCCTTCTTTTCTCTTCCGGACATGGCATAGCAACGGGCAAGAAGTTTTTGTTTTCCATCATAGAAAGATTCTCCTTTTTTAAAGATAACTTTCCCTGATTCAAGGATATTTTCCGCCTCATTTATTTTCCCGCAGTTTAGAAGTCCCATGGCATAGTAATAGGCAGACTTTCGGCAAAGGTTTACATCATCGGATACTTTTGTTTTTTCGTAGGCATTCTTTCCATGGTTACAACAGTTTGACCAGTCTCCTATAAAGGCATACTGTTCTGCAAAAGCCGCTTCGTAATCTGCATAGAGTTCATTGCTTTCCTCAAGTTTCCCCACCAATTCAAGGGGATTGCCACTAACCCTTGCACGGTAAAGGGAAATCAAGGACGCATACCGTTTTTCCCCATCGTACTTTTCCGCTCTATTGAAATAAGAAAGGGCATTTTCATAATCCCCGTTTTCAAAACAATCAGTGGCAACTCGAGTCCAGAATTCTGCCAGAAGTTCAGGATTTGAAGAAAATTTTTCTGAAAGTCTTTCAAAAACCTGAGCAGAATTTTTACCCGTCTGCTTTTCGTAGGATGAAGAAATTCTATAGGCAGTTCTGAAGCCTTCTGTTGAAACACTTACATCAGTACTGTCGAAGGCTTTGGTACAGCAAGTCCATGCATTTCTATAATCATTCTTGCCTTCATAGGCTTTCGATGCCAGCAAGGAAAGTTCAGCATATAGATTAGAAAGAGGCTGCCCCTTCATCTCAGGCGTTTTTTTATACAGAGAAATGAGTGCGTCATATTTCTTTTCATAAAGGTAGCTTTCAAAAAGCATGACAAAGGAATCCGAATAGGAATCCACTGGATAACTGCCACCTCTGGAAACTACGGATTCAAAAACAGGAATGCATTTTCCGTATTCTTCAGAAATGAAATAGATTTCTCCAGCATAATAAACCGCCATATTGTAATAATGCTCGGACTTCTTTGAGATTTTTTTTGATCTGGATATTTTGCAGCATTTATAAAATGCAGCCAAAGCATCCGAATTTTTCTTTAGGGCTAGCTTTGACCTTCCAAGCCAATAGAAGGACATGACCTGAACATCCACATCATCACTACCAGATGCTCTTGATAACACAGGTTCCGCTTCAGAATTTCTTCCGAGAAAACAAAGGCTTTCACCTTTATATAAAAGTGCCTTGTAGTAGTAGATTGAATCTGGATGATTTTGAACAAGAGTGTCTGCGTGTTCAATTACGGAAGGATAAGCGGCTCCTGAATATGCAGTAACGATTTCTGAAAAAATCCAGGAGTCACCGGACGCTGAATCTGCAGGCCCTGCAAAACCAAGAGAGGCTGCAAGAAACACAGCAGACACAGCAACGGTAATTTTTTTTGCTTTATTTTTTTTCATAAGGGAAAAATGCCTCAGTTGCTTTTACTCTTTCGAGATGTACATAAGCTCCGCTGTATTTTTCAAGGAATTTGTCCATGGAGATTTCTTCACCCTGTTCAAAAATGAAACATCCGAATTTTCCGTTTCTGTCAAAATAAGGGAAGAATACTATACAGTTATTGAAAACAAGGTCGTCTGCCTTGATGGCAGATCCCTGCCTAATTGCACCAAGATAGAACCATTCAGGTTCGGTAACGGCAAGGACATAAAGCATTGACTTCAAGTGGTCTGCCGAATATCCAGTGTTTTTAAGATACCCAGTAGAATTGAGGATTTTACCGTCAACGATTTCTGATGAAAAATAATTGTAGTTTACATCAAGGCCAGCAGACTTGTAGTCTCCATGCCTGCTTGACCGGATTGAATATGCTTCCGAGGCAAGGTTTCTGCACCAGTCCAAAGTAAATGTAAGGTTCCAGTCCTGAGACATTACGCCGTTCTTTCCCACAGAATTAAATTCCATTGTAGGAACTGTAAGTTGCTGGATTGCTGTTCCATAGCCGCGGTAAGGCTCAACGATACCGTCAACGATCCACTTGAGGAATCCGGCTCCAGAAAGGAAATGCTTTTTCTTGAGTTCTTCTGCAGAAACAGGATTACCGTATTCATCCATTACAAGAATGTCTTTTCCTGTAAAGATGGACTTGAGTTTTCCATGTTCGTCATAGCTTGCATCATCCATAAACGTGAAAGAATCAAGATTATTGCGGATAGTGCCTGCCATTATGAGTGTATTTGTATACTGATTTTTAAGGACTGTTACCTTGTCCCATGGAAGGGATTTCTTTGTCCAGTTCCTCACTTCATGGAAAGAAGCCGTATAAAGCCTGTTGAAAGGAACTCCAACAAGGACGGAACGGGCAGCATAGGATCCGCAGATTATAAGGTCTGCATAAGTCTTGGTTCCTTCCGGTCTGAACTGAAGGTAAACATCAGAATCCTGATTGAAATAATATTCTACACGAAGTGGCTTTTCACCCTTGTTCTTGCTGCGATATAAAATCCAGCTGCCTGCAGCTCCTTTGGGATAAACGGCAGCCCGTACGGTTTTTACAGTATCGCCGTTTATCATGTTGATGTCGATTTCCGAACGGGGAGCAACAACAACGCTAAACTCATCGTCACTTTCTTCAAGACGTATCTGATAGGTAACGCCAACCCTGTTGTCCTTGAACTGTTCCTTGTAGTTCCTTAATGTATTAAGATCAGGAGTAAGCCAGGAATTGACTATAGTCCGTCTGATTTCTGCAGAGTCTGGAATATCATAGCTGTTGTAGTCTGCAAAGGCAGAAAATCCAAGGACTATAAAAATAAAATTCAACAATAATTTTTTCATAAGCATTCACTTGATGGAGGCACTGGAAACTCAAGATTACCAGAGCCAGCTTTATTATAATAACAACAGACCAGACAGAAAGTTTCAGTTTAATTGCTTACCGGAGCATCCTTCATGGCAACAGGTTCTGGATCAACAAACTGGGCAGCACCTTCTGCAAGCTGAACTTCAGGTTTTACAACCGACTTGTCAGGTCCATGAACCATTCCGTCAGCTTCCTCATCCGGATGCTTTCCAACTGGAGCATTTGAAAGCAAAAGCTTAAGGCGGTTAAGCTGGTTAACTTCACTTGAACCTGGGTCATAGTCAACGGCTGAAATATTTGCCTCAGGATATCTGCGGCGAAGTTCCTTGATCATACCCTTTCCCGTAACATGGTTAGGAAGACAGGCAAATGGCTGAACGCAGGCAATTGAAGGACAACCGCTGTGAATGAGTTCTACCATTTCTGCAGTGAGGAACCAGCCTTCACCCGTAATGTTTCCAAGCTGAACTATATCATCAACTCCCTTCATCATGTCATAGATCAAGTGTGGAGGTTCAAAACGGTGGCTCTTTCTAAGCTGCTTCTTCATATAACCGCGGAAAAGTTCAAGCATAGAAACAAGGCGACGTGCATTCTTCTCCGTTTTCTTAGGGAAAGCAAGTTCCTGATGGCGGAAAATACCGGTAGAGAATGTATAGAAGAAGAAGTCCATAAGGTCAGGCATTACGCATTCTGCACCTTCGCGTTCAATAACATTTACGATGTCGTTGTTTGCAGTAGGATGGAATTTAACGAGAATCTCACCTACAACACCAACCCTAGGCTTCTTTACAGGAACAAGAGGGAGCCTGTCAAAGTCACGGACAATTCCTTTGATGAGTTTTCTGAACTTCAAGTGAGAAAGTGACTTCAATGAAAGTTCACATTTTCCGTTCCATTTTTCATAGAGGGCATTGGCACTGCCTGGAACCTTTTCATAAGGACGGGTTCTGTAGAGAACGCGCATCAAAAGGTCTCCAAGGACCAGGGCTCTCATGGCACGGATCAAAAGGCTTGGAGTAATCTTGAAGCCAGGATTGCTTTCAAAGCCCTGGGCACTCAATGAAATTACAGGAACCTGAGAAAGGCCAGCATCAGCAAGAGCACGGCGAATGAATCCGATGTAGTTTGTAGCACGGCATCCACCGCCGGTCTGAGTAACCATAAGGCTTGTCTTGTTTACATCATACTTGCCGCTCTGAAGGGCTGCAATCATCTGCCCCGCAACAAGAATTGATGGATAGCAGGCATCGTTGTTTACATATTTGAGACCTGTTTCAATGGCCATTGGGTCAACTGCATCGAGAACAACGAAGTCATATCCTGAATACCTGAAGGCCTGCTGAACAAGCCTGAAGTGGATAGGACTCATCTGAGGAGCAAGAATTGTATGCTTGTACTTCATTTCCTTTGTGAATACCTGGCGCTTGAAGGCGGCAGATTTCACGGTAAGTTTTGTCCTGTTTCTTTCACGGGCACGAACAGCTGCAATGAGGGAGCGGATGCGAATACGAACTGCACCAAGATTTGAACCTTCGTCAATCTTGATGAGGGTATACATGCGGCTCTTTGACTTCATAATTTCATCAACCTGATCTGCAGTAACGGCATCAAGGCCGCAGCCGAAAGAGGTAAGCTGAACGAGTTCCATGTTTGCCATGCCGCTTACGAATACACCGGCACGGTAAAGTCTGTTGTGGTATGACCACTGGTCAATGATGCGCAAAGGCCTTTCAATGGAACCAAGGTGAGCAACAGAATCTTCCGTAAATACAGCCATTCCAAGACCATTGATCATTTCCGGAATACCGTGGTTGATTTCCGGATCAAGGTGATAAGGACGGCCTGCAAGAACGATACCGTTACCGCCGCGAGTGATTGTCTCTTCAAGAGCTTCTTCACCCTTTTCCTGAACTTCCTTCTTGAACTTTTCCTGTTCTGCCCAGGCAGCTTCAACAGCATCTGAAATCTGTTTCTTTGTAAGCTTAGGGAATTTCTTTGTCATCTCTTCAAAGAGACGAACTGCAAGACGGTCCTTGTCATAGATAGGAAGGAACGGATTCATGAAGAAAATTGTATCATCCTGTCTCAGGCGATCAACATTGTTTCGGAGAACTTCAGGATAGCTTGTGACGATAGGACAGTTGTAGTGGTTTCCAGCTCCAGGATCTTCCTGCTTTTCATAAGGAACACAAGGATAGAAAATAAACTTTACACCCTGCTGAAGAAGGCTTTCCACATGACCGTGGGAAATTTTTCCTGGGTAACAAACTGATTCTGAAGGAATTGTTTCAAGTCCCTTTTCGTAGATTGCACGGCTTGATCTAGGAGAAAGCTTTACGCGGAATCCAAGCTTTGTAAAGAATGTAAACCACAAAGGATAGTTTTCATACATGTTGAGGACACGAGGAATACCGACATCTCCCATTGGTGCATCCTCTGCCTTGAGAGGTACATAGCTGAAGAGCCTCTTGTACTTCCATTCAAAAAGGTTAGGAAGCTTTTCGTTGTCATCGTCCGCCCCCTTTGTATTTGCTTTGTTGCTTGCATCAACCAGCTTTGACTTATCTGCAGAAGATTCTTCAATGTCTGCACCGCGTTCACAGCGGTTTCCAGTAATGAACTTGCGGCGTTCGTCACCGGCAATGAAAGTATTGATTGTAAGGAGACAGTTGTTTGAACATTTTCCGCAGCGCTTAAGTTCAAGCTCAACCTTGAAGTTTTCAAGCTGATCTACTGTAGCAATGTTTGACTTAACGAACTTTGGAGTCTGGTCAGGATCATCCGGCTTTGGACGGCGAAGGTCTTCCCACTGGTCCTGGGCAATGAGGGCACTACCATAGGCACCCATGAGGCCTGCAACATCAGGTCTGTATACATTTACACCTGCAATTTTTTCAAAGGCACGGAGAACTGCATCGTTAAAGAAAGTTCCACCCTGAACTACAACCTTTGTACCGATTTCACTTGCACGGCGAAGCTTGATTACCTTGAAAAGAGCATTTTTGATTACGGAATAAGAAAGACCCGCAGAAATGTCTGCAACTTCAGCACCTTCCTTCTGTGCCTGCTTAACGCGGCTGTTCATGAATACTGTACAGCGGGTACCAAGGTCTACAGGCTTCTTTGCCATAAGGGCAATCTTAGAGAATTTCTGGACGCTCATACCCATTGTGCGTGCAAAGTTATCAAGGAAGGAACCGCATCCTGCAGAACAGGCTTCGTTAAGCTGGATGCTTACGATGGCACCGTCCTTCATGCGGAGACACTTCATGTCCTGACCACCGATATCCAGAAGGAACTCTACGCCAGGAACAAAGAAATCTGCGGCGCGATAGTGGGTGATTGTTTCAACTTCACCGGCATCAACGCCAAGGGCTGCCTGGAACAATGCTTCACCGTAACCTGTAGAAACGGCACGGGCAATATAGCATTTTTCAGGAAGAATTGAATATAGTTTTTTAAGAACCTTTACTGCAAGGTCAACAGGATTTCCTGCATTTACATCGTAGAAACGCCAGAGGATCCTTCCCTTTGTATCAGTAAGGACTGCCTTTGTAGTTGTAGAACCTGCATCAAGGCCAAGGAAAACAGGACCTTCAGTCTTATCAAGTTCACCTACAAGAGCCTTTTCAGTTGAATGCCTCTGGTTGAATTCATCAAGTTCAGCCTGAGAAGTAAATAGAGGCTCAAGACGCTGAACTTCCTGCATTTCAGCCCCTACAAGATTTGTAAGGCTTGCGCGGAATTCCTTTATTGTCGGAAATACGGCAGGTGTATCTTCACCCTTAGCATTTACCCATTTGATTTCTCTTTCTGCAGAATAGGCGGCACCAGAAGCCACAAAGAGCTGGCTGTTTTCAGGAACAATCTGTTCGTCTTCCTTAAGTTTGAGGGTAACTACAAAGCGTTCGCGAAGCTGGTCCAAAAAGTGCAATGGTCCACCAAGGAATGCAACATGACCCCTGATTGGTTTACCGCAGGCAAGTCCCGAAATTGTCTGGGAAACAACAGCCTGGAAAATAGATGCGGCAATGTCTTCCCTTCTTGCACCTTCGTTGATGAGCGGCTGAACGTCTGTCTTTGCAAAAACACCGCAGCGGGCAGCAATCGGATAGATTGTTGTTGCACCGCGGGCAAGTTCGTTAAGGCCAGAAGCATCTGTTTCAAGCAAAGCTGCCATCTGGTCAATGAAGGCACCTGTACCGCCGGCACAAGTTCCGTTCATGCGCTGTTCTACGCCGCCTTTAAAATATGTAATCTTGGCATCTTCACCACCAAGTTCGATGACAACATCAGTCTGCGGAATGATTTTGCGTACAGCTGTAGTTGCCGCAACAACTTCCTGGATGAAAGGAATGTTGAGCCACTGGGAAACGGAAAGACCTCCCGATCCAGTAACCTTTACACTTACAGTCTGATTTTCCTTCTGAGGGAAAAGACCTTCCAATGTATCAAAAGCTTTATTTACAACTGCAATGATTGTATTGCGGATGTCTGCGCGATGGCGTTCATATGCTCCGTAAAGGAGTTCATCATTGTCACCTAAAGCAACAACCTTAACGGTTGTGGATCCGACATCAATACCCATGCGGATAGGTTTTACAACAGGTTTAAGCGATGTGATGTTTCCAAGCGAATTATTTTCCATACAATATTCCTATTTTTACAATTATATAGGTAAAAATATCTATTTTCAATGGTGACTGGTGATATGAGGGGTGTGTCCCTGACGAAAGTTAGGGGTCTGTCCCCTCTGACATATTTTCATTGGGTTCTGAGGGGTCTGTCCCCTCTGACATATAAAATTGCTTTTTTTCCGTTTTATCTCTATACTGAACGGCATGGCGGAAAACAACGACTTCCTTACGACCCAGATAATCACATATATAGGAAACAAAAGAATCCTCATCGGGTACATTCAGAAGGAAATTGAACTCATAAAGGCAAAACTCAACAAGAAAAAGCTTGTTACCGCCGACCTTTTTTCCGGAAGCGGTATCGTTGCCCGCATGCTCAAGCAGCATTCATCCCTTGTAATCGCCAATGACCTTGAAAATTACAGCCGAATCCTCAATTCCTGCTACCTTTTCAACAGGCGTGAATTTGATGCCGACAGGTATTTTGATCTTAGAAATGTCCTGGAAAAAGAATTTTTTGAGGTAAAAACTCCGGGAATCATCTGCGAAAACTACGCCCCCAAGGACACAAACGACATAAAGGCCGGCGAAAGGGCCTTTTACACCCGCGAAAACGCAGAAAGAATCGATACTTACAGAAAATTGATAGAAAAAGTTGATGAAGAATACAGGAATTTCTTTCTTGCACCTCTTTTAACGGAAGCCAGCATCCATGTGAATACAAGCGGAGTCTTCAAAGGCTTTTACAAGGACAAAAAGACAGGTATCGGGTGCTTCGGAGGAACAGGAAAGAACGCACTCACAAGAATCATGGGTCAGGTTGAACTTCCAGTGCCTGTTTTCAGCAACTATTCAAGCAAAATGCAGCTATTCCAGCAGGATACCGTGGAACTTTCTGCAGAACTAAAGAAAATCGACATTGCATACCTTGATCCGCCATACAACCAGCACCCTTACGGAAGCAATTACTTCATGCTGAATCTCATTGCGGACAATTCGATTCCGGATGTAAAGCTAAGCAAAGTCTCGGGCATCCCATGCAACTGGAACAGGTCCAAATTCAACAAAAAAGCATACGCACTGTATTCCATGGACAAAATCATTGCCAATCTCGATGCAAAATACACAATTGTTTCCTATAATAATGAAGGTTTCATCGAATTTGACGAAATGAAGAACATGCTGAAAAAATACGGCAAGGTAAAGACGGTAGAAATCCTATACAACACCTTCCGCGGAAGCCGCAACCTTAAAAACCGCGACATTCATGTAAACGAATTTCTCTTTGTTCTGGAAAAATAAACCGCACATGGATTGCTTCGTCAAAGGCTCCTCGCAATGACAAAAAAAATGACATGGCAACGGGGACAGACCCCTATTAATCAGGATTGCTTCGTCGCAGGCTCCTCGCAATGACGAAAAAAACGACATGGCAACGGGGACAGCCCCCTATTAATCTACGTACAAAAAAAATCCCCCGGCAGCCTGCAATCGCAAGACCGTCCGGAGGACTAAATTATGAATTATGCATTCTTAATTATTAATTGATTTCAACAACCCATCCTTCTGGTCCCTTTACAGTTCCCATCTGGATGCCCGTCAAAGTCTCGCGAAGCTTCTGCATGACTGGACCGATGTTTTCCATTCCGCTTGGAAGCATGATTGACTTTCCGTGGTCGTCGATCTGTCCGATTGGAGAAATAACGGCTGCAGTACCGCAAAGACCGCATTCAACGAACTTCTTGAGTTCCTTCTTGTTTACCTTGCGTTCTTCAACCTTCATGCCGAGGATGTCCTTTGCAACTGTAATCAAAGAACGGCGTGTGATTGAAGGAAGGATTGAACCAGACTTTGGAGTAATGAGAGTACCCTTCTTGTCAACGAAGAGGATGTTTGCTCCACCAGTTTCTTCAATATAAGTATGTGTTGCAGGGTCTGTGTACATGTTTTCTGCATATCCGCAGTTGTGTGCATCCACGATGTTGTAGAGAGACATTGCGTAGTTGAGACCAGCCTTGATGTCACCTGTTCCGTGAGGAGCTGCACGGTCGCGGTCAGAAATGCGAACCTTGATTGGCTTTACTCCGCCCTTAAAGTATGGTCCTACTGGAGTTACAAGAATACGGAACTGGAATTCTGTAGCAGGCTTAACACCGATAACTGCATTTGAACCGAACATGAATGGACGGATGTAAAGTGTAGCGCCGCTTCCGTAAGGTGGAACATAGTCAAGGTTTGCCTTAACAACATCGATTACAGCCTGAATGAACTTTTCCTTTGGGAAAACAGGCATTTCAAGGCGAGTACAGCTGTCTGCCATGCGGTCAGCGTTGAGGTCAGGTCTGAATGTAACGACTTTTCCGTCTGAAGTTGTATATGCTTTAAGTCCTTCGAAACATGTCTGTGCATACTGAAGGACGCAGGCGCATTCGCTCATTGTGATTGTGTGGTTAGAAGTAAGAGTTCCTTCATCCCAAGCACCGTCTTTCCAGTTTGCTACGAAACTCTTGCTTGTTTCCATGTAGCCGAAAGGCAAGTTGCCCCAGTCGATGTCTTTTGCCATAAAAGTACCTCTTGAAGATAAAAAATAAAGTGGAACTTAAAAAACTTAAGTTTATTAAAGTCCACAAAAAAATAATATCACTACGAAAAAAAAATGTAAAATGAATTCTCCAGGATTAAAGAAATCCTTTATTAAAAAAAATCCGCCAGCAAAAAAAATCAATTGTTCGAAGGAATCGTAATAAGAACTTCCGTACCTGCATTTACGATGCTTTTCACATCCATGGTGCCGTTGCAAATTTTTTCAATGCGGAATTTAGTGTTTTCAATGCCAAGATGTTTTCTTTTTGTGTCCTTTGGTTTTGTCACGTCAAAACCGACTCCGTCATCCTTTACGGAAATGAAAATTTTTCCATCCTTTTCCCAGGTAGAAATCCTTATGGTCCCACCGGACTTCTTTGCCCTAAGTCCATGCTGAATAGAATTTTCAACGATAGGCTGAAGTATCAAAGGAGGGACTGAAAAATTCTTTATGGCTATATCATAAACAACAGATATATTGTCAAAACGTTCCTTTTCAATCTCAAGATAACATTCAATATGTTCAAGTTCCCGTTCAAAGGGATGATGAGAAACAGTGTCAAAGGCATCCTTGTTTCCCTTCAGAAATTTGGAAAGATTGTTCAGCATTCTTTCAGCTCTTTCAGGTTCAGACTGATAAAGCACCTTAATATTGTAAAGGACATTGTTAACAAAGTGAGGCTGAATCTGAGACTGGGAAACACTTATCAGAGAATGTTCAAGCTTGATTCGGTTTTCAAAAAAATTTCCGTAGACAACATTATAAAACACAAAAAACTGAATGCAGATCTGAACCGTAGTTGCAATGGCAACAGGATTGATTTCCTTTATGTATTCGTAACAGGCCTCAATCTTCAGTGCATAAATAAGTATGCATGAAAACCAGCAGACCAAATAGAGAAGAAGGCTTGAAAGAAGAAGAATAAAAATTCTAGGTCTGTATTGCTTTCTGTAAAAAATCAAAAGTCCTATAACAATCACATGAATAAGAAACTCTGTAATTTCAACAAACTTAAAGTTATCAAGAAGGAATTCCTGTCTTCTTACACAGGCAGCAAAGGCGTTGAAAGTAAACAGAACAACCGATACCAAAGCAGTATAGGCTGCAATGGTAGTTTTTTTCCCGATTACTTCAGGATTATTCATGAATCCGGCATTCTGCAAGTAGAAGACTCCGGTAATGCCAAAGGAAGACAGAAGCAAAATGGAATGAACTATGGCCTTGGACATATAGCCTTCAAACATACCGTAAAGCATCATCAATTCAAGACCATAACGAATAAGACAGAACAAAAGACCCAGAGGAGGAAGAACAACCTTCTTGCTCATATTGCGTGGAGACATCAGTCCAAAAATTATATAAGTGATGAAAATTGCAAACGAAGCTATACAGACACCCAATCCCTGCACCATATAACAAACCCCTCATAGAGAAGAAAACTTTTTCCGTTCAGTCTTTCCTGCAGAAAATGCTCTTGCTGTTTTCCGCCCAGCTGTACTGATTCATGTATTCGCCTTTGTAGGAATTGATAACTTTAACATCACCCTTTTCAAATTCATAGGCGTCGCACCAGAAAGCATTTACATCGATTCCGTAACAGTTCCAGCCTTTTTTCAGCATGTCCTGCGCACCAAAACTTTCAAGAGTCTGCTTTAATGCCATCCAGCAGTGCCTCAAGTTGTTCTTGTTCTTTCCATCGTCTTCATTGTTTTCCCACAAAACAGCACACAGTTCTCCGCCGTTTACAGTGGAACCCCTTTTATCAACAAGATATGCAAGAAGTTCCTTTGCCTTAGAAAGGCTGAAAGTGACAAGCTTTTGATTAATGAACAGATCGAAATTACCGAAACACTGGATCCTTATTTTTTCAGCAGCAGAAGCCTTTATCTCCTGCATGACATAGGCAAGTTCCTTCTTGATTTCATCTACATTTGTAGGCTTCGTAAGGTAACCGCTGCAACCGTTTTTCGTTGCCTCCGTCTTGTATTCCGAATAACCGGTAATGAAAATTATTCTGATGTCGGGAATTGATTCCTTTAGTTTTTCTGCAAGTTCGATGCCGTTCATTACAGGAAGATTTATATCAAGAATTGCAACATTCACATCCTTGTTTTTCTCTGCAAAATCGAGGACATCTTCTGCATAAGAGAAATCGTACACTTCAGTAACATCATCCATGGAAAGAAGAAGATTCTTATGATACTGAAGAAGATTTTTTTCATCATCACAACAAATAATTTTCAATTTAAATTACCTACTTTTATAAATTATACATCACATTGTGTGAAAAGAATGTTAATTCAGTTTTTTTATTTTATTTGCATTTTCTATGAATTGCAAACTTTTTGACCGAGTGGTATTCTAGATGCAGATTTTTTTTATAAGAAGGCAAATTATGGACTTTGTAACTGAATTAAAAGAAAAGGCAAAGAAAGCAGGAAAGACAATTGTTCTTTGTGAAGGTGAAGACAAGCGCGTTGTAGAAGCAGCTTCTATTATCGTAAAAGAAGGGATCGCAAAAATCATTCTTTTGGGAAACAAGGAAGAATGTGAAAAGGTTGCTCCTGGTGTAGATTTGAGCGGAGTAACACTCATCGATCCAACCACAGATTCAAAGGCAGACAAGTACGCAGAACTTTTGTTCAAGGCACGCGAAGGAAAAATCAACAAGAAGACAAATGCTCCAGAATATGCTGATGTAGCAGCAGCAAAGGACTACATCCTTAAAGATAGAACAATGTATGGCGCACTCATCCTCAAGGCAGGAGATGCAGACGGTTTCGTATCAGGTGCATGCCATTCAACAGCAAACACACTCCGCCCTGGCCTTCAGGTCATCAAAACAGCACCTGGAATCAAGACAGTATCTTCATGCTTCATCATGGTAGCTCCAGAATGCGGAAATCCATACATCAAGGAAGGCGTTTCTGTATTCGGAGACTGCGCAATCAACATTGAACCAACTGCAGAAGAAATGGCAGACATCGCAATTGCATCTGCAGACACAGCAAAGAAGATTGCAGGTATCGAACCACGCGTTGCAATGCTTTCATTCTCAACAAAGGGATCTGGAAACGACAAGAAATTTACAGACCGCGTAACAAAGGGTCAGGAAGCAACAAAGATCGCTCAGGAAAAGGCTCCGGAACTCGCCCTCGACGGAGAATTCCAGTTTGACGCAGCAATCGCACCTGAAGTTGGAGAACTCAAGGCTCCGGGAAGCAAGGTTGCAGGACATGCAAACACATTCATCTTCCCTAACATCAACGCAGGAAACATCGGTTACAAGATCTGCCAGCGCATGGGCGGTTGGATGGCAATCGGTCCTGTATGCCAGGGATTTGCAAAGCCTCTCAACGACCTTAGCCGCGGCTGCAATGTAGATGATATTATCGCCACAGTTGCAGTGACTGCATTACAGTCATAAAGTAAGCAGAGAAAGCCCGCGAGTTTTCGCCAGAAAACTCGTTAGTGAGCGTAGCGAACGACCAGCACTTCAGGCATAAACAATTATCCACCACAATTTAAGGAATAAGTTTATTGCCTTAAGTCAAGAAAGGGATGTCCAAAAGTATTTTGCATTTTGCACATCCCTTCATTGTTTTAAACCAGCGAATGCAGAACAGACCTCTAAAAAAACACAATGCCTTACTACAGACAGACTTCAACACCAAACATATATTCTCAAGGCTAAATTGGGAATGCATTTATAAATCACTAACAACAATTTCAATTTGTGGGGGAAAAATCCTTCTGCTTTATTTATTGAATAGTGTAAAATATCTTCAGATAAAAACTAATTTTAACTAATTATGTAACACTGGGGGTCCTATGCTAACATCATCAACTTAAGCCCACTATTTAAAAATTTCAAAATAAAGTAAAATTCCTTAGGTGGAAAAATGGGGGCAACATTTAAGAATAGATGGGAAGAA
>JAHAZL010000057.1 GCA_018384055.1 Treponema sp.
CTCATATTCCGTGTGTCATAGGTTCGATCCCTATTGCCCCTAAGATCCGAAAGGCTTTCTAGTTTTCTGGAAGGCCTTTTTTATTCTGTCAAAATATTGAAATTTATTAAACGGCGACTCTAATGCATAAATATACATTTATCTTGTTATAAATGAATAATTATATATATTATATAACCAGAGGGTAAAGATTATGAAAGCAGAAAAATTCAAGAGTCCTTTTAAAGGAAGAAGCCTTCTCAACTGGATCGACTGGACACCAGAAGAAATCAATCAGATTCTTGACTATGCTTTTCTTGTAAAAAAGCAGTCCCACAAAGGAGAAGTCCACCAGAGATTCCTCGGCAAGACAATTGCCCTTATTTTTGAAAAGAGATCTACCCGTACCCGTTCTTCATTTGAAACTGCATTCGGAGAAGAAGGCGGACATCCTGTTTTCATGTCTACTGACGACATTCAGCTTGGGGAAAAGGAAAGCGTAAAAGATACAGCCCGCGTCCTCGGAAGAATGTTCAGCGCCATTGAATTCCGCGGATTCAAGCAGAAGCATGTTGAGGAACTTGCAGAATATTCCGGAATCCCTGTAATCAACGGCCTTACAGACGATTTCCACCCTACTCAGGTTTTGGCAGACATCATGACCCTCAAGGAACACTTCGGGCACCTTAAGGGACTTACACTCTGCTTCTGCGGTGACGGTCGCAACAACATGGCCCGTTCCCTCATGCTCATCTGTTCAAAGGTCGGCATCAACTTCTCTGTTTTCGCTCCAAAGGAACTTTCTCCAGACGAAGAAATCATCAAGATCTGTACACCTTTTGCAAAACAGTCTGATGCCAAGATTACCATCTCAGATGAAATTTCAGTTGTCAAAAACGCAGATGCGCTTTATACTGATGTATGGGTTTCAATGGGCGAAGAAGCGTTAAAGGAAGAACGCGTAAAACTTCTACAGCCATACCAGGTAAACAAGGAATTGATGGCTGCTACGGGCAAACCTGATACCATTTTCTTGCACTGTCTCCCTGCCGTAAAGGAACAGGAAGTAACAGAAGAAGTCTTTGAAAGCGATGCAAGCAAAGTTTGGGATGA
Organism: Treponema sp.; assembly: GCA_018384055.1. Classification (GTDB taxonomy): domain Bacteria; phylum Spirochaetota; class Spirochaetia; order Treponematales; family Treponemataceae; genus Treponema_D. The sequence continues at coordinate 1,093 of JAHAZL010000057.1, forward strand.
GGCAGAAAACCGAAAGCATACAATCAAGGCAATCATGCTTGCCCTTGTATAAACAGTTGCCTGTTATGTTAATTGAACGGAAACACCAAGGAAGGAATTTATGAAGAAATTATTACTGACTTTTGCACTTGCAGCAGCAATGGTATTCTCTGCAGCTGCTGATGAATCAGGCAAGGAAAGCACACCACGCGTATGGGATCACGGTGACAACATTTCATCCATCTCATACCAGAATGTTCGCTTCCATAAAATTTACGACGCACAGGACGCTTATGTCGTTCTTTACGAAAAGCAGGGTGTAAAGATTGGGACGGCAGTTATCCCTAAAAAATGGGCAAAGAACACAGAAGGACACAGAAAGCTTTTGTTCCGCAATGCACCTGCAAAAATAGGTTCATACCTTACAATAATCAAGAAGGACGGAGAATTCCAAAAGGTTCTCGTAACAGTTCCGTCAAACCGTTTTAACCCAATCTGGGCAATGGCTCCTGCAAATATGGAAGTTAACGGTGCAGATGCCGACACATTTGAAATCGAACTCTAATTGAATTGACGGAATACATCCGCTTTATGAAAACTCCAGTTGTCTGACTGGAGTTTTTTTTTGCCCAAATCCTCCCGTTTGATATTTTTGAGATATATTACTATAATGCGCGAAAGGTTTTAAAATGATCATTATTTCCAACACTCAAATTGACAGCTTTAAGAAATTCCTTGATTCACACGAAACATTTATTATTGCAGGTCACAAGGAACCTGACGGAGACTGCATTTCATCCTGCATGGGTCTTTCCTACATCATCGAAAAAATCGGGAAGCCTTATGTAATGGTCAATGCAGGCCCTTTCAAAAGAAACGAAATCAAAAATTATGCGGAATATTTCAGGAACGACATCCCCTTCATGACGCAGAACGAACGGAACAAATGCGGGCTCATCATAACAGACTGCTCCGAAATTCAGCGTCTTGGAGAAATTGACGGTGACCTTAAAGGATTTGATACCTTCATAATCGACCATCACAAGACCGCCGACGTTTCCGGGGAAAACAACATCATCGACCCTACTTCCCCAGCCGCAGCATGCCTTGTCCTCCAGCTCTTTGAAGCAATAGCAGGAAAACCAACAAAGGAACAGGCAAACACCATATTCTTCGGTATCTGTACAGACACAGGATTCTTCCGCTTTCTTACAGATGACAGCGCAGAAGTATTCAGAAGCACTGCAAAGCTTGTGGAAGCAGGTGCTGATCCAAGGAAGACATACCAGAAAATGACCAGCGGAAAACCCTGGAACACAAGGAAACTCCTTTCCATCATGCTTGACCGTGCAGAACGCCATTGCAACGGAAAACTTGTAGTCACCTACGAAACTATGGAAGATACCCGCAAGTTGGGGCAGGATGGCCGTGACAGCGACGCATTTTACTCCCTCATGCTGGAAGTTGAAAATGTTGAGGCAGTTGTTTTCATAAGGCAGGAAACAGAACATTCCTGCACACTGGGTCTCCGTTCCCGCGAAAAATGCGATGTAAGTGCCATTGCACAGAAGTTCGGAGGCGGTGGGCACAAGAACGCTTCGGGGGCAAGTACAGAAGGAAGAACAGAAACCTTGATTCCTCAAATCATCAAGGAATTCTCAAAAGTCCTGTAAGATTTTTATGAAAAACTAACTGAAATGGTAAAAATATTACTGAATCAGTTAGTTTTTTTTTTATTTTTCTAAATTTTTAGGAAAATCGCAGTGGATAAAAGTCATTTATAAGTTGGCACGTTCCTTGCTTACTATAAAGCATGGAAAATGCAAAGAAAATATGGGTCGATTACAAGACTGGAGCTTCCTCCGAAAAAGAGGCAGTCAACCTGCTTCTGGAACTTCTTTTCAAAAACAAGTTCGAATTCGGTCTTTCCTCCTTTGACGAAGACACCTTCTCCGACTTTCTTGTATTCATGAACAACCGTTTTGAAATCATACTCAGGAAATACAATCCCGATGTCAGCGAATTCAACACCTACCTGCACAGCGTGATTAATCTTACTGCTTTCTGGTGGAAGAAGAAAATGCAGGAAAAAAAGATGAGGTCCTACTGCTGCCAGACAATGTGCATCGAGGAAAACTTCAATACAGCAGACTATTCCCCCGATGAACAGGATTTCTACATTGAGGAACCGGAAGCGGAAAACCTAATCCCCGTATCGGTACTAGCAAAGGATGCCTTGAACAACCTTAACATCAAGATTCAGAAGAAAAAAAACATCACAAAAAAAAGGGCCATGGAAATAATAAAGGTTCTTGCCCTAAAATCCTGCAACAACATAACTGACCGTCAGATAGCCGTTGCAGCAGAAATAACGGGAATAAGCGAAGTTGAATTCCAGAACATGATAAGGCAGGCTGAAGATAGCCTAAAATTCAAGAAGGACCGTATTTCGGTCCTCCAGAACAAGAGAAATTTTGCATACTTTCAACGAAAAAAGAAAATACTGAAGGAAAACAGCCTCAAGGACCACTACCCTGAACTTTTCACCGGCAATGAAAAGGACAGGGAGGATAAAAAATGGCACAGGGCCACAGAGGAAATCTCAAAAGCAGCTCATACCCTTGTTCCTTCAAACAAAACCGTGGCAAAACTGCTGAACATGTCGTCAAGAAAAGTAAAAAACCTTCTTGACGAAGCCGACGAAAACTTTTCTAAATGAGCATTGTAAATAGGCAAATAGAGTGTTATATTTTATCTTATGAAAATATACCTTGCCTCCGGCAACCTGAATAAAAAGCGTGAAGTTCAGGAACTTTTTCCTGAGCACACGGTAGTCATCCCTAAGGATGAGGGAATAGAATTTGATCCTGAAGAAACCGGTACCACTTTCTACGAAAACAGTCTCATAAAAGCAAAGGCACTCTGGGAAATCGTACACTGCCCTGTTTTGGCAGACGATTCTGGCATTTGCGTGGATGCTTTGGACGGAGCTCCAGGAATCTATTCATCCCGCTATGCAGGTCCAGGATTCATGAAAGGGAAACCTGACGGAAGCAAAACTCCACAGGAAGACCAGAACAAATTCATCATCCAGCAGACAAACGAAGCAATAAGCAATGGGTTCAAAGGCGGAAGAAAGGCACACTACACCTGTGCCATGGTCCTTTACATGGGTCCTGACCGCCTTTTTGTATGTCAGGAAACAATGGAAGGTGAAATTATCCCGGACATTGCGGAAGCCCGCGGTAGCGGAGGATTCGGTTACGATCCGCTCTTCTTTCTCCCGGAACAGGGAAAGACCGCCGCAGAACTTACAGCAGACGAAAAAAATGCCATATCACACCGCGGTAAAGCAAGCCGACTCATGAAAAAAATTGCTGGAGACCTCCTATGAAAATGAAATTCTATCAGTCATACAACTTTAAGATCGTAAGCCTCGTTGTATTCTTTATTGCCCTTCTTTCCATAGTTACAACGACAGTATCAACCCATGCCGTAAAGAACACAGCGTTCCGCGTATTCAGCGACCAGGGTATGAAGGTTGTAAAGAGAGCCCAGTACAAGATTGATCCGGAACGCTTTGAAAAACTGGCAAAAACAATGGATTCTTCTGACCCATACTATGAGGAACTTTTTGCAGAGCTTTTTCTCATCAAGAACGATTCTACGTGTAAATTCCTCTATACAATGATTCCTGCAGGGGGAAACAACTTTACTTATGTAGTTGACGGAAGCACAAGACCTAGCGACACAGACAACTTCTCTCCCATCGGAACGACAGAAGACCTTACAAGCTACGGCAACTATCCTCACATGGTAATGGAAGAAAATGACATTATCGTTTCAGGCATCATGAACCAAAGTTCATGGGGATGGGCAATTACAATCTATGCGCCTATCAGTAACGGCGGAAGGGTAATCGGATTTGTAGCCTGTGACTTTGACACCGGCAATGTAATGAGAATCCTCAGGCAGGCAAAATTACTCATGATTGCCTGCTGTTCAATTGTTTCCGTCGCCTGCCTCATCTTCCTTTTCCTTTATATTTCAGCCTTCTTTAAAAAGCTTGATTACGTTTCATGCAAGATGGAAGAAATCGCAAAGGGCGAAAGTGACCTTACAGCCCGTCTTAACGTCAAGGGTCGCGGTGAACTTTTCCAGCTCTGCGTAAGGTTCAACAAGCTGATGATCAAGCTTCAGACTATGATTACAACGGAAAAGAAGACAGTTACTTCCCTCACCTCCAATTCTGAAGAACTCAAGGAACGAAACCAGCAGACTCTCCGGCTTATTGATGAAGCAAACACTTCAATAAATGAAATCTATGCACAGGCAGAAAACCAGAACACCCTGACATCAGAAGCAACAGGCACAATTGAAGACTTCATTGATGCAGTCAATAACCTTGACGAAAAGGCACAGAACCAGATTAGCGCAATCAGAAGATCACAGGATTCCGTTGCCCAGATTGCAACTAATGCGGGCGAAGTTGACAGGCAAATAAGCGAAATAATCGAAGAATATGCCAACATCGTAACAAAATCCCAGAGCGGAAAGCAGCGTCAGGTTGAAGTTACTGAAAAAATCAATGTAATTCAGGAATTGGCAAAGAAACTCGACGAAGCAAACAAGATTATTACAGAGATTTCATCACAGACTAACCTTCTTGCCATGAATGCCGCAATTGAAGCTGCTCATGCAGGAACTGCTGGACAGGGATTCAGTGTTGTTGCCAACGAAATCAGGTCCCTTGCAGAAAATTCAGCAGCACAGACAAAATCCATCAAGGAAGTTGTCAAGAACATTGAAAATTCCATCAAGGAAATCGTTACAGCCTCTACAAATTCATCAAAATCCTTCGATGAACTTGAAGCAAGCATAACAACCATGGATGCTTCAATCCAATCTGTAAAGAACAAGATTGTCCAGCAGAATCAGGAATCGGATAAAATTCGCGATATGATGGGAGTCTTGGGAGAATCTTCGGCAATGATTTCATCTTCTTCTGCAAACCTCAAGAAAAAGAACGATCTTCTTGAAGAACATTTATCAAATCTTCAGGCAGAGGCACATGAAATCCTTTCAAAATCAAAGGAAGCAACTGGAAACCTTGACACAATGAAGGAATACGCAAAGCAGGCCCTCATAAAGTCAGAAGACAACGTAAGCATTGCAGGGTCCGTAAAGAAGATTGTAGACAGCTATAGAACAGAATAATTCATAAAGAACACTTTGTGATGCAAGCCCCCTTACCTGAGGAAAACTCCAGTTAGGGGGCTTTTTTTTGCATTTTCAAAAAAAACTAAAAAAAATTTAAAAAAAAGCAAAAAAACATTAAAGTTTTTACACCTTCCAGCCGATATTTGAAATGAGGAACCATGACTGTTCAACTTCGTAGAAGATAGCAGCCAGGGGAATCAACGTAAAAGATTGCAGATGTAGCCTTGTAATACAGATGTAATCTTTTACACACTGGTCAAAAGGATTTGACCATTTATATCCACGGAGGAACAAACTATGGTAATCAACCACAACATGTCCGCAATGTTTTCCAATCGTCAGTTGGGAGTAACACAGCTCGCAAACTCAAAAGATATGGAAAAACTCTCTTCAGGAGAAAAAATCAATCGCGCAGGTGACGACGCTTCAGGTCTTGCAGTATCTGAAAAGATGCGTTCACAGATCCGCGGTTTGAACCAGGCTTCAAGAAACGCAGCTAACGGTATCAGCTTCATCCAGACAACAGAAGGTTATCTCCAGGAAACAACTGACATCGTACAGCGCATCCGCGAACTTGCAGTACAGTCTTCTAACGGTATCTACTCAGACGAAGACCGCATGCAGATTCAGGTTGAAGTTTCTTCCCTCATTGCAGAGGTTGACCGCATTGCATCTTGCGCTCAGTTCAACGGAATGAACATGCTTACAGGACGCTTCGCACAGCCAACTGGTGAAAACACAGTTACTGCTTCTATGTGGCTCCACATTGGTGCTAACATGGACCAGAGAACACAGGTATTCATCGGAACAATGTCTGCTGCAGCTCTTGGACTTCGCGAAGTTGGAACTGAAACAATCATGACAATTGCGGAACCTGATCTTGCCAACCAGTCAATCGGAACACTTGACGAAGCTCTTAAGGCTATCAACAAGCAGCGCGCAGACCTTGGTGCATACCAGAACCGTCTTGAATTCACTGTAAAGGGACTTGATATTGCCGCAGAAAATCTCCAGGCATCAGAATCAAGAATCCGCGATACAGACATGGCATCACAGATGGTAGAGTTCACAAAGAACCAGGTACTCTCTCAGGCTGGAACAGCTATGCTTGCACAGGCTAACGCTCAGTCACAGAGTGTCTTGTCTTTGCTCCAGTAGTGTGTTATACTAAATAGTGAAGGACTCAGGACTTGTTCCTGAGCCCTTTGCTTGATTGACCGGTAGAACTGCCCTACTCTTTTTGATTCTCATCATTACTCCCGATCAATTATGCTTGCCGTGGTTTTTAGACATGGCTTTTCGTTTTTCCCGGATAACACCCGGAAAGGACAGTTCTTTGAAATCTATAGTTTCCATGTATTCGTTTGTGACAGCATAGACGGTTATTTAAGTTATGATACAAGGCTTAACATAAGTAACGGTTCCTGCTGTAAACGGGACTAAAACCTCTGCTGGGGGCGCAACAACCAGCAGTTGCCCTTACGGACAGGCATAAATGCATGATGCATTATGTTCACAATTCATGGAGGACTATACTATGGTAATTAATCACAACATGAGCTCAATGTTTGCAAACCGCACACTCGGAGTAACAAACTCCCAGTTGATGGGCAACCTTGAAAAGCTCAGCTCAGGCGAAAAGATCAACCGCGCAGGTGACGACGCTTCAGGACTCGCAGTATCTGAAAAGATGCGCAGCCAGATTCGTGGTCTCAACCAGGCTAACAGAAACATCCAGAACGGAATTACTTTTATCCTGGCTACAGAAGGATACCTCGGAGAAACAACAGACATTCTCCAGCGCATCCGTGAACTTTCAGTTCAGTCAGCAAACGGAATCTACAGCGATGAAGACCGCATGCAGATTCAGGTTGAAGTTTCTCAGCTTGTTGCTGAAGTTGACCGCATTGCAAGCCAGGCTCAGTTCAATGGAATGAACATGCTTACAGGTCGTTTCGCAGAAAACTCTGCAACAAACAATGTAATGACATTCCAGGTTGGTGCAAATATGGATCAGAGAGTTCAGGCTTTCATTGGTACAATGACAGCTACAGCTCTTGGACTTAAGGGAGCACAGGGAACAGACGAACAGATTTCTATCTCTACACCTGACCTTGCCAACATGACAATCGGTACAATCGATGCAGCCCTTAAGAGCGTATCACGCCAGAGAGCAGATCTTGGTGCTTACCAGAACCGTTTTGAAATGGCTTCTAACGGTATCGCTGTTGCAGCAGAAAACATGCAGGGTGCAGAATCAGGTATTCGCGACACAGACATGGCATCTGCAATGGTTGAATACACAAAGAACTCAATTCTTACACAGTCTGGAACAGCTATGCTTGCACAGGCTAACAGCCAGTCACAGAACGTATTGGCATTGCTCCAGTAGTTCTAACTTTTTGCAGCTTATGCTGAACGCTTGTTGAATAAGAGAATTCTGGATGTCTTCTTTTTGACGGCAGGCGTGAAAAGATGAGGAGGGGTGCGCCCCCTTCCTCACTCTTTTTTTCAAAAATCATTTCAGGAGGAAATGTCCATGAATACAATTAGTACGATTGGTAGGACAATGGCAACGGATGGCCAGACAGTCTACAGTTCTTTCTCGGCCAGCAAGAGTGCACCAAAGGTTGAGATGGAAACTCCTATGCCAACAACAGCAGCTGAAGTTCTCCAGAACATGGAACAAAGCAAGGCTGATATTGAAGCTTCGGCAAAGGAACTTCAGAGACTGTCAGACATGGTTACAGGACACAAATTACGTTTCAATGTAAATGAAGAAACAAATCGTGTTGTTGTTACTGTAGTTAATGCATCAACAAACGAAGTAATTCGTCAGATTCCATCAGAAGATGTACAGAGAATTCAGGCACGCATGAAGCATGCCATCGGTGTACTCTTTGACGAAATGATATAAGGGAAACCTCAAAAAAACTGAGGTTTTTAGAGGTACCCATTTAAAGTGGCAGACGGACTCAACATACCCGGCGTAAGCGACAAATACAAGACAAATGATCTCGTAAAAGCCCTCATGGACGTGGAAAGGGTTCCACTCACGCGCGAAGAAGAAAAGGTTGAAACCTTCAAGAACCAGCAGGAAGCCTGGCGCGGAATGAACCAGAAAATGTCCACATTAAGAGACAGCTGCAAGACTTTATATTCATTCGAAAATCCGTTCAACAACAAACTTACCAGTTCATCAGATGAAGCAGCGGTTACTGTGGATGCTGGGAGGGAGGCTGAATACGGCTCATTTAAGCTTGAAGTAATTCAGCCTGCAGCAACAGACCGTTTTTTAAGTGCAGACATTGACAGCGACTACAACGTAAAGGAAGGCCAATACACATTCCAGGTCGGTGAAAAGACCATTGATTTTAAGTGGAAAGGCGGCAAGCTTGGTGACTTTGTAAATGCACTCAACAAGCGTGGCGGCGAAACAGTTAAGGCAAGCCTTATTGGAGTCAGCGCAGACAGAAAATCCCTCCTCATAGAAAGCCTTAAGACAGGCGAAGAAAACCGCCTTATATTCAAGAACAAGGCTTTGGATTTTGCAAAGGGAATCGACATGATCGGAGAAGCAAAGTCAGAAAAAAAGACTTTTGCCGTATCCCAGGACAAGCTATACACTCCAGAAAAAAAAGTAGAATTTTCACAGGCAGGGATACCAGAAATTTCAAGGGAACGTGTAACTTCCAAAGGAAACGAAATCACAGTAGGGCCTCGCGGAGGTTATGAAATTGAAATTCCATCAGACGAAAAGAGCCGCAAATCAGGAAAAATAGAATTTACCTTCAAGGAAAAGGATGTAAAGGACATTACACCAAAATCTGGCAAAACAGTTGCTGCTGAACATCAGGACTTTCTTGACTTGCCTACTCCAGGCATGATCGAATACGAAGGAATTACTGTTTACAACAACCTGAGTGAATCTACCCTTCCTCCTCCACAGGAAACAGAAAGGGAAAATTCAGCATCCGAGGGAACTCCTGCAGCTTCCGCAATTTCAAGCAACAGGTATTTCTACATAAAGGATTCAAAGGGCAACGAAACTCTTCTTTCCGACAGGAACATCAAGGGCGTAAAAAACGGCAAGGCAACCGTAAAAATAAACATGAAGGACTATCCTGATGCAAAGTACCTCGTTGTACGCAACGAAAATACAGGAAAAGAACTTTCCATGACATCGCCGGTTCTATACAGTGATGCAAACGTAACAGGAATCCAGCCAAAGCATGCCATTTCAACAGCCCAGGATGCCACAATCAAATATGAAGGAATTACCATGACCCGTGCATCAAACGACATTGATGATGTTGTTCCTCACATTACCCTTCATATACACGACAAGACAGACAGGCCTGCAACAATCAAGATTGACCCTGATACTGAAAGTGCAAAGGATGCAATCATTACTTTCGTAGGAAAATACAACCAGGCCATCGCCGAAATGAACATTCTTTCCCAGAACAAACCTGAACTTATAAGCGAACTGGACTACCTTTCTTCTGACGAACAGGACAAGATGAAGGAAAGGCTCGGTATGTTCCAGGGAGAAATGTCACTTACCAGCGGGAAATCCCAGATGCAGCAGATTGTTTCCGGAACTTACAAATATGACGCCAATTCAACCATAACCCTCCTCGCCCAGCTTGGAGTTTCCACTAATGCAGGAGGAAATGCAGGCGGCGGTTACAGGCCTTCCCAGATGCGAGGATACCTTGAAGTGGACGAAAAGAAACTCGATGCTGCCCTTGCTGAAAACATAAACCAGATAAAGAACATCTTTGGTTATGACAGCGACGGAGACCTTATTGTAGACAACGGCATCGGGTTCAAACTGGACAAACAGCTTTCTTCATGGGTTCAGTCCGGCGGAATAATTTCTTCAAAGACTAATTCTTTGGAAAGCCAGATAAAGTCTTCAAATCAGAAAATTACAAGGCTTCAGACACAGCTTGACAGAAAGGAAGCAGAACTCAAGAGAAAGTATGCCCAGATGGAAGGTTCACTCGGAAGCCTCGAAAGTCAGCAGAATTCCCTTCAGAATTTCGCCAACCAGAATCAGAGAAAGTAGTTTTTTCCTCAAATCATCCTTCAAATTGCCGATAATGTATTGGATGCCCATGAACATTTAAATTCAGGGATATACCATTATCATTTGCAAATTGGAGACTACCAATGGAATTCTATGTAAACGGTGAAAAAATAGACATCACTCTTGAAAACGAAAAGACAGTCAGCGATGTACTCAAGTCATTTGAAGAAGAAGCTGCAAAAAACGATGCAACAACCATTGGTATCAAGATCAATGGAGAATCTGTTCCTGCAGGGGACTTTGAAAAGGTAGTTGGTCAGGAACTCAAGAACGATACCAAAATCGAACTCAATGTCCTTTCAAAAGGAAATCTTTTGGACAGGCTTGCAACATCAAAGGCTCGTTTTGACGAACTTTCAACAAAAATGTCTGATGTTCCTGTTGCTCTTCAGAGCGGGAAAGACAAGGAAGCAAACACAATGATTGCTGTCCTCGCAGATGCCATCGACGAGTTCTGCCACACGGCAACCCTCTGTGCCCTTTTCCCTGAACTTTACAATGCCCTTGTAATCGACGGCAAAAGCATTACCGAATTCTTTGAGGAATTCGCACCGATTGTTGCGGACTTTGAGCAGTCCCTTGAGTCAAAGGATACTGTTACTTCAGGAGACCTTTGTGAATATGAAATCGCTCCTAGACTTACTTCCATTGCAGCATCAATCGGGGCAATATTGGGTAAATAACCCATGGAGATTCTATGGTAGATACAGGTTCCCTTCTTGATGCAAGAAGCGTAAGTTTCCTCTATGTCTTTATAGGCGTTGTTGTTTCCCTACTCGCAGTGGCAGCAATTGCGGCCGTATTCATTTACAGATTCATAGCGCAAACCCATACGAAAGAATGGCTTGAAGCACAGAAAAACCGCGAGACAAAACTCAAGGACATAGACTATGTGGCTAAAGAAGCAAACCTTACACAGCTGGAAAAAATCCGACTCTGGCATATCTGCCGTAGATACAAGGCAAGAAACATCCGATTTCTCTACCGTTCTGTAGACGAACTGAACAGCATGTTCAGGGAAGAATATGAGCGAATGACTACAAAACAGGCAAGAAACGATGAAAAAATCGCCATCTTCTTTTCCCTCAGATACAAGCTTGAAAATGCACACAACAGGAAACTGACAGCATCTTCTACAAGGGGTATAAAAGCAGAGCAAAAAATTACTTTCTATGACAAAAACAACTCTCCATGGCAGATTAAGGTTGCTAAGGTCATCGAATCAGGTTTCTACATTGAATTGCCGGAACTAGTAAATGCTCAAGAGAAAAGACCTAATCCCCTTGAAAAAGTAAAGATTACATTCACATTCCCTTCCGGACAGGCATTCAATGCTATAACAAGGGCAGTCAGATACGAAAAATTTCCTGATTCCGACAAGGAATTACTGCTTCTTGCCAACAGCACCCAGATAAAGCCTGTTGTAAGGCGTGGTGCAAAACGCATGAATGTAGACGAAGAAGTTACTTTTTCAGCTATCAAGAACATAGGGACTAAGGACAAGCCCGTTCTTGAAGTTCAGCAGAAAAAATATCCTGGAACAATGAAAGACATTTCTGCCACAGGCTGCAAGATTTTCTGTGCTTTGCCCATCACAAAAGGCCAGATGCTGGACATTCAGTTCCACTTACCGGGGAAAGAACTTGAGTATGAAGCTCAGGGAATAATTGTTGCAACAAGAGTCATGCCGGACAAAAAAACATTCGTTCTTCATGTCCAGTACATAAACATAGAACAGTTTGTAAAAAATGATATTTATTCCGTAATTTACGGTTATTCTTGATTTTTTGGGTTATAATTGAATTATGAAGGTATTGGAATTACATTCTATTACGAAAGAAGACGGATACATTTACTATATTCACCACTATAAAGCCACAGCAAAGATTGAATTCCTTGTAAGCCATATCGAAATTCCAATCAGTTTCACCGTAGAAATGAATCCTCTTGGAATTAGAAATGTAGATTTGGATCCACTTCCAAGAAATGTCGATTATCCTGTAATTCCCTTGAACAAAGCTCTCAAGGAATTCATCGACATCATGGCAAGAGACGGAAAGCTTCCTGAAACTTGATATTTCACCTCTATCACTAAATTGAACAACAAGTCCATATGGAGTATACTCTCCCTATGGATTTTTTATTTCATACCTCAACATCGGAAGAAACCATTGATTTAGGCCGCAAAATTGGATCCCTGCTTAAGGCTGGTGATGTCATTGCAATGACAGGTACCCTTGCAGCTGGGAAAACTACAATCACAAAAGGAATTGCAGAATCACTGGGGGTTTCCGACAACATTACAAGCCCTACTTTCTGTCTCATCAGTGAGTACGATGGATCAAAAATGCCCCTTTACCACATGGATGTTTACAGGCTTGAAGGCGCCGAGGATTTTGTAAACCTTGGCGTTGAGGACATGCTCTATGGAAACGGAGTATGCATAATCGAATGGAGTGAAAAAGTCCAGTCCGAACTTCCAAAGAAAACCATATTCATGAAGATTACTCCTTCTGAAGACGGAACAAGAACCATTGAAATCAAAAACTGGAACAACGGAAACATAGAGGCATAAAATGAACGCATTGGCAATTGATTGTGCAGTTTCAAAAATGACGGTTGCTGCAAAAAAAGACAAAAACATTGTAAAGGTTACATACGACATCGGGATCAAGCAGTCGGAAAAACTTTTGCCTGCCATTGATTTTGTAATGAAGGAAGCGGGACTCACACCTGCTGAACTTGACTATACCTGCACTACTCTAGGACCAGGAACCTTTACTGGACTCCGTCTTGGACTAAGTGCCCTCAAGGCATTGAACCTTGCCAATGGAACGCCAGTCTATGGAATTCCATCCCTTGATGCCTATGCCCACCCATATTCAACTGCAGTGGAAACAGTTCTTTCCGTAATCGAAGCAAAAGAAGACGAATTCTTCTACGCATTTTACCTTCGCGGCGAAAAACTCAGGGAAGAAGAAGACAAGGAAATTGAAGAAATCCTGAAGCAGATTGATGCAGAATCCTGCGTAATGGTATGCGGACCAGGAGCTAAAACCTTCACTGACAGAACTTCAGAAATCACTCCGCTATATTCGGTTCATTCTTTCAATCCACAGGGAGACTGCACGGAAAGTCTTTTTGAAATGACAGAAAAAATGATTGCCGACAAGATTTCCCCTATGGAAGACTATGACGGACCACTTTATGTAAGGAAGTCAGAAGCAGAAATCGTTCTTGAACAGAAGCAGGCTGGAAAATAAAAGTTGTTAGGAGATCACTGATGCACCGCCAGCAAAAAAAAGGGAATGTCCAATAATTATTTGAAGAACTTCTTAAGTGCGTCTACATCAATGTTGTTTGCGGCAGTATTTTCAGACTGAATTGCAGTAAACACTTCCTGACGGTAAACCTTTACGCTGTTAGGTGCTTCAACTCCTATTTTTACCTGATCACCTTTTACATCAATGATTGTAAGGACAATATCATTACCGATGCAAATTTTCTGGTCTATTTTTCTTGAAAGGATAAGCATTATTTTGCCTCCTTCCTTCTTAGAGCTTCTATGATGTTGTGTTTTGTTGTGTATTTTGAACCGTCAAGAATGGCCTGCATGCAAAGATGATTCTTCTTGTTGATGATGAGAGGACCCTGAAAATTTGCTGTAACGGGACCACCATCACCAGGAACAGTAACGATTGTAAATACACTTACATCAGCAGGATCCTTGATTCCAATGCGAAGAAGTTCAGAGTCATCAATGTCTGCTTCATAATCATCTGCAATGATGAACGGATCGATTAAAAGAAACGCAAGATTAGGTTCCTGCAGGGACTGAAACCAGATTAAAGGTTCATATTCACTGTCAACAAGAGCAAAATCCGTATATTCTTCAAATCCAAAAAGTCCTGAAGGAATGTTGATGAGCCTTTCTTCAGCGACTTCTACTGTTCCCATTGTTTTTGTTTTTACCTGCATTTTTTTATACCCTATTATCTCATGTAGTTAAGCAAGCTGCTCTGGTACATCTTACCTGCATTGCTCATTGTTGCCTGATTTACATATTCCATCATCTTAAGGTCAGTAATAGCCTTTGTAATGTCTATGTCACCTTCACGGCTAACAAGCTGAGTAACATTTACTTCAGTTGTCTGATTGCGCTGAATGTTGTTCATTGCCCTTTCATAATCGCTTCCGTTTTTTGCAAGGCGAGTCGTAAGGTTATTGATTCCGCTGTCCAAAGTTCCAAGAACACGGCTACCGATTGCTTCGTGATCCCCCTTGAGCATTGCATCACGGAGAGAAATTACTGCATCAAAGAGAGAACCGCCCGAAACCTTTACGCTTTCACCAACATTATATGGCGGGAACTGAGAAGAATCCTTGATCATTCCCATGTCAGCAAGAGCCGAACCATTTTTATCTTCAAGCCAGATCTGATGGCTGTCTGTTGTTACAAGGTTAAGGCCGTTTGTTACGGGATCTATTGAAGCCTTGATGGCAACGCCGCTGTCGTTGATTTTTGCAGCAACAGCATAAATATTGTCGCCGCTCTTGATTGCAATATCAACACCGTCAACAACTATTGTAGAATCTTCAAGAGCCTGCCAAGCGCTAAGGTCACGCTGACCCATAAGCTGCTGTGGTTCTGCCCAGAAAGTTTTGTTTCCGCTGTTGTCTACAGTAAGGTATGCGTTTTCATCAACTTCAATCCTGTTTGTTCCAACATTACCCTGATAGTTTACTTTTTCAATAAGTTCTTCGTTTGAACCGGGAATGTTTCCCATAACAACATCAAAGGCTGTCCCCTTTGTGCGTGTACCTGCAAACAAAGTGTTTCCGTCTGGACCAACTGCATTTGCATTCTGAATGATTTCCTTAAGGAGTTCGTTAACTTCTACAGCCATGTTCTTAAGATCTTCGTTTGTATTAGTTCCTGTTGCACCGTTTACAGCAAGTTCACGAACGCGCTGCATGATCTGAAGGTTCTGATTGATGTAACCTTCGCGAACATTGTACTGGTCTGCAAGAGTCTGTGCATTCTTTTCAAACTGTTCAACGCGGCCAAGGTATGACTGATAGCGAACAAGGTGTCCGGCAGCAATAGGATCATCACGAAGCTGCCCGATCCTTGACTGTGTGCCAATCTGCCTGTTTGCCATTGCCTGACGAACTTCCTGCTTCCTGAGCTGATACTGAGTATCTGTATTATTAAACTGTGAACTGATTCTATGCATTTTTGTCTCCTGTATTTTCCAAAGGCTATTCCGTCAAATTAAATCAAATTAAATTAAACGCCAAGGCGGTTGATCAATGTATCAAGAAGTTCATCCTGAACAGTAATGAACTTTGCGGCAACATTGTAACCGTGCTGGAATTTGATGATGTCTGCAAGTTCTTCATCGATGTTTACACCGCTGATTGAATCGCGAAGGTCACGAAGATCACCCATGATCTTGTTCTGAGTTGCAAGCTGATTCTGTGCCTGTTCACCCTTTAACCCAACGCTGGTTATTGTTTCGGCAAAATAGTCATCGAATGTCCTTTCTGAACCGATCATCACCTTTGTATTTCTGATTGCTGCCATTTCTACAGCGGCACGACCATCGCTTGCTTCTGCATATCCCTTTGAGTTTGCAAAACCTGCTGCAACGCTTGCAACATCGTTTTCAATGATTCTGTTTACTGCAACATAAGCGGCAGGATCAAGAATCGGACTTACAGAAAATTCTGCATTGTCAAGAACATTTACTGCATCAGCCTGATTGAAGTCGAAGGCATTTTCTGCTCCGCTTCCGCTCAAGATTCCAGAGTAACCTGTAAGGAACATGCCGCTGTCTTCAACATGACGAATTGCAAAATCAGGATTGCTCATCTGTGCCGCAGGTGTTGCCTTAAGCACAAGACGGTTGTTTCGGTCAAGATACGCCTTAACTTCACCGTTGCTATCATTGATTCTGTTGATAACTTCTTCAACTGTATCTGTTGCATTGTAAGAAACCGTAATGTTTCCCTCTGCTCCGTTGAATGTCATTGTTCCCGAAAGGCCGACCTGTTCCTGTGGTCGAAGAGCATTGGTACCTGTAATGCGGAAAATGTATGAGCGGTCTTCTACACCGTCACCATCACTGTCGTAGTTACCGTGTGCGTTTTCAACAAAGTTGTGCTGAACAAAGAAATCGATTCCAGTTGTATTGTTCTTGCCGATACCGTTGCGATGAACATCGTTAACAAGGTCTGCAAAGTTCAATGTCATTGTGTTCAAAGTCTGCATTTCACCGCGGAGATCTTTGTCGCGAAGTTCTACGAGGGCACCGAGTGTACCGCCATGGAATTCAGCATCAAGCTTTGTATCCGTCCAGACAAGTTTTCCATAACCGTGGTTGTCAATCTGACCTACAGTTGCAATCTGTCGGGCAAGATCACCCTGAACGATTACCTGTCCGTCTGTATGAATCATGAATTCATCAGGATCTCTTGATGTAACTGTCACATTAATGAGCCCTGAAAGTTTTTCTACGAGAAGGTCACGGCGGTCATAAAGGTCGTTTGGATTGTCCCCCATTCCTTCAACACGAACGATTTCATTGTTGCATGCCGCAATCTGACGAGAAAGATCGTTTACCTGCTTTACGGTTGCCTCAATATCACCGTTAACCTGATCTGCAATTCCGCGGAGCCCCTTGTACTGCTGCTGAATTGAGTTTGCAAGGGTCTGACCGCGAACGACTACAGCCTGTCGTGCTGCATCGCTTTCTGGATATGTTGAAAGTTCCTGCCATGCAGACCAGTATTTGTCCATGTTTGTTCTGACAGAAATATCGTTTGGTTCATTATAGATAGATTCAATCATCGAGTAGTACTTGTCGCGTGTTTCCCAGTAAGTTTCTACATTTGTACCGTCTACAATGCGTGATTCAAGGAGTTCGTCACGAATGCGCTCGATGCTTTCAACATCAGTTCCCTGTCCAATCTGACCTGGAACCATGGCGCGTTCAAGATCGGGACGATAGATGGGTTCAAAAGACTTAACGACAACACGCTGGCGGCTGTAGCCTTCTGTATCTGCATTCGAAATATTGTGACCCGCAGTCTGAATCTGAGTTTCATGAGCCATCAAGCTTCTTTTTCCGATTTCAATACCTGCAAATGAACTAGCCATTATTATCTCCTTATATCCTTAGTCTTGTCTTCTCTATCTATTTAAACGCTTCTATTGATTACGATGCTCTGGGCGTAATTCTTTCTCATGGTTCCGTTTGAAGAATAGATGTCGTTGCGCTGCTGTGAAATGCAGTTGTCCATCACTTCGGAAATGAAAGCCTTTGTTGCATTCACATATCTTGCAAGGGCATCGTTTTCAATCTTACTTTTTGAAAGCTTGCTCTTTACACGGAGAAAAACATCCTTAACTCCAGGTCTGAAATAAATGTCGTCGGAAACCGAAGCAATGCTGTCACGGAAATTGTCTACCTTTGAGAATTCTCCACCGAGTTCGTTGATGTTCATGACAAACTGTTCAAGGCCTTCCCAGCTGCGCTTAACTACGCATTCATGAATGCGGCTCTGTTCGCTGAGCATGGAATCAAGGATTCTTTCCTGTTCGTTGAGTACGCTGATAAGTTCCATTTCTTTATCTTCTGCCATGATAATCTCCGTAAATATAGATATTCCCTTAGAATTTCGGATTTTCAATAGAGAAGTTTAGTCTTTTAATAAGAAAAAATGTATTTTATGGAAAAACCATTTCTATAATTTTCACCTTTCTTTAGGAAGCTTTGTTTTAAGGAAATTTAAGAAAGATAGAAAAAATTACGCTTTCGCCCCTTGACTATAATTCTTATTTTATGTAGAGTGTTCCACATAAATTGCATGGTGCCTGTAGTTCAGGGGTAGAGCGCCAGATTGTGGATCTGGTTGTCGTGGGTTCAAATCCCACCAGGCACCCCTAAAAAAACTGATTCCTTGCGAGTCAGTTTTTTTTGTTTATGGGAAATTTCATAAATTTCTCGTTCGCGTTTGTAGCTCAACCGGATAGAGCATCGGACTTCGAATCCGCAGGTTGCACGTTCGAGTCGTGTCAGACGCATCTAAAGCCAGGTTCACGCCTGGCTTTTTTTATATTTACGAAAAAAAACAGAGGGGACAGACCCCTACTCCCAGGCGGAAGCATGTTTTTTTATATTTTTTAAACTTTTTTTTCAAATTTTTCAAAACTGCTGTTGACATTTTTTTTCATAACATATATAGTCTTAAACATCAACGCGACAAGCGCTGGTAAAACAAAAAAGGGCGATTAGCTCAGCTGGTAGAGCAGCAGACTCTTAATCTGCGGGTCGCAGGTTCGATCCCTGTATCGCTCACGAAAACCTCTCAGTTATCTGAGAGGTTTTTTTATTCCCAAAACACCTTCCAATATTCCTTCAGAAACCACCTACCCTGTATTTTCTAAAGACAAAACAAAGAATCTTTTTATTTTTTTTAATTTATCATTGACAAAAAAAATAATAACCTATATATTGTACGCATTACGGAATCTTGAACACTCGCTGTTCAGTCAGTAATCACCTGCGAGATTGGTGGAATTGGCAGACACGCTAGACTTAGGATCTAGTGCCTAGGCGTGAGAGTTCAAGTCTCTCATCTCGCATATAAAACAATTTTGCGGAAATGGCTCAATGGTAGAGCGCGACCTTGCCAAGGTCGATGTTGCGGGTTCGATTCCCGTTTTCCGCTCTAATTTAAAAATAATGCAGTATCTGACAGCAGTTGCTGCGACGCATTTGCGGAAATGGCTCAATGGTAGAGCGCGACCTTGCCAAGGTCGATGTTGCGGGTTCGATTCCCGTTTTCCGCTCGACGACGAAGCGATTTGAGTTTTCAAATCGCTTTTTTTTTTGATACGGCAGTTAATTGCCAAAAACATTTTTTTTCAGGAGTTTCCCGTGAAAGTTACAAAGGAAGTTACAAAACTCGAAAATTCAGCAGTTAAACTTACTGCAACAATCTCAAAAGAAGAAGTAGCAGCAGGCTACAGCAAGAACCTTGCAAAGTATGCAAAGAATGTTCAGCTCCCTGGTTTCCGCAAGGGAAAAGTTCCACCAAAGGTTCTTGAACAGAAGTACGGCGACTCACTCAAGCAGGAAGCTCTTGCAGACCTTATCGACGAATCTTTGAACCAGATTTTTGCTGAAGAAGATGCAAAGGACATCCGCCCTCTTCCATATTCACAGCCTCGTCTTGAAAATGACAAGATTCCTGAATTCAGCACAGACAAGGACCTCGTATTCACAGTTGTATACGATGTATTCCCAACAGTAGAAGTAAAGGACTTCTCAAAGATCGAAGTTAAGGAACCACAGTGCGAAGTTGGCGAAAAGGAACTTAACGAGGAACTTAAGGCCATTCAGGAACGCAACGCAATGGTAATCGACAAGAAGGATGGTGATCCAGTAGAAAAGGACAACATCGTAACAATCGATTACAGCGAACTTAACGACGACGGTTCTGTTGTAGACGGATCAAAGCGCGAAGGTTTCGTATTCACAGTTGGAACAGGCGAAAACATCTACAAAATCGACGATGACATCATGGGCATGAAGAAAGGTGATACAAAGGAAATCACAAAGACTTATGCAAAGGATGATGCAGATGCAGACCTCGCTGGAAAGACAAAGAAGATCAGCGTAACAGTTAAGGCTATCAAGGTTCGTGACCTCCCTGCCCTCGACGATGATCTTGCACAGGATGTAAACGAAAAATACAAAACTCTCGATGACCTCAAGAAGGACATTACAAAGGGTCTCGAAGCTAACCTAAAGAGAAAGATCGAAGAAGTAAAATCTCAGTCCCTCCTTGACCAGCTTGTAGAAAAGAACCCAATCGTTCTCCCAGCATCTATGGTTGCAGCAGAAAACGAACACCGCTGGACAATGATGGCTCAGCAGTTCCGCACAACTCCAGAACAGCTCGAAAAGATGGTTGCAGCTAGTGGACAGACAAAGGAATCTATGCTCGAACAGTGGGCAGGAAATGCAGAAAAGATGCTCAAGGCTCGCCTTGTAGTTGATGCCCTCCTCCGCGAAAAGAACATTTCTGTAACACCAGAAGAAGTTGAATCAGAATATGCAAAGCTCGCTGAAGAATCAGGAACTTCTGTAGAAGAAATCAAGAAGTACTATGATGAACCACGTGCCAAGGAATACATCATTGACGAAATTAAGGAAAAGAAGCTCTTTGAAGAACTTTACAAGCAGGTAAAGGTTTCAAAGGGAGACAAGGTAGCATTCGCTGACTTGTTCAAGAACAACTAGTTTTCCTTAAGGCAAGCAATAACCACAGGGACTGGATGAACTTTCAGCCTTTGTGGTTGGTTTTTTTTAGCAACATAACCGATTTTATTTCATTTATTTTGCCAATTTCGTTTTTTTGCTTATACTTAATTAGTAAGAAATCAAAAATATTTTAGGAAGAAAAGATGAACGAATATATGAATTCACTTGTACCAACAGTAATCGAAAGAAGCGGAAATGGTGAAAGAGCCTATGACCTCTACTCTCGCCTTTTAAAAGATAGAATTATCTTTGTTGACGGCGAAATCCGCGACGAAACAGCAGACCTTATTGTTGCACAGATTCTTTATCTTGAAAGCGAAAATCCAGAAAAAGACATCAGCATGTACATCAACAGCCCTGGCGGTTCTGTAACAGCAGGCCTTGCCATCTATGATACAATGCAGTACGTAAAGTGCGACATCCAGACAATCTGTATGGGACAGGCAGCAAGCATGGGAGCTATTATCCTAGCCGGCGGAACAAAGGGAAAGCGTTACGCCCTTCCATCAAGTCGCGTAATGATCCACCAGCCATGGGGCGGAACACAAGGCCAGGAAAGCGACATAGCAATTCAGGCTAAGGAAATTGGTCGCCTCAAGAAACTCAGCATAAAGTACCTTTCGCAGCAGACAGGAAAAAAAGAAGAAGACATCGCAGCCGATATGGAACGCGACTTTTACATGGCTGCTGAAGAGGCTAAGAACTACGGCATCATCGACCACATCATGAATAGTGCCAAGAAAGGAGTAAACTAATGGCCAGACTCGGTAGAACCAGCCAGCCAACATGTGCATTCTGCGGACATCCTGCAAGCGACAACAGGCGCGTTGTTCGTTCTCCAGACGACCAGATTTGCATCTGTGAACACTGCATTACAACTTGCCAGACTATCCTCAATGATGAGGCTCACAATCTGGCTCCTATTGATATGGAAGCTATCCCTACCCCTAAGGAATTCAAGGAATTTCTTGACCAGTATGTTATCGGTCAGGATTATGCCAAGAAAGTTCTTTCTGTAGCAGTATACAACCACTACAAGCAGCTTTCCATTCCAAAGTCCAAGCAGATTGAAGACGGTGTAAAAATTGAGAAGTCAAACATCCTGCTTCTTGGACCAACAGGTTCGGGAAAGACTCTTCTTGCACGCACTCTTGCACAGAAACTCAATGTTCCTTTTGCTATTGCCGATGCAACTACCCTTACCGAAGCAGGTTATGTTGGCGAAGACGTAGAAAATGTTCTCCTCAAGCTCATCAATGCTGCAGACGGAGACATTGCGGCAGCAGAACGGGGAATCATCTTTATTGACGAAATAGACAAGATTGGACGCAAGAGCGAAAATACTTCAATCACACGCGATGTTTCAGGCGAAGGCGTACAGCAGGCCCTCCTCAAGATTCTTGAAGGAACAAAGGCTTCTGTTCCACCTCAGGGCGGAAGAAAGCACCCTAACCAGGAAATGCTTGAAATCGATACAACAAACATCCTCTTCATCTGCGGAGGAGCTTTCGTAGGTTTGGACAAGATCATCGAACAGCGCCTTTCTACAGCTTCCATCGGATTCGGAGCTGAAGGTACACACCGTACAAGCGAAGAACGCATGGAACTTTTAAGCCAGGTTACTTCCGATGATCTGGTTAAGTTCGGCCTCATTCCAGAACTTATCGGACGCCTTCCTATGACAACTGCCCTCAAGGAACTCAACAAGGATGACCTCAAGAAGATTCTTGTTGAACCAAAGAACGCAATCACAAAGCAGTTCCAGGTTAGCTTTGCCATCGATGACGTAGACCTTTCCTTTGACGACGAAGCCATCGAACAAATTGCAGAAGTTGCAATCAAGAGCAAGACTGGTGCCCGTGGACTTAGGGCCATCGTTGAGCATATTCTTCTTGACCTTATGTATGAAGTTCCTAGCGTAAAGGGAAAGAAAAAGCTTGTAATTACAAAGGATATTGTTGAACAGAAGAACATTCCTGCGGCTGAAACGCTCCTTATAGACCAGAAGACAGCCTAAGGGAAAAACCTTTCCATTTAAAATTATAAAGACCAGGTTTTCAATAGCTTGGTCTTTTTTATGCCCCGAAAGTATATGGTTCATTACCTGGTGTTTTTTCTTGCGGCGTGAACATCCTTTACGATGTCGACAGTTTCTACAGCCGCCTTTTCCCATGAAAAACGCTTTGCCCATTCAACACCTGATGCCACAATTTTTTTCCTCAGTTTTTCGTCACAAATAATCTGCTCCATGCAGTCCGCCATATTCTGAATATTGTCGCTGTCAAAATAAAGCACATTGTTTCCTGCAATTTCAGGTAAGGCACCGGCCTTTGCACATGCAACAGGAATTCCAGTAGCCATTGCCTCAAGAACCGGAAGTCCTACCCCTTCATTTACCGAAGGGAAAACGCACATTTCGGAATTCCTATAAAGTTCAGGAAATCCTTCGCGCGGAAAATATCCCGTCATGAAAATTTCAGTTGCGGCACTTGAATCAAAGGCTGCCTTCTGAACTTCTTCTGCATAAGCGCCTTCTTCACCGGCAAGAACAAGTCTGTGCGGCAAACCTGTCTTTTCCTTAAACATGGTAAAGGCCTTTATGAGCTCTACATGCTTTTTGTCTGAACTCTGAAGCCTGCTTCCATATATGATGTATGGTTTTTTTATGGCAAATGGCTTTATGTCGGCAAAATCAGTTTTTTCTACCTTTGAATCCGGATAAAACATGCTGTGATCAATGCCGTTATGTACAATTTCAATTCTCTGGCATTTTACTCCGCACCGAATTATATCTTTCTTGACATACATGCTGGATGCAATGATGCAATCCATGGATGAAAGTCCTTTTACGATGCGCTTTCTTTCCCAAAACCCGCATTCTGCAAGAACAACGCTCAAAATTGAGTTTATTACTGCAACAGAAGGAACCCTTGCCTTTGTTGGAATCATTTTGCAGCCATTCGTATAGAAAACAACATCATAATTGTTCTTCCTGCAGAATTTATCAACCTTTTTTACATGCCATTTTCTTTCGGCCGCAGGATCATCCTTTACATTTATTTCTTTATAGGTAAATTCCCTGTTGGAAGAATATGTATAGCGGTCAGCACCAGGTCCAAAAAGTTCAAGCTGTCCGCCTTCTATGTCTGGAAGGCATTCCAAAAGAGAAAGAAGATATGACCCCAAGCCGGATTTACCATGCTCAAGACCAAAGGTATCTATACCGATTTTCATGGTTCCATTATACATAGAAAGATTCAAAATATCAATTTTTCATCCTGAAACCATGGCTCCGACCACTTACAATTTATAGCAATAACATTTATAATTCCCCCATGAATTTTTCAGAATTTAACATCGACCC
Source organism: Treponema sp. (assembly GCA_018384055.1). Classification (GTDB taxonomy): domain Bacteria; phylum Spirochaetota; class Spirochaetia; order Treponematales; family Treponemataceae; genus Treponema_D. The sequence goes on from JAHAZL010000057.1 coordinate 25,085, forward strand.
AAAACTCATAGAAAAACTAAATGAACTTTCCATTACAGAACCAACAGCAGTTCAGGCAAAATCAATGCCGCTCATTGCAGAAAATAAAAACATCATGTTCCAGAGCGAAACGGGAACTGGAAAAACTTTTGCTTACCTCCTTCCCCTTTTGACACGCCTTATGGCAACAGAAAATCCAGGTAGAAATGTAAGGCTCATGATTGTATCCCCAACCTATGAACTTGCATCCCAGATCAAGGGACAGGTTCAGGCAATAAGCGACATTAAATGCTGTCTTCTCATTGGAGGTGCACCAATTGCCCGTCAGATAGACATGCTCAAGGAAAAACCTGAAGTAGTAATTGGCGGTCCGGCACGCCTTCTTGAACTGATCCACCTTAAGAAACTCAAGGCTGATGCCATTGAAACCCTGGTTCTGGACGAAGCAGACAGGCTTTTGAGCAAGGAACTCCGTGATGATACGGAAGGTTTGCTTGAAAGGCTTCCTGTCAAGGTTCAGCTTGTAGGGAATTCCGCAACCGTAAGCGATTATACAAGGACAATCCTCCAGAAGGCCCGTGACGGACTGAGCAAGGGGTCTACAGAAGAAAACAGAATTCAGCTCATTACCCTGCCTATGGAAGATGTTTTGAGGAAGAGAATCACCCATTGGGCAATTTTTGCAGAACGCCGCGACAAAATCGACACACTCAGAAGTTTCATCAATGCCGTAAAGCCGGAAAAACTCCTTGTTTTTACGGGACGAAACGACCAGATTGAAAACATTACCTCAAAACTCCAGTACAAGAACATTGAATGCGCTTCCTTAAGCAGCAAAACCGACAAAAAGGACAGGAAAGCCGCCATAGACCGTTTCCGCTCCGGAAAAATCAAGGTTCTCATTACCACAGACCTTGCATCACGTGGATTGGACATTCCTGGAATTACCCATGTAGTCCAGATGGACCTTCCTGACAGGGAAGATTTCTTCATTCACCGCAGCGGAAGAACTGCAAGAGCAGGAAACACAGGAATCAACTGCGTAATCGGAGACGTTTTTGAAATGCAGAACTACGCAAAGCTTGAAAAGAAACTGAAACTCAAGGTCTACCCAAAGATGCTCTACAAGGGGGAACTGTTAGATCCAAACGATTTGATTGAAGAATAAAATGAACATCACCGCAAAGTTCCGTAAGGAAGCAGTTTTGTTTCCAGACAGGCCTTCGGTAGGATATTTTTAACATTTTATTATATACCTGCAAGAAAAAAACTTGCAGAATTGATATGTTTTCCTATATTTGATACAATATATCACTTTAATAGGGGAATATTGTGTTTTTAAAAAGTCTTGAAATATTCGGTTTTAAATCATTTGCAGACCGAACACATATAAATTTTGCCGACGGTATCACTGCCCTTCTTGGACCTAACGGCTGCGGCAAGAGTAATGTCGTTGATGCCATCAAATGGGTATTGGCAGAAAACAAATCAAAGAACCTCCGTGCTGAAAACATGGCTGATGTCATTTTCAACGGAACAGAATCTCGTCCTGCTCTTTCAATGGCAGAAGTAACCTTGACCATTGCCAATGAAAACGGACTTCTCCAGATGAACGAAACGGAAATTGCCATCAAGCGAAGAATTTACCGCAGCGGAGAAAACGAATACTTCATCAACGGAAACCAGGTAACGGCTACTAAAGTTCGACAGCTCTTCATGGACACTGGTGTCGGAAAGGCAGCCTACTCTGTTATGGAACAGGGAAAAATCGACCAGATTCTTTCATCAAAGCCGGAAGACCGCCGCTATCTTTTTGAAGAAGCCGCAGGTATCAGCCGTTCAAAGGCAGAAGTTCAGGAAGCAGAAAGAGAACTTGAAAGGACAAAGGCTAACCTTGCGCAGATCGACATCGGTCTTGCTGAAACAAAGCGCAGCTACGAAACCCTCAAGGCTCAGTCTGAAAAAACTGCAAAGTACCGCAAGTACAATGAAGACAAGTTCAACTATGAATTGGACATCCAGCTTTTAAGGCTCAAGAATTTTACGCAGGACAAGACCCATCACCAGCAGGCTCTTGAAGAAGCAGACAAAAAAAGACTTGCCGCAGAAAAAGAAATCGAGGAGATTTACAACACACTCCACGAAAACACAGACAAGATTAAATCCCTTCAGGAACAGGTAAACCAGAAGACAACAGAAGCAATCAAGCTTCAGCAGGAAGTTGTCGGAAAGAAGGCCCTCGCACAGCAGTTTCATGTTCAGCAGAGCCAGAGCCGCGAAAAAATCGGACAGATTGAAAACCGCATCAAGAACATCGAACAGCGCATCGACGAATACAATGAAGAAATCGACAGCCAGAATGCAGACCTCCATGACCTGAACAAGAAGCTTGCCGACATAAACAATAATATCGAAGGCTTCGTTTCAAACATCCAGCAGTCTCAGGGGCAGATTGAAGAAAACCAGAAAATCATCGGTACAAACGGCGGAAAAGTACTTAACCTTAATAGTGCCCGTGCCGAACTCCAGAAAAAACTTGCCGCAATTACAGAAGACATCGTTACAGAACTTGATGCAAAGCTTAAGGATGCAGGTTATTCTGCAGCGGCAAACAAAAAGGCAAAGGAAGAACTCAACACGCAGCTTGAAAAGATCAAGATTTTTGCCAACGGCCGTGCAAACATTTTCAAGGATTTTGCATCCCTTCCTTCCCATCCGGAAAAAGAAGCCGCAAAGATGGGAACAGATGCCGTAAATGCATTTGCTGACCTTGGAAAGATGTTTGATGAACTTTCACTCTGCATAGAATCCTACACAAAGACAACACCACAGTTCATCGATGACTTCCTTTCACCTGAAGGTATCATCACCCAGAAACGCAGCATCGACAGGGAAATTCATGATAACCTCAAGCAGATTGAAATAATCCAGGCAGAAAGCGAAGAGCTTGCAAAGAAGAATGTTGAACTTGGAAAACGCATTGACGAATACAGGAAGACTCTTGAAGACCTTCGCGTAAACCAGGCTGCCATGATTCAGCAGATCAAAAACTGCGAGCAGCAGATTTCACAGCTCAAGAGAGCCCTTGCGCAGGAAGAAGTTTCCCTTAAGGAGCAGGAAAACGAACTCTATGAAGAAAACAAGAGACGTGATGAAGTTGAAGAACAGCTTCAGGAAATAGAAGAACAGATTGCGGAAATTGAAAAGCAGGGTACCAAAATCATGGACGAAGTTGATGCAATCAAAAAGCAGATTGACGATTGCAACAGCAAGGTTTCCGGAAAGCAGAATACCCTCAAGAAAAAGCAGGAAGAAAGGGACAAGTATCAGTCTCAGTTTGAAAAGCTCAATGTTTCACTTGCACAGAGCGATACTGAAATCCAGAATGTCAAGCAGAACTTCCAGGACAACTATTCCCGCGACCTTATGGAATTCGAGGAACGCATGTACAAGATTACAACTCCTGTACAGGTAATCCGCGAAAAGCTTGCAGAAACAAAACAGAAAATTCAGGAACTTGGTCAGGTTAACTTCATGGCCGTAGAGCAGTTTGCAGAAGAAAAGGAACGCTACGAGCGCCAGCAGGCAAGCTACAACGACACAAAGAAAACCCTCGAAAACCTTGTTCGTGTCAGTGAAGAAATCAGGACAAAGTCTTCGGAAATGTTCCTTGATACATACAACAAAATCAGGAAGAATTTCCACAACATGTTCCGCCGCCTCATGAACGGTGGTAAGGCAGAACTCAAGCTGGTTGATCCTGCAAACGTACTTACATCAGGTATCGACATCTACGCACAGCCGCCTGGAAAGAAACTTTCTCACATTTCACTCCTTTCCGGTGGTGAAAAGACAATGACTGCCGTTGCCCTTCTCTTTGCAACATATCAGGTTCGCCCTTCACCATTCTGTCTCCTTGACGAAATTGATGCGGCCCTTGACGACAAGAACGTTTCCTCATTTGTAAGCACATTGCGTGCCTTCGGAAACATAAGCCAGTATATTGTCATTACTCATAACAGAAAGACAGTTATGGGTGCATCAACAATGCTTGGTGTTACAATGGAAGAATCGGGAATTACAAAAATCCTTCAGGTTCGCCTTGACGAAGATACCCTCAACGGAAACATCACTTTCGACAGTCAGGATGACTTTGTTGAAGAAGATGTTCCACCGGAGGAAGGTGTTGTTATTCCTCCTCGTCCACCTCGCCGTGAACATAATCCTGATGGTTCCCTCAAGATAGTTGAAAAACCTGCTGAAACGGATTCAGCTGAAACAAAACCTGCCGCACAGGAAGATGTTAAGCCTGTTCTGAGAGATGAATCACAGCCAGCAGAAGAAACCAAGGATCTTCAGAAGGAAGATAATCAGGCACATGAAGAAACTCCTTCTCAGGAAACTGAAGGAGACAATGGAGGCAACCAGTAAAAAATGCAGGCATTGGACAACATAAAGGAAAGAATTGAAAATTTTCTTCAGGAAAACACAAAGCTTACAGTTGCAGTCTGTGCAATTCTCATAGCCTTTGCTGTCCTTGCTTTCATTCTTGGTGCCATATCTGAACCTAAAAAGCAGAAAACGAAGAAGAACATTTTTCCAGATGCAATCCCCTATTCTGCCGTAGAAGATTTTTTTGAACCGAAAAAAGAAAACCTGACGGAGGAATACTACTTTACAAGGGAACAGGCACCTCAGTGGTCCAACGAAGAATTCGACAGATGGTTTACAGTGCCCGACAAAAGCACTGTTGAAGAACTAGGAAAAGCAAACGAAAAAGTAGCTGACGAAATATTGGGAGCAGCACCATGAAAAAAAGTCTAAACAGTAAAATCATCAGGGCAACATCACTCATTGCAATTTCATTATTTTTATTCTCCTGCGGATCTGCACCAAAAGCAGAAGTGGCACCAGTTGAAACTCCGGAAGCAGAAGAAACTGTAAAACCTGAAGCTGAAGCACCAGTTGAAACTCCAGCAGCAGAAGCAGAAAACCCTCAGGCTCAAGAAGAAGAAAATGAAGAACCGCAGCCGGAAGAGATCATGGAAGAACCCGTCGTGGAACCTGTTTTTGAACTCATAGAGGATATTCCGGGCTACTACGAAAGCGACCCCAAGCCAGTATTCCTTGAACCTTCAGAAAAGACTTTAAATGAAGAAACAGCAGAAAAAATTTCTGAAAAACCACAGGCAGAACAAAAAGAAGAATCTAAGCCTTCCGAACCGGAAACAGTTTCGATTGTCAAAGAGGATGAAAAACAGGATGCTGAAAATCCTGCTGAAAAAACAGAAACTAAAGTCCAGGTTCTTCCTCAGCAGGCATCTACGGAAAAAGAAAAGGTTGCGGTAGTTTCTGAACCGACAACAGTTCCTGTTCCAGAAAAGAAGCCGGTTCCAGTACTAGAAAGAAAGCAAGAAACTGTTCCGGAGAAAAAGACTGTTCCAGTCACAGAAGAAACACCAATAGCAGGCATAACAACCGCAGAAGAAGTTGAATCTTCGGAACTCCTTTCAGAATCAAACGAACCATCAGAAACACCGTCTGAAGAAAAGGAAGAAAACAAAATCGTAGTTGTTCCTTCCCGCGCAGTAGAAATGAAGAACAGCCAGTATCTGGACATTGTCTATCCAGGAACCGGGTGGATTTTCCTTGGAGAAGTAGACAACAAGACAAACATGCGCTACTTTGGCCGTAAAATCGGCGAAAGAAATACAGTATTCAGTCTCCGCTCAAGGGAAGAAGGAAATACAATCCTCCACTTCTACAAGAACGATCAGCTTACCGGTAAATTCATAGACGACTACCTGCAGGTAGAAATCAAGGGAACAAACAATTCTCCAGAACATGCTGTTGCCCCATCATACGCAGAAGCTGTTCCTCCAAAGCCAGAAAGGAAAGTCCTGACTCAACCAAAGCCTGCAGAAGTCAATGAGGCAGAAAAACAGAATGCAGAAGATTTCAGGGAAACAACGGCAAAAACCCAGAAGCCAATTGCAAAAGCACCTGCAAGAACTTCACCTGAAAAAAAAGCAGCCCCTAAAACCGAAGCAAAGAAATCTCCTTCACCGGTCCCTGTACTTTCTTCAACCGAAGATCCAAGTGACAACGGAACAAAAACCGTAATCCAGCATAAAACTTCGGAAGGAGAACACAAACCAGTACCAAAATCAGAAAACTCTTATGCCCAGGAAACTCAGGCACAAGAAAAAACAGTTCCGACAGTTTCAAAAAATTCAATTCAGAATACTGAAAACATGGCTTCCGATGAAATCCTTGAAAAGGCAAAGGAAAGTTTCAAGAATAAAAATTATGAAGAAACCCTCGCCTACCTTGACGACTTCTTTGCAAAGGCAACCACAAAAATAGACGAAGGACTTATGCTTCAGGGGCAGACTTTTGAAAGCAATTCTTCCGTAAGGAACATCAAGAGTGCCTTGGATACATATGAAACAATTGTTCGCCGATATCCACAGAGCATTCACTGGCCAAAGGCAAACGAAAGAATCACTTACTTGAGAAAGTTCTACTTTAACATCAGATAAAGGAAAAAAAAATGAGAAAAATTTTATTTATTGCAGTTGCAGTTCTGTCACTTACCTCCTGCATGATAAAGACAGAAAAGAAAAGCCGCACGATTACAGTAACTGGAGTTGGAACAGTTTCTGTAGAAAACAAGGAAGCAAACCTTGTTCTTTCCGTAATTTCAAGAAATGACGATGTGATAAAGGCATCCTCAGAAAACGCAGAAAAAATGACAGCCGTAATGAAGGCAGTTACAGAAGCCGGTATAGGAACAGATTCATTGCAAACATCAGATTACTCCATCTGGCAGGAAGAAGCAGACAGGCAGTATTCAAGGAAATCTGCCTTCCTTTATGTTGTTTCAAACAGACTCCATGTAACAATCAAGGATGTTTCAAGAACAGGCTTGATCATTGATGCTGCAATAAAGGCAGGCGCAAACCAGATGAACTCCCTCAGCTATTCCGCTGGAGACACATCAGAAGCCGAAAAGCAGGCTAGAATCCTTGCTGCCCGCGATGCTGACCAGAAGGCAAACGTTCTTGTTTCTGCAAGCGGTCTTACTCTTGGACAGGTTATAAACATTCAGGAACACCAAGGTGGTTATGCTACAGTCAAGAATGATGCAATGTACAAGACTGATTTAAGAAGCACACCAATTTCAGGCGGTTCATCTTCATTAAGCGTTTCAGTTGACGTAACCTACGAGTTGCAGTAAACCACTTTAATTGCATATAAACACAAATTTATATATATTTACATCCACGAGGATTTATTATGTTAGACTACAGATTTATTAAAGAAAACCTTGAAGCAGTAAAGAAGAACATCATCGACCGCAACATGGATCCTGCAAAGGCAGACGCTGACCTTGTTGTAAAACTCTTTGACGAACGCACAGCTCTTACAACATCTCTCCAGGAACTCCAGAAAAAGAGAAATGAAAACGCCGCATCAATGAAGCAGAAACTTGATCCAGAAACACGCCAGAAATATATCGACGAAGGAAAAGTCCTTAAGGAACAGATTGCAGCAGAAGAAGCAAAACTCAATGAAGTTGAATCTGCCCTTGACGAAGCAGGACGCCAGATTCCTAACATGGCACACCCGGAAACACCTATCGGAAAACTAGATACAGAAAACCTTGAAGTAAAGAAAGTGGGAACAATCCGCAAGTTTGACTTCAAGGCAAAAAGCCATGTAGAAATCATGGAAGCCCTTGACCTCATCGACTTTGAACGCGCAACAAAGGTTTCAGGACCAAAGTTCTACTACCTTAAGAATGAAGCTGTTTTCCTTGAACAGGCCCTCATCATGTATGCAATGAACATTCTCCGCAAGCACGGATTCACAATATTCATCACACCTGATGTTGCAAAGGAAGAAGTCCTCAAGGGAATCGGATTCAACCCACGCGGAAACGAATCAAATGTTTATGCAATCGAAGAAGAAGGAACATGTCTCGTTGCTACTGCAGAAATCACTCTTGGAGGTTACCACTCTGGAGAAATTCTTGATAAGTCTAAGCTTCCGTTGATGTACTGTGGTCTTTCACACTGTTTCCGCCGCGAAGCAGGTGCTGCAGGACAGTTCTCAAAAGGACTTTATCGTGTTCACCAGTTTGACAAGGTTGAAATGTTCGTATATTCAACACCAGAACAGTCAGACGAACTTCACGAAAAACTTCGCCAGATTGAAGAAGAAATCTTTACAGGTCTTGGCATTCCTTTCCATGTAGTTGATACATGTACAGGTGACCTTGGAGCTCCAGCATACCGCAAGTGGGACCTTGAAGCATGGATGCCTGGACGTGCAGATGAAAAGCATCCTGAAGGTGACTACGGTGAAGTTACATCAACTTCCAACTGTACAGACTTCCAGGCTCGCCGCCTTAACGTTAAGTACCGCGATGATGACGGAAAGAACAAGTATGTTCACATGCTCAACGGTACTGCCATTGCAGTAGGACGCGCTATGCTTGCCCTCATCGAAAACTACCAGAATGAAGACGGTTCCGTTACAATTCCAGAAGTACTTGTTCCATTCTGCGGATTTGACAAGATTGGACCAAAGGCAAACATCGAATCACCTGTAATCATCTCAAAGAAATAAATTACTCAAGATAAATCCGGAGGGCCATAATGGAAAACAAAAACTATTCAAAAGGGATTTTTTACCTGTTGTGTTTTGTTGCTTTCATTGTGGCTCTTGCTGTTTTAAAGGTTACGGCAACTTTTGTTCTTCCTATAACCATTTCCATTCTCTTTTCATTCATTTTCTACCCTTTCGTAAAGAAGCTGAACAGTTTTAAAATCCCATGGATTCTGGCAGTACTAATTGTCATTGCAATAACAGGATTTCTTTTTTCAGTAATTGCAAATATCCTTGTTTCCAGCTGCAAGTCCATTGTCTCAGCCTATCCACGATACGAGGCTAGATTTACAAGCGTTTACTCAATGATTGCAGAAACCTTTAAATTGCCTTTTGATGAAAATTCATCCCTTTTTGCAAACCTTTGGAATTCACTTGGAGTCCGCACTTTCGTTCAGAATTCTGCCATCAGCCTTAGCAACTTCTTGATTTCAGGAGCAAAAATAATTTTCTTGGTTTCACTCCTGATTCTTTTCTTTATGATGGAAATGCGCGAAATGAAAAGCAAGATAAAGCTGGCTTTCCCGGAGGAAAAACTTAACCGCAAAATCATCTACATAACCATAAAGACTATTTCTGATGTTACAAGGTTTATTTCCATAAAATTCTACATATCCCTTCTTACGGGAACCCTTGTAGGAATAATATGCCTGTCAGTTGGATTGGACTTTCCTATTGTCTGGGGATTTCTAGCCTTTGTGCTGAATTTCATTCCAAACTTTGGATCTGCAATTTCATTTGTAATGACAACCGCCTTTTCTGTAATCCAGTTCTACCCGGCAGGATACAAGATTGTTATTGTGGCAGTTTCAATACTTGCCATCAATTCTATTTTAGGAAGCATACTTGAACCAAAATGGGAAGGCAATGACCTTGGAATATCGCCATTCCTCATACTCGTAAGCCTTACCCTTTGGGGATACATCTGGGGTTTTGCAGGTATGATTCTTTCCGTGCCCATTCTAGTTATCATCAAGATTATCTGCGATAACATTGAAGGACTCAAACCGGTTGCAGCCCTCATCGGCAGCAAGAAAAAAGAAAAATAAAGGACCAGAAATTATTCTGATCCCGTAAAAATCAAACTGTACCATATTTTTTTCCCGTAATTCTTTCATACAGGAACCTGTAGTCTTCTTCCTTAAGTTTTTCGTACTTAAGGGAAATGCATTTTAAACCCGGCGAATTCTCGTTTTCGTAAATGCAGTCAACATGACATTCAATATTCACGTTTCTTTTCAAGAGCCTGTTTTCTGCAAGAACAAAAACAAGATTCAAATTGTATTCTGCACCACAAACAAGTTTTTCAGTTCCCTTTCCACCTGCAAGGACAACTCTTTTATCATCAACAAAAATGATGTTGAAAGGCATAGCCCTTCCTTCAACAGATTCAGCGGTAAAAATGTTTTTTTCAGTAAGATATCTGGCAATAGCCAAAAGATGGAGACCGTTTCCAATGGGAGCCCCTTCACCGGATTTTGCATCGGCAACAAATTTTTCAAGGAGTGCCTTTGCTTCATGCTGACTTGCTTCAGGAATGTCAGCCCACTTTGGAGATACGAATATCTGGTAATTGTTCAACGGAATACAGTCAATGCTGACTGTTGATTTCTCAGTCTTAAAGGAAACAGTTCCGCTGAAATCATATTCACTTGAAGTAACCACATCCGGAATTCTTTTGATTGATGACGGAACAACAATTGCCAGCCCCTGGGAAAATTCTTTCATCTCTGTAATGAAATAAAGCCCAAGATGATTGAAATAAAACTGGACGCGTACCTGTTTCCCAAGGAATGGCTGAACCGTACGGGCAGGATTCTTAAGGAGAATGATTCCCTGCTTAAGAACATCAATCTGGCTTGAAGGAATTGCAACAGGAAAAACTGCACTGGCAGGGACACGCTTTTCCTTGCCGGGAACATCAGTTTTCGAATCCACAAGGGAAGCTTCCGCCTGTTCCGGCTTTTCCTCAAGAGTAACGGTCAGAGGAACATTGTCGTCCCTCAGGTATTGCAATACAAGTTCCCTTTCAATACGGGTAAGTTCTTTTTCTTCCTGCATGTTACTCTCCTGCACTGTTGATAAGGTCCACAGAAACAATCTTGAATTCTGATTCCCCGTCTCTTACAAAAATCATGGCGTCTGCATGTTCACCATCATAATTTTTTTCGCTTTCAAAAAACAGCCTTACAGGACACTGGAAAAATCCTTCTCCACAGAAAGGTTCCCCTATGGCATGCCACAAAACCTTTGAGTTTCCGTAAAGGCGGTCAAAATCATACTTGAACATTACTAGGGAATAAACGGATCCCCCTTCGACATAGGTTTCAAGACCTTCTCCTTTTTCAAAGGCTTTAAGGAAATTATCAAGAAGGGAATAGCATTTTTCGGGCATGCTGTCTGTATCAAGGCTATACGCTTCAGTAATTCTTGGAAATATTTTCTTTCCTTCGTAAAAAGGTTTTGCTGCAGGTAAAAAGTCTATGGAAACATCAATTATGCCAGAAATCCCGTTGATTTCCCTGTAAGTCCTGGAAAGAAGGTCTTCTTCAATGGTTGCGGTCCAATTAGTTGAAGCATCAAGTTTTGCAGCAGTAGATTTTAAAGTTATACCAGAAGAACTATCCCCGCCTGTATGGGAAGCACAGGAAAAAAAGAGGAGAAATGAGACAAAAATTGTGGCAGGAACTTTTAAATTCATTGCTATGATTTTACTATATAAATCATTCAATTTAAAGGATTAAATCCTCTGTTTATGAACAATTCAGTTGTTAAATAGTGTAAAGAATATTATAATTCTATGGAAATACATTACCATTGGAGTGATTATGGCAGCTGGAAAAATGAACATTCACAACATCATGGAAGAATTCGTTACGGACCGCGTAAATTCCCTTTATGACGAAGTAATGAAACAGAAGTCAGTATGGCTAACCTGTGACTGTGAACACTGCCGTCTTGATACAATCTGTTATGTACTTAACAGGGTAACACCGAGATATGTTGTAGGTGGCCGCGGTGTTACCCACAATACTAACCTCATCAAAGAAAACGCCCAGATTACAATTGATATTGAAAAACTCTGCATAGAGGGAATGCGCCTTGTAAATACAGCAAAACGCCCTTACCATCAGAGCGGTACCAAGAGAGCCGGAGTTTCAATTGAAGTCAAAACTGCAGAATTTAACTTTCCTACCTTTATGGGAAATGTTTTTGACGGAAATTCCTTTGAACCTCTTTCTGGAGCAAGCGTAAAACTTTCTTTGAACGGGGAAACTGTTGAAATGATTGATTCAACCTGGCAGAACCCATGCAATACTTTTGAAGCAACAAAGGGAAGCTATTCATTCTGGATGGCTCCACAGGAGGCTGTTTCAGAAGGCATGAACAAAAAGTTCAACTTTACGGTTGAAGTTACTTGCCCAGGATATACACCTGTCAACTACAGCTTTACAGTTCCACTTACAAGCGAAAAAATTGATTCAATTGAACTCAATTCAACTTACAGCGTAAAGATTCAGGACATTTTCCTTTTTAAGGAAGAAGAAGAAAACTAAATATTGGAGATTCAAATGAACACAAATTCTAGTACAAATTACAGGTCTGCTGCAGACGAAAAGCAGAGGTTCATTACCAGAACCTACATGTGGATGGGACTTGCACTTATAATCAGTGCAGTTGCAGCTTTCTTTACAGCATCAAACGAACAGATGCTCCAGATGCTTTTTGGAAACAAGGCAATGGGATTCAAAGTCATAGCAGTTGCTGAACTTGCCCTTGTCTTCATCCTTTCAATGACACTACGCAACATTTCCGTTTTCGGAGCCGGATTGATGTTTATAATCTACTCCCTCATAAACGGAATTACTTTATCAGCAATTTTCTATGTATTTGACCTGGGCTCAATCGCATTCAGTTTCGGTGGAGCAGCTACAATGTTCATACTCATGAGCATTTACGGCAAGGCAACAAAGCAGGACCTTTCAAAGGCTGGTCACTATCTTTTGATGGCACTCCTTGGCCTCATTGTAGTTTCCCTCATCAACTGGCTCCTCAAATCACCTATGGTGGACTGGCTCATTTCAATGGCAACTGTCGTAATCTTTACAGGCCTTACAGCATACGACACACAGAAGATCCTCCGCACTGCACAGAGGGCCAATGATTCTGATGCATACAGAAAGATTGCAATCATCGGTGCCCTCGAACTCTACCTTGACTTCATCAACATCTTCCTTTCTCTCCTCCGCCTCTTTGGAAAGAGAAAATAGACGGAAGTCTTTGTTGTATTAGAAGCCGGTACCTGATATAACTTTCGCCTCACGATTTGCTGAAGCGATTCGTGCATGATGAAGGGCTGTCCAATAGGTATGAGTCATTGCCGTGCTCGACACGGCAATCTCTTGTATTGCAATTAAATGAATGCAATTAAATGACACTTTTTAAACTTATTGGTCATCCCCATTCATTATTTTAAACGGATTGCAAGATCTCTAGAAAAATTTTTCCACGGCACTGATAATCTGTTCCAAAGGATTATACATCCTTCGGCTCATGGGAACACTTGTGGTAAACATCTTTCCATAGCGCTTTTCAACGATGCGACGGTCAAGGACAATGATTACACCCCTGTCGTCTCCGCGGCGCATAAGGCGTCCAAAGCCCTGCCTGAATTTAATTACCGCCTGAGGAACACTCAGCTGCATGAAAGGATTCCCACCTTTATTTTCAAGGTCTTCGCTTCTTGCGGCAAATACCGGGTCATTAGGAACGGCAAAAGGCAGTTTTACAATAATGACCTGACTCAAGCTGTCGCCCGGAACATCAACGCCTTCCCAGAAACTGTCCGTTGCAAAAAGAACACTCTGGGTATCTTCCTTAAAGTTTTCAAGAAGACGGAACCTGTCTTCATCCCCCTGCTTTAACAAAGTAATGCCTTTGCCAACCAAAGCACTGGCGGCGGCATTATAGGCATATTTCAGGCTGTCGTAGGAAGTAAAGAGCACAAGGGTTCTACCTCCCGCAGCCTCTATCAATCTTGGAACCGTCTGTTCCACATAGGTCTGATAGTAAGGGCTGTCTGGAAAAGGCGCATCAGCCGGAACACCAAAAAGTACATTGGTTCTATACGGGAAAGGAGACTCAAAGCTGTTTTTTGCAAGGCGTTCTTCAGGAACAAAACATGCCCCGGTTCTTCTAAGCCAGTAGCCAAAATGATTTTCGGTACGCAAGGTGGCGCTTGTACACACAACGGAATCCAACGGCTCAAAAACACCGCCGTTCATCATTGGTGCAATATCAAGGGGAGTTTCATAGAACTGCACGAAAAGAACAGGTTCTTCACCTGGAGTCTTGGGAGGCATGCGTACCTTCTGCATCCAGTATACCTTATCCCTATGGGCATCCCAATTTATAAAATGTTCAAAAAGAACACCGTAGCCTTCAATGCGGCCGAGGACTGTCTTTGATTCCCATACGGCAGGAATGTCGGAATCCTTGTCATCTATCTTGGAAACAACAGTCTGCGCAAGGTTATAGAAATCCGTAACGGCTTCCTTCAGCCTTTCAATTCCTTCAAAAATCCGAGTGTAATTTTCCGCATTTCCATCATGAATCCTCACATTGAATCCATCATCAAGCAGAAGAACAGCATCCTGATCAAGGACTGCAGCAGCATCCCTGATGGCTTCTATGCAGACGTCGACCCTTTCAGTAAAATCGTCCGCCGCAGAAACAGCAGCCGCCTGTACGAGGAAACCTGACCTTGTTCCCCTCCACTGGCGGTAAAGAAGATTCACCTGCTTAAGTAGCTTGAATCTGGTAAAGGATTCGCTGAAAAAACTTGTGGCACTGTCTTCTATGCCGTGTGCTTCGTCAAAAACTATCCTCTTATACGGAGGGAGAACTGCAGTATCCTCATAACCAGCCCCGCTCATGCGGCTTTCAATGTCAGCAAAAAGAAGGTGGTGATTAACGACAATGAGGTTTGCATCGGCAGCTTCCTTCCTGACCTTCATTACAAAGCAATCTTCACGGAACGGACATCTTCCACCCATGCAGGAATCGCTTTCACTGTTTACCTTGCTCCACACGCTTTCCGGAGGATTGAAGGTAAGGTCGGTTCTGCTCCCGGTCTCGGATTCCCTTGTCCAGTCATCGATTTTTTTTATCAGGTCGTTTTCATCTTCAAAAAGAGACGGTTCCGTTACCGCATCGGAAAGTCGCCTCAAGCAGACATAATTCTGCCTTCCTTTCAATAAAACCGCCTTTATTTTCTTTCCCGTAATTTCCTGGGCCGCAGGAATATCCTTCTCATACAGCTGCTGCTGAAGGTTTATTGTTCCTGTTGATATAACAACTCGTTCTTTATTATTTACTGCCCAGAGAATGGACGGAACAAGATAGGCAAAACTTTTACCTACACCAGTCCCTGCTTCAAACACTCCAATTTTATTTCCATTAAAGGCTGCCGTAATTTCCTTGACCAGTTCCATCTGGGCAGGGCGTTCTTCGTAATTAGGATTCTTTTTGGCAAGCGGACCTTCCTTTGAAAGGAAAAATGCAGCTTCATCGGGATTTGTATACAGAAGTTTTCTTGGCTTTATGGGTTCTACAACAGGATAAACATCAGTAACCTCATTGTTTACTATATAGAAGCCCATGGAAGTGTCGCTGGCATTGTAGGCAATGGACTGATCTGCTTCACTTGGCCTGAGATATCCACTTGGATGGTTATGGATGAGGACATGGCCCCCGCGGGCAGCATTATTATTGACTATGACGGAATCTTCATTTCCCCTGGCACCAACTTCTACGGATACAATGATTCCATCATCATTGATTTTTCCAACAAAGAAGACCTCGTTTCCGTCAGCCTCCTCTATGGCATTCCTAATGATTTGAATTACTTTCTCCGAAAAGCGACTGGCAACATCCATGGCTAAATTATAGTAAGCAAAGCAACAAATTGCAATTTGAAGAAAAAAACATTCCGTTACATTAAATGTGATATTTTTCACAATAAATTATTCCAACTGTGACTTTTTTCACAGAATTGGTCAAAAACCGCAAAATATTAACATGAAAATAATTTTGTTAACAAATTGGACTTAACAATCCAGGGAATATAGATTATTATCTAGTGTGGTATGCTGTATAAATGGGCATACTGTATCCAGGTAACTAAAGTATAATTCTATATTAACAGGAGATTTATATGGCAAACAAAATTACAATTATTGGTGCCGGACAGGTTGGTTCTTCTGTAGCTTACGCTCTTTGTCTTAAGGCTGTAGCAACAGAAATCGTTCTCATTGACATTGACGAAAAGCGCGCTAAGGGTGAAGCAATGGACATTCGTCAGGGTACACCTTACATGGCTCCTGTAAATATCCACGCAGGAACTTATGAAGATGCAAAGAACTCTGACATCGTCATCATCACTTCTGGTGTTGGACGCAAGCCAGGACAGTCTCGCCTTGACCTTGCACAGATCAACGTAAACATCTTCAAGTCAATCATTCCACAGATTACAAAGGCTGCTCCAGACGCAATCTACGTTCTCGTTGCAAACCCGGTTGATGTTCTTACATATCAGCTTGTTAAGTCTTCTAACATTCCTGCAAACCACATCATCGGTACAGGTACTCTCCTTGACACAGCTCGCCTCCGCACAAAGATCGCTGATGAATATGGAATCGGACAGGCTAACCTCCACGCTTATGTATTCGGTGAACACGGAGACTCTTCTTTCGTACCTTGGTCACTCGTAAACATCGCTTCAGTTCCAGTAAACGACTACAACAACGCTGTAGGCAACAAGCATGCTGAACTCAACCGTGACGATGTAGAAGAATACGTTCGCAAGTCAGGCGGAATGATCATCGAAGCAAAGAAGTGCACAAACTACGCCATCGGTGTTACAACAGCACGCCTCTGTGAAATCATCCACAACAACAACCCTTCCGTAACAATCGTTTCTACATTGCTCCAGGGTGAATACGGAATTTCTGACGTATGTCTTTCCATCCCAACAGTAGTTGGCGGAAACGGTGTTGAAGGACGCCTTGCTCCTGCCCTTACAGACGAAGAAGTTGAAAAGCTCAAGAAGTCTGCAGAAGCACTCAAGAACGTAATCAGCCAGCTTGATTTCAACTAAGGATAGACAAATGGAAAAATACAGAATTGAACACGATTCAATGGGCGAAGTAAAGGTTCCTGCAGACAAGCTCTGGGGTGCCCAGACAGAACGCAGCCACGAAAACTTCCTCATCGGTGTCGGCATCGAAACTATGCCTCGCGAAATCACAAAGGCTTTCGGCTACCTCAAGAAGGCAGCTGCCATGGCCAACAACGCCCTCAAGCCAGATAAAATGACAAAGGAAAAGCTCAAGTGCATTTCCAAGGCATGTGAAGAAGTTATCAGCGGTTCCCTCAATGACAACTTCCCTCTCGTTGTATGGCAGACAGGTTCAGGTACACAGTCAAACATGAACTGCAACGAAGTTGTTGCAAACCGCGCAAACCAGATTGCAGGCAAGAAACTCTGTCATCCAAACGACGACATCAACATGTCTCAGTCTTCAAACGACACATTCCCAACAGCAATGCACATTGCAGCTGTTGTTGAACTTGAAGACAAGCTTTTCCCAGCCATCGACCTTCTCGTTGATACATTCAAGAAGCTTGAAAAGGTAAACAAGGGAATCGTAAAGTCTGGACGCACACACCTCCAGGACGCTGTTCCTATCCAGTTCAGCCAGGAAATCAGCGGATGGAGAACTTCTCTTGAACGCGACAAGGAAATGCTCAAGTCTACACTCCCTTACCTCAAGCAGCTTGCCCTCGGCGGTACAGCAGTTGGTACAGGACTCAACGCACCAAAGGGATTCGACAAACTTGTTGCAGAAAAGGTTTCTGAACTTACAGGAAAGAAATTTGTTACAGCACCAAACAAGTTCCATGCCCTTACATCAAAGGACGAAATCACTTTTGCACATGGAGCACTCAAGGCTCTCGCAGCAGACCTCATGAAGATTGCCAACGACGTTCGCTGGCTCGCTTCTGGTCCAAGATGTGGTATCGGTGAAATCTATATTCCTGAAAATGAACCTGGTTCATCAATCATGCCTGGTAAGGTAAACCCTACCCAGTGTGAAGCAATGACTATGGTTGCAGTTCAGGTTATGGGTAACGATGCAGCAGTTGGAATGGCAGCATCACAGGGTAACTTTGAACTCAATGTTTTCATGCCTGTAATCGCCTACAACTTCCTCCAGTCTGTAAGACTCCTTGCAGAAGTAATGGTAAGCTTCAACAACAACTGCGCTGTTGGAATCAAGGCAAACAAAGAAAAGATGCACTTCAACCTCTACAACTCTTTGATGCTCGTTACAGCCCTTAACCCTTACATCGGTTATGAAAACGCTGCAAAGACAAGTCACCTGGCTTACGAAAAGAATATCTCCCTCAAGGACGCATGTGTTCAGCTTGGTTTCATGACACCTGCAGAATTTGACAAGGTATTCCACCCGGAACAGATGGCTAAATAATTATCAATTCATAATTCATAATTAAGAATCGATAATTGTGAATTATGGGTTGCTCAACATGAAACTTAATTATGCATTGTGAATTATGCATTGTGAATTATCAAATAATTTTTGGAGAAAAGAATGAGTGACCAGACAAACACACTAACTTATTCTTACTTTCCTGGATGTACATTAAAGAACAAGGCCAAGGAACTTGATAACTACGGCCGCAAGTGTGCAGAAGCCCTCGGTTTCAAACTTGAAGAAATCGAAGACTGGCAGTGCTGCGGCGGTGTTTATCCAACAGGCAAAAATGAAATTGCCTCTAAGCTTCCTTCTGTTCGTGCTCTTGCTGACTCCAGGGATAAGAACCAGGCATTGGTAACATTGTGTTCAGCATGTTACAATGTCATCAAGCAGGTTAACAACGACCTGCAGAACGATGAGAACACAATTCTCAAAGTAAACAACTATCTCGCTCAGGACGGTATTGAATACCACGGAGAAACAAAAGTTCTCCACTTCCTTGAAGTTCTCCGCGACGAAATCGGTTGGGACAAGGTTAAGGCTGCCGTTAAGAATCCTCTCAAGGGAAAGAAAATCGGCGCTTACTATGGATGTCTCCTCCTTCGCCCAGGAAAAGTCATGGAATTTGATGATCCTGAAAATCCACAGATTCTCGAAGACTTCATCAAGGCTATCGGTGCAACTCCAGTAATCTATGCTGAACGCAACGAATGCTGCGGTGCCTACGCATCTTTTGAAGATCCTTCAATCCCACAGAACCGTGCAAAGAAAATCATCACAAATGCACAGGACATGGGTGCTGACTTCCTCGTAACAAGCTGTCCACTCTGCCGCTACAATCTTATCAAGAACCAGGGCGACACAAACATGGACGTTATCTACTTTACAGAACTTCTTGCTGAAGCTCTAGGAATCAAAGATTCCAGTGTTAAGGAGGAAGCATAATGCTCGAAGCAGAAATCCAGAGTTACAAAGATAGAATTCTTGAAACAAGCGGTGTTAACCCTAAGAAGTGCATGGTTTGCGGAAAATGCTCTGCAACTTGCCCTAACTACGATGCAATGGAATACCATCCACATCAGTTTGTTCAGATGGTGGAAAACGGTGAAATCGAACCATTGCTCAAGAGCAAGTCAATCTATGCATGTTTGTCTTGTTTTGCTTGTCTCGAACGCTGCCCACGCCAGGTAGAACCAGCAAAACTTATCGATGCAGTACGCACAGTTGTTGAACGCGAAAGAGGTCCTCTTCACCTTGATCCTTCTCAGGTTCCTGAAAAGCTGGATGAAGATACACCACAGCAGCTTTTGATGAGTGCATTCAGAAAGTACCGCAAATAGGAGCACAGTAGAAATATGGAAAGAATTGGTGTTTTTGTATGTCACTGTGGAACCAACATTGCCGGTACAGTTGACGTAGCAAAGGTCGCAGAAGAAGTTGGCAAGATGCCAGAGGTTGTTTACTCAACCAACTACACATACATGTGTTCTTCTGCAGGTCAGAAGATGATTGAAGACCACATTAAGGAAGACAAACTTACAGGGGTTGTTCTCTGTTCTTGTTCTCCACGCATGCACGAAAAGACATTCCGTTCATGTGCAGCACGTGCAGGCCTCAATCAGTTCAAAGTTGAAATTGCAAACATCCGTGAACAGACTTCATGGGTTGGCAAAAATATTGAAGAAAATACAGAAAAGGCTATTGCCCTTGCAAAGGCTGCAGTTGCAAAGACTGTCCTCAATACTCCTCTTACAGAAGGTGAAACTCCTGTTACAAAGAGAGCCCTGGTTATCGGTGGCGGTATTGCAGGTATTACAGCTGCCCTCGACATTGCAGATGCAGGCTTCCCTGTAGACATCGTTGAAAAGAAAGTTACAGTCGGCGGAAAGATGGCAATGCTCGACAAGACATTCCCTACCCTTGACTGTGCTTCTTGTATCGTTACTCCAAAAATGACGGAAGTAAGCCAGAATCCTAACATCAGAATTCTTTCTTACTCAGAAGTTGTTGGCGTAAAGGGATACATCGGAAACTTCACAATCGACATCAAACGCCATGCACGCTATGTTGACGAAACAAAGTGTACAGGTTGTGGTGCATGTATCGAAGCTTGTCCAAACAAGAAGGTTCCAAACGACTTTAACCTTAATCTTGACAACAAGAAGGCAATCTACATTCCATTCGCACAGGCTGTTCCAAAGGTAGCTACAATCGATGCAAATTACTGTTTGCACCAGAAAGCTGCAAAGAACGGCAAGGATGCCTGTGGATTCTGCCAGAAGGCATGTGGAGTTGGAGCAATCGACTTCAACATGCAGGATGAAGTAATCACAGAAAAGTACGGTACAATCATCGTAGCAACTGGTTACAATCCAATCGTACTCACAAAATTCGACGAATATGCTTACAGCCAGAGCCCGGACGTTGTTTCATCTCTTGAATTCGAACGCCTCTGCAACGCATCTGGTCCAACAAGCGGTCACCTCAAGCGCCCGTCAGACGGTAAGGAACCAAAGAACATCGTATTCGTTCAGTGTGTAGGTTCCCGCTGTGCAGCTGATGCAACAAAGGGTCACGAATATTGTTCTAAAATCTGCTGTATGTACACAGCAAAGCACGCAATCCTTACCCGCGACCACTATCCAGACACAAACGTTTGGGTATTCTACATTGATGTTCGTACACCAGGAAAACTCTTTGATGAATTCTACCGCCGTGCAGTTGAACAGTATGGCGTTCACTACATCAAGGGTCAGGTTGGAAAAGTTACTCCACTTTCAGACGGAACTCTCGATGTTCAGGGTTCAGACCTTATTTTGAACAAGCAGGTTCACATTAAGGCTGACATGGTTGTTCTTGCTGCATCTATCGAAGCTGACAAATCAGCTCGTCCACTTGCAACAATGCTTACAACATCCATGGACAACAATGACTTCTTCCTTGAAGCTCATGCTAAGCTCCGCCCTGTAGAAAGCCCAACAGCAGGTATCTTCCTTGCAGGTTGCTGCCAGGGTCCAAAGGATATTCCTGAAACTGTTGCCCAGTCTTCCGGTGCTGCTGCAAAGGCCATCTGTCTCCTCGTAAAAGACAGTCTCAAAACAAACCCATGTACTGCCCATCCAAACGAAAACCTTTGTAACGGATGTGGACAGTGTGTTAATGTTTGTCCTTACGGTGCAATCTCTTATGTTGACAAGGATTTCCGCGGACCAAACAGAACAACAATTACAAGACACGTTTCTCAGGTTAATACAGCAATGTGTCAGGGTTGTGGTGCATGTACAGTTGCCTGTCCTTCAGGTGCCATGGACTTGCACGGATTCTCTAACAGCCAGATTTTGGCAGAGGTTGATGCAGTACTATGAGTGAATCAAACAAGAACTGGACACCAAAAATCGTAGCATTCTGCTGCAACTGGTGTTCTTACGCAGGTGCTGACCTTGCCGGAAACAACCGTCTTGACTACCCTGCAAACGTAAAGATCATCCGCATCCCATGCTCATGCCGCTTGAACCCATTGTTCATCTTGCGTGCATTCCAGCGTGGTGCTGACGGTGTTATTTTGTGTGGCTGCCACCCGGGTGACTGTCACTATTCAACAGGAAACTATTTTGCACGCCGTCGTATGACACTCCTCTTCTCAATGCTCAACTTCCTGGGAATTGAAAAGGAAAGAACTCGTGTAGAATGGTGTTCCGCTGCTGAAGGCGTACGCTTTGCAGGTCTCATGAACGACTTTGTGGCAAAGATTACAGCTCTCGGTGAAAACAAAAAGCTGGAGGACTTGAGATGCAAGAAAAATTAATCGCTCGCGCTAAAGAATTGCTTGCTGAAGGAAAAGTTCAGAAGGTTGTCGGATGGTCAAAGGGTCTCTTTGAAGACGACATCACACCAGCTGTTTTCTCATCAGCAGAAGAACTTGACAAGGGTTTTGTCTTCAACAAATACTGCAAGGCAAACCTTTCAAAGTATCTCGTAAAGATTACTCGTGAAATTGAAGTAAAGAAGAGTACAACCCGCATGAACAATACAATGGCAAAGCAGAGGGATCCAAATGCACAGGATGCACCTATCCCTTCTGAAGTTGTTCTTGTATTCCTCAAGCCAGCTGACACATACTCATTTACTCAGCTTCTTAAAGAAAACCGCATTACTCGTGACGATGTTTACGCAATCGGTGTTCCATGTCAGGATACTCTTGACGGTGGAGCTGCCTGTGGACCATGTGCCGGAAAGACACACGTTTCCTGCGACGAACTCATTGGAGCTGAACCAGGACAGGTTTACCAGGGCGAAAACAAGACAATGGAAATGGTTGCAAAGCTTGAAGCCATGACAGACGATGAAAGATTCGAATTCTGGCGCGGTGAAATGTCACGCTGTATCCGCTGTAATGCCTGCCGCAACGTTTGTCCTGCATGTACATGTGAAAAATGTGTATTCGACAACAATGCCCTTTACACAACACAGAAAGTTGCAGAAACAAGCTTCGAAGAAAACCTCTTCCATATTATCCGCGCATGGCATGTAACAGGTCGCTGTACAGGTTGTGGAGAATGTTCAAGAGTTTGTCCACAGGGCATCCCTCTTCACCTTTTGAACGGAAAGATGGCAAAGGATATCAATGAAATCTACGGCCCATACCAGGCTGGTGCCGACATGGAATCCAAACCTGCAATGCTCCGCTTTGAAGAAAATGACCCAGAAACAACAATCGTTTACGACAGATCTAATAACGGAGGTGCAGAATAATGCTTTCTATTTCTAAAGATAAGATCGATTCATTATTTGAACTCATTGGTTCAAAGCAGCCTTTGTATCTGCCTGTTGACAACAATGCAGGAACTGCTGACTTCCAGAAATGGGAAAAAGGCACAAAGTTTTCTTCAGCCCTCAAGACAGTTCGCTCAGCAAAGGACTTCTTCTTCCCAAAGACAGAACACATGGTTTCTTATCAGATGAACGGTCAGGAAGTTAAGGTTGAAGACCCAAGAAAAGATGTTGAAGATTTCGTAATCTTCGGTGTAAGGGCTTGTGATGCAAAGGGTTTTGAATGTATCGACGGCGTTTACCTTAACATGAATCCTGTTGATTCATACTACAAGAACCGCCGCGACCACGGAACAGTAATCGTTCTTGCTTGTAATGAACCTGCAAAGACCTGCTTCTGTACTTCATACAAGATTGACCCTACTCTTGCTTCTCCAGCTGGAGACGTAAGCTGCTGGCTTGCCGACGACAAGTACTACTTCCAGGCAAACACAGAAAAGGGAAAGGCTTTTGTAGAAAACGCAAAGTCTGTACTTGCAGATGCTGCAGATTCAGCAGTAGAAGCTGTAAAGAAGGACATTGCTGCAAAGGTTGAAAAGCTTCCATTTGCTCACATTGACCTTTCAAAGGTAGGTGACGTAAAGCCTGAACAGATGATGAAAATCTTCAACTCTAAGGTTTGGACAAAGGTTTCAGAAGCCTGCGTAGGTTGCGGAACTTGTACTTACGTATGTCCTACATGTATGTGTTTCGACGTTAGGGACTTCAAGACAAACAACGGCATCCGTCAGATCCGCTGCTGGGATTCCTGCATGTTCAACGACTTTACAC
>JAHAZL010000060.1 GCA_018384055.1 Treponema sp.
TCAAGATCCGCGACATTGGCGAACAGGTTGAATTCGATCCTGCAAAGAAGGACAAGAAGAAGAAGCTCAAGTTCCCAAAGAGCAACGTTCTCCAGTTCTTCCTCGAAGGCGGTACAATCGTTTCTGCCCGTCCATCTGGAACAGAACCAAAGATCAAGTTCTACATCAACAGCTGTACACCAGTTAAGTGTGGAAAGGATGCTGAACTTGTAAAGGCAAAGGAAGAAGCAGCTAAACTTTGTGATGCAATCTCTAAGGAAATCACAAAGATTCTTGATTCGGCAAAATAAATTTTACTGAATTAAACAAAAACTAAAAATACGGCGGATTGCATTCAGAAATGCTTTGCAATCCGCTTTTTTTTATTATGGGCAGAATTAAAATTCTAACAGACAATAAGAGGACAGTCCGGAATTTTTTTGATAAGGACTACACCTATGTTGCAGTCGATACGGAAACTACTGGACTCCATCCTACTGAAAATTTCCTAATTGAAATAGGAGCCGTAAAATTCAGCCGCTACGGCATCATAGGAGAACCTTTCGACATACTAATAAAACCGCCAGTTGAAATTCCCATGTACATTACGGAGCTTACTGGAATAGATGATTTCATGGTAAGCAAATGTCCTTCTGCGGCAGAAGCAATTTCAAAATTTCTTGAATACTGTGGAGGCAATGACACTATTCTAATTGCCCACAATGCTCCCTTTGACATTCATTTCATCAACATGGAACTTGAAAGGGCTAATATGCCTGCTCTTGAAAACCAGGTAATTGATACCCTTGTAATGTCAAGGACATTTCATCCTGATTTCAAAGGTACGGAAGACGGACCTTACAGGCTGCAGTCTCTTGCAAAAAGATATGGAATAAATGTTCTCCAGGCACACAGGGCAAATGATGATGCAAGAGTCTGCATGGAACTTTTTCAGAAACTTGTAGTGGAAAGGAAAGAAAATACGGACATAAAAAACCTCGCACAGCTTGCCCTCAATTCCTGACATTTAATTTTTCTTTTTATGTGTTATAATTTCGCCTATGAAACCATGGAACGGATTTAGAAAAGGAATTAACCTTGGCGGCTGGCTTTCTCAAAGCAGCTTAAAAAAAGAACATCTCGACACCTTCATCACAAAAGAAGACATAAAGCAGATTGCTGAATGGGGGCTTGATCATGTAAGGCTTCCTATTGATTACACCTTACTTCAGGACGAAAAAGGCGCAGCAGTAGAAACAGGATTTGAATACATCGACCGCTGTATGCAATGGTGTGACGAATACAATGTAAACCTCATCATTGAAATTCATAAAATCTACGGCTATTACTTTCTTGACGGCGAAACCGACGAAGGATTTTTTCACAATGAAAAAGTAATCATGAGGTTCATCAATGTATGGATTTCCATTGCAAAAAGATACGGTTCAAGACCAGACAGAGTCTGCTTTGAACTTCTCAATGCCGTAATGGAAGCAACGGATCAGGATTCATGGATGAACATTTCCAGAAGTGCCATTTCCATAATCCGAGTATTTGCACCTACAACAAAAATCCTTGTATGCGGTTCAAGCCATTCAAGCGTTAATGCAATTACAACCCTTTCTGATTTCCATGATCCTAATGTAGGTTTCAGTTTCCACTGCTATGAACCTTTGCTTTTCTGCCAGCAGCAGGCATACTGGCGTAACGATATGCCTCAGGATGAAAAGATGAGTTTTCCGGTATCAAGGGAAGAATACTATGAACGACTTGAAAAATATCCTTCAATAAGGTTCACGGCAAAGAATACGTGTCCTGATCTTCTAGGACCTGATTACTTCAAAAACCTTTTCCAGAGAGCAGTCAACTATGTTGAAAAACTCAACACAATAATCTACTGCGTTGAATATGGAGTCATCGACCGTGCAGACAATGCATCCACCATTCAGTGGTTCAAGCAGATTCACGAAGCCTTTGAATTCCATGGAATAGGAAGAGCCCTGTGGACCTACAAGGAACTGGATTACGGCCTAAAAGACCAGAGATTTGAAGGCATTAGAGAAATGATTTTGCAGTATCTATAACTTACAGATTCTGCAGCATGGCATAAACGCAGTCACCGGCCCGTTCGACTTTCCTGACAATGTCTATATATTGAAGTTCTTCCCTTACATCAGCACCTGCTTCAAGGCGCTTGCGGCTGGCCCGTTTCAATTCCTTTTTAGTTTCATCAATTTTTTCTTCAATAAGTTCGCCGGCATTTTTTTCGTCAACGTTGAATCCAACAGTAAAATAAAGACAGACCTGTTCAAAGAAAACACGGACCCTCTCTACATAATCATTGATTTCTTTAGACCGTATGAAGTTGAAATCATAGTCTGAATTTGAAACATATTTTTTAACTGTGTGCATTAGGGAGCAGGTTTCATCACTTAAATTTTCAAGCGTATCAGTTATATGAAGCAGAGTAGAAAAATGCTTTCTGTCATTCCTGTTTGCATTTGGAAGTCTTGAACATTTTTGAAGGAATTCTGTAATTGCTCCATTCATCTCATCTATATAGTTTTCAAGATACTTGACGCGTTCATTTTCATTTTCTGCATTAGCAGGATTTATAAAACTGTTGCAGACAGAATCAAACATTTCCATTACCTTTGCACTCATCTTTGTAATTTCTTTCTGTATTTGAAATGAATAAAGATCAGCACTGATTCTTGAATGCGGAAGGATTGCAGGAAGATGATAATGTTCATCCTTTGCCTCAGCAGATTCTGAAATAATTTTTCTTGCAATGGAAGCAATTTGATTCACAAAAGGAATGAAAATCAATGTAGCACAGATATTGAAAACCGTATGAAGCATGGCAATGTGGGTTGTAATGTTCTCGGCAGGTTCACAGGGAACTATAAAATCTATAAGCTTAAGAAATGGATTGAAAACCACAAGGGCAAGTAATGTTCCGGAAACATTAAAGGCAACATGAACGAAAGCTGTTCGCCGTGCATTTACGGAAGCTCCGAAACTAGACATGACCGCATCTACGGTAGACCCAATGTTGCTGCCCAAAACAATGGCGGCACTAAGATTCCAGGACAAAGTACCGTTGGCAGCCATAGTCAAAACAATGGCAGTCATTGCAGAACTTGAATGTATCAAAGCCGTTATGAAGGCTCCTATGAGAACACCAAGAAGAATTCCTCTGATGCCCCAGTCGTTTATAATGGAAAAAATCCGGCTTGCCGCAGGCCCAAGGGAAAGGCTTTCTTTCAAAAGTCCAAGCCCCATAAAAAGCATGGCAAAGCCCATAAAACATTCTGCAAAATTGTGAATCTTAAAGCGCTTGAAATATTTAAGGATGTAGCCAAGACCAAAAAGAGGAACTGCCATGGCTGAAATTGAAAAACTGAATCCAAAAAGCGAGACAATCCATGCAGTAACTGTAGTTCCGATGTTTGCCCCAAAAATAACTCCAATCGCCTGTTCCAATGAAAGGATTTCCGCATTGACGAAGGAAACAACCATAACCGTAGTTGCGCCGGATGACTGAATTATAGCAGTAACCCCGATTCCCGTCAAAACGGCATAGAACCGGTTTCCTGTAATTTTTCCAAGGAGTTTTTGAAGGCCGCTTCCTGCACCTTTCTGGATGCCGTTGCTAAGCATGTTCATTCCAAAGAGAAGAAGGCAGAGAGAACCTACAAACCCCACAACCTGTGAAATTAAATTCATAATCATAGGTAAACTATGATGTAATAATTCAAATTTGAAAATAAAATCTTTGTTAAGTTTATGTAAAATTTCCTTACATTATTACTGAATGAGTATTTACATCAATAAATTCACTATACAAAGTAAATTACCACCGGCAGAGCCGGTGGCTTTGATTCGCCATAAATGGCCTGCCACAAGCTGCGGCAAGCCGCTTCGCAACGCATCTCATCGCGTTTTCTAAATGCCGTCTGCTATGCGGTCGGCA
>JAHAZL010000032.1 GCA_018384055.1 Treponema sp.
TTAATATACCACCAACCAGCTTTTTCGTCAAATCAATAAAAATTATTTGATTCTTACGGAAATCAGATTTTAATTAAACCTAAAAGAAGGGTAAAGAAATACATGGCGGCAATATTTTGAAGTTAATAAAAAAACCCCGTCGGAAAAACCGGCGGGAATCATTCAATTTAAGCTATCAAATTACTTTGAAAGTCTAGCTTGTCGCAGCCTGACGGCTGCTGCCGAGTTTCAGATTGTCCGCAGTCCGCGTACATTTTTCCTTTCGGAAAAAACTCTGAAACTCGCAGGTCAAGAAACTTTACTTAGAAAGTCTAGCTTCCAAATCGTCCAAAATAGCTGTGAGTTCCTTTGGAAGGTGTGAACCGAACTTTGGATAGTGGTTTTCGCGGATGTCCTTAACTTCCTTCTTCCATCCTTCAACATCAACCTTGAGGATTTCTGGGAGAGTCTTCTTGTAGTAGTCTGCGAGACCATCTGTGTTGATGGCACCTTCTTTTGGCATGAATCCGATTGGTGTTTCAACTGCATTGTCCTTTCCGTCGCAGCGGTCGAAGATCCAGGCGAGAACGCGGCTGTTGTCACCGTATCCTGGCCACATGAATCCACCAGGGAGTTCAGCATTGTTTTCGTCTTTGCGGAACCAGTTAACGTAGAAGATCTTAGGAAGCTTGTCCTGATCCTTTGCTGCAGCCCCTACGTTTATCCAGTGCTGGAAGTAGTCACCCATGTTGTATCCACAGAATGGGAGGATTGCGAATGGGTCGCGGCGGATCTTACCAACTTCTGCTGCGTTGATTGTAGAAGCTGCTGTGATTTCTGAACCTACGATAGAACCGAGGAATACACCGTGGTTCCATGAGCGTGACTGGTGTACGAGAGGTACTGTTGATGGGCGGCGTCCACCGAAGAGGATTGCAGAAATAGGTACACCCTTTGGATCTTCCCATTCTGGAGCGATACATGGACACTGTCCAGCTGGTGCTGTAAAGCGTGCGTTTGGATGTGCCATTTCTTCACCCTTAGGAGCCTTGTCCTTAGGGAATGCTGGGCGTGTGTTGCCCTTCCAGTCAACAAGGTTACCCTTTGCTGGATATCCGATTCCTTCCCACCAAACATCGCCGTCTTCTGTAAGGGCACAGTTTGTGTAGATTGTATTCTTTTCTGCAGAAACAAGAGCGTTCTTGTTTGATTCTGCTGATGTACCAGGAGCAACACCGAAGAATCCTGCTTCTGGGTTGATAGCGTAGAGACGACCATCTTCACCGTACTTCATCCAAGCGATATCGTCACCGATTGTTTCAACCTTCCATCCTGGGATTGTTGGGATGAGCATAGCGAGGTTTGTCTTACCACAAGCTGATGGGAAAGCACCAGTTACATACTTAACCTTTCCTTCTGGGTTTGTAAGCTTGAGGATGAGCATGTGTTCAGCAAGCCAGCCTTCCTTGCGAGCAAGAACTGTAGCAATGCGGAGTGCGAAACACTTCTTTCCGAGAAGAGCGTTTCCGCCGTATCCAGAACCGTAAGACCAGATGAGTCCTTCGTCCGGGAACTGTGAGATGTACTTGTTTTCAACGTCTGCACATGGCCAGATTCCGCCGTCTGTTTCACCGTTGTTAAGTGGCTTACCAACTGAATGGAGACATGGAACGAATTCTGCTTTTGGATCTGCGTTGAAAATGTCGAGAACCTTCTTGCCAGCGCGTGTCATGATGTCCATGTTGAGAACAACATATTCAGAGTCTGTGATTTCTACACCGTTCTTAGAAATTGGTGATCCGAGTGGACCCATGCAGAATGGGATAACATACATTGTACGACCGTGCATACAACCCTTGTAAAGTCCCTTCATTGTTGCCTTGAGTTCAACTGGGTCGATCCAGTGGTTTGTTGGACCTGCATCTTCTTCCTTAACTGAAGAAATGAATGTGCGAGCTTCAACACGAGCTACGTCAGATGGAAGTGAGCGGAAAAGGAAGCTGTGTGGCTTCTTTGCCAATGGAGTTGCAAGACCTGCATCAACACATTTCTGCATCAAGCTGTCGTATTCTTCATTAGATCCGTCAGCAACAACTACGTTGTCTGGTTCACACATAGCAACGCATTCTTCTACCCATGCCTTGATTCCTGGGTGTTTAATGTCATTAAGAGTAAGAGACATAAATAACTCCTGTGGCTTAAAATCAGTTTTTATGAAACATCCTTCATTACAACGTAACCGGCTGTTTTCATAAGGTCTACGCATCAGCTGCAGACTGGCACTGCCTACCGATTTTCACTATCATAATATACAATTTTTGCTTTAATAATTCAATAAATGTAAAGAAAATCTGAAATATGTTAGAATACTTGTATGGAAAACAACAGATTCAATTACTGCCCTGATTGCGGCTCAAAGACTATTTCTACAGAAATGGACGGAAGAAAATGGAAATGTCCTGAATGCGGATTCACCCTTTACAACAATGTGGCTTCTGCCGTTGGACTTGTAATCATCAATTCCAGGGGTGAAATCCTCCTTGAAAAAAGGGCAAAGGAACCTCGCAAAGGTTACCTTGCATTGCCAGGCGGTTTTGTTGACCCTGAAGAATCTCTGGAAGAAGCAGCCCTCAGGGAATGCCGTGAAGAAATAGGCGGTGAAGTTTCTTCAATGAAATACATCGCATCCTTTCCAAACACATACGAATACAAGAACATTGCCTACAAAACCTGCGATGTATTTTTCGAGGCACAGCTTTCTCCGGATGTTGAACTTAAATATCAGCAGAGTGAAGTTACAGACATTGTATGGATGCCTTGTTCCACAGAAAAGGAAATAGAAGCAATTCCACTTGCCTTTGATTCCGCACGGCAAACACTGCTTAAACGAATTTCCTATTGACACTACCGTCGTTAACTGATAGATTATTACCACTCAAGGCGTCATACCCAAGTGGTAAGGGACTGGTCTGCAAAACCACTATGCATCGGTTCGATTCCGATTGACGCCTAGCAAAAGAGCCTTCATCAATCGATGAGGGCTTTCTTTTTGCCCAACGGCCTTTACGAGCAAAGCTGGAGGCCGATTACATATAAGGGACTGCCATTGCGGTAGTCCCATTTTTTTTATTTGCCAATCGTGATATATTTTTACCATGAACATCAATTTAATCGTATGCATTTCGGGTATTCTCATCTGGCTCCTTTCATTCCTCGTAATGAATTCAAAAATCAACGCACAGAAAAAAAATCTTGCGGCAAAGGGCAAGAACATTCCGAAGGCAGAAACTTCCTTTGGAGCAAGCCTTAGCCTTACAATTCTTGTGGAACTTCTTCCAATAATCATTCCAATGAAATTCTTTGCTGAGACAGTTGCATGTGTCTGCGGACTTCTTGGTGCCTACATCGTATTGAACGAAAGACTCATCAACCTTAAGAAAGCAGACTCAGAATAAAAGATGAAAAGAAAGATTCTGACAGGCGCCATCGTTTTTTTTACAGTACTTGGTTTTGCATTCGGCAAAGAAAAAATACTCCATGCGGAAACACAATACTTTGACATTATCTTTGATGAATCAACCAGAGAAAGTGCTCAGGAATTATACGGGTGTGCAGATGATGTTCTTGAAGAGCTCTGCCTTCAGTTCAAAGTTAAACCAAACTTTAAAATTCCCGTTGTCCTAACTTCAAAGACAGAAATTTTCAATGCCTATTTCACAAACTACAACTACAACCACATTGTAATATACGATTCCATTCCCCAAGAAAACATGATGGTTTTCAGCAAATCGGTGAAATCTACTTTTACCCATGAACTTACTCATCTCGTTTCAATAAATTCTAAAAATGGTTTCTGGAGAAACTTCGGGAAAATATTCGGAGACATTTATAACCCCGGATGCTACATAACCATGACATCCTTTTTTAAGGAAGGTGCTTCTGTCTACCAGGAAAGCAAAAACGGCGAAGGCAGACTGAAGGACGGCTTTTTCCTTCATGACCTCAGGCAGGCAAAATTAAGCGGAAAGTTTCCCGGATACACAGACTGCTTTGGTGCAAGAACCATCTATCCTTATGGAACAACTTCATATATTTTTGGAAGTGCTTTTACCGAATACATAATTGAAAAATACGGCATGGATAAATATGCTGAATTCTGGCACAGGGGAATAAACAGCAACAGGCTGACTTCTACTGCAGTCTTCAAAAAAACATACGGCATTTCCATGAAGAAAGAATGGAAGAACTTTTACGATTCCATTGATGTTTCAGGTATTGAAAAGAATCCTGACAGCATAAACGGCATCAGAAAATCAAATTTAGAAAACAAAAGTCTTCACCTTTATTCAGTTATCGGCAGAAAGGATGACACAGACATTATATGGGACGAAACCACGGAATCCGTTTTCCTAGGAAACAAAAAACTATTTACTAAGACCGGGCTTGTTTCTGCAAAGGCTTCCCATGACGGCAAATACATCTTTACAACTTATGCAGATCCAAATCATCTTAATCAACAAATCAAAGGTTGCTATTTTAATACGGAAAACAACAGCTGGAAAAAACTTGAAGACAACGGAATAAGACAGCTTTGCATTTTCAATAAAGACGGAAAGGAATTCCTTGCCATCGTTAAAAGTCTGAGCCAGAAGTGTTCTTTGAAAATTGTTCCCATAAACAAGGATAATTCCATTCTCTGTTCCGTTGAATTTCCAAGGAATGAAGTTATTTACAGTCTGTGCAGTGATGAAAACGGAAACCTTTTCTTTCTTCTCAAAGATGGCTTGAAGTTCTCCCTTTGCAGAGCAGCCTTCGATGACAATCAGATTGAATATGAATGCTTTCATTTTGAAAACATCAGGCCTTCAAATCTTTCAATCGCTACACATAATGCTGGAAAAACAACAGCCCTCTTTACTTATGTTGAAGGCAAAAGTTTTCCCCGACTTGCCGTAGCAGAAATAAACGGCAACGAAATGGAATTGAAGCTTCTTCAGAAAGACTTTTCAGGCGGAATTTATTCTCCAGTAATGAAGGGTGAAAAGATTCTATATGCAGCAAGGTTCTACACCGAAGGCGCACTTTATGAACTTGATCCAGTAGAATTCCAGAAAACATTCAATTCTACCATAATAAATGCAGAAGCCTGGCAGCCCAATCTTGTTTCAGCGGAAACGGAAAGCAATGCATCAGATTTAAATTTCTCTACATACGGGAAATTCCTCTATCCTAAACAGACTATTGTTCCCCTCTCCGTCCTAAATTCTTATTACATAAGTCCTTCCGTTTATTATACAGATGAAATAGACTGCCTCAGTCAGCCTTCCTACTCGTACCTTCTTGGAATTACGGTTTTGAGGAGCAATCCTTGGGACACAAAGCATCTTGGCATCACGGCAGGATACAGTCCCGCAAAGAAAGCCGGCGGAACTGGTATCATCTTCTCCGGAAAATCTTCCAGCGGAAACTTCACTGTAAACAACACCCTTAATTCAATCTTCAACATAGACGGTTTCATGCAGGCAAACAACAGTTTTGGCTTTTCATGGGAATTTCTTTCAGGAAACATTTCAAGAATTATGCTTTCGGAATCAAATGTTTTCCTTTACGGAAAGGAAGACATGAATGAGGAAACAGCCGGATTTTATCTCCTGGACAAAAATCAACTGAACAAAAAATATCTTTATGACAAAAACATTCTTTCCATTGCATACAGCACCATGCGTAAAACCGGGTCAAAAACATGCGAGGCTGCCGGTTTTAAAATCGCGATGAATTTCAAAAATGTTTATGCTACGACTGATGCAAAAAAAGAAGAATCAATTTTTGACAATATGATTCATTACGAAAATGACAGGATTCAGTTTGCTCAGCTTTATCCTTCTTTGGAAATTTCTATTCCTGGGTTGCTTCCTTTTGACTGCAAAGGGCCTTTTATCTATAACCTTCCCCTTTATGTTTTTGGAACACTTTTCCAGTTCAACGATTCCTTCGCTTGCCTAGGCGCAGAAGCAACCCTCTTTTCATGGGAAGTTCAGAAAGGATTCGGTGTGGTTCCGCTTTATCTTGGAACACTTACATTAAAAACCTTCTATCAGGAAGAATATACTACGGGCCTCAACAGGAACATGGAAATCCGCTACATGAAGGAAGATTTGGATAATTTTGAATTCATGGGTAAAAATAAATATGCCGGAGGAAGCCTTGTTTTTATTCTTGGAGGAAACACTGGAGCCCTGGCAGACAAAAACATCAATGTCTCCGTTACCTGCAAAGGCGTGTATTGTCTTGAAGGCAGCCATAAGGGAGAAACAAAATTCCTAATGACCTCCGCCCTCAATTTTCCTTTGTTCTAGCATTAGTTGGTGAGAATTTTTCTGTTTGCAACCGACACAATGGAAGCAACAGCAAAGCCTATAAATGCCCCTGTAAGAACGTCTGTCGGGAAATGATTTCCACTTAAGATTCTCAAAACCATTGTAAGAATTCCAATTACCAAAACTGCTGCCATGAGGATTTTTTTTGAAGCAGGCTTCATTGGACTGTCCTTGAGCCACCAGAACAAAAAAGCACCTGCAAGGAAAACAACGGAAGAATGACCGCTTGGCCATGAACTGATGAAGTCTCCTTCCGCAATGTCCTTCAGGCTAGGATTTGGAAAATACATGTACGGACGAATTCTGCCGCCAACAGTTTTTAGAATTCTGTATACACCAAAAGTATATGCCCAGGATTCTACGTAGACGATGAAGTCAAAGACAACAGCCTTTAAGCAAGCTCTTTTTTTAATGGCTTCAATACCTGGAATCAAAAAGCAGACGGTGCATACAATCAAGTGGGCAAAAATGAAGGCAAGGGTTCCAGCATTGTCGACTGCTTTGTTGTATGGATGGGCAAAAGCTGCATCCAGCGAATTTACATTTTCTATTCTATATATTTCCCCATTCCATTCAGGGATGATTCTTTTCTCACGGAGCACGATGGAAAGCCCCAAAATTGCAAAGCCCAGAACCATAACGAAGGAAAACTGCATCAGTTTTTTTCTTGAGATTGATTCAATGTTATTCATGGCTTCAATTTTAATGCAGATTTAATGAAATAATCAAACTCTAATGCCAAACTTCCATAAGCTAAAAAAAAACTATAAAATTAGGATACAATTTACCCCGGAGTCATTTAATGAAGTTTTTTCGTTCCATTCTTTTAATGTTGATTTTCTCTGCAGCAGGCGAATCCCTTTTTGCACAGAATGGGTCCATTGATTTCTGGACCAATATGCCACACGAACAGCTGGCAAAAGAACTTACGGACAGAATGGATGACGAAGAACTTTTGGCTCAGATTCTTATGTTCGGTTGGGCTGGAGCCGAACCAAGCGATCTTTTGAATTCCTGGGTTACACAACGCGGTCTTGGCAGCGTAAAAGTTTTCGGCTGGAACACGGACAACATCCAGAAAGTTGCAAAATCTGTAAGGCAGTTGCAGCAGGAAGCCGCAGAACGCCCTTTCAAGATTCCACTGTTTGTGGCAACAGACCAGGAAGGAGGATGGATCCGTCATGTTAAAGGCGAAACTTCCGATACTCCGGGCAACATGGCAATCGGTGCTTCAGGCTATCCAATCGACGCTTATTATTCAGGCTTCTATATAAACAGGGAAATCCGTGCATTGGGAATCAACATGAACTTTGCACCAACCGTAGACCTTTACAGCAATCTTGATTCAAGCGTAATCGGTCCCCGTTCCTTTGGTTCAGAACCAGTCAACGCTGGAATTCTTGGGGAAGCTTTTTCAAAAGGTTCCATGGATGCAGGCGTAATTCCTACGGCAAAACATTTTCCTGGACACGGTGATACAAGTCTGGATAGCCACGGAAGACTTCCTCAGATTGAAATCGACGAAAAGACTCTGTACAACCGTGAACTCATTCCTTTTAAATACCTGATCAAGGCAAATATTCCTGCCATCATGAGCGGGCACCTTTCATTTCCACAGATTGAAAGCGACGGAACACCCGCAAGCCTTTCAAAGAAAATGCTTACTGACATTTTGCGAGGTCAGCTTAAATATGAAGGCCTCATAATTACAGACGACATGATGATGAACGGTGCAACCTTGTTTGCAGGTTCCTTTGCAAGGGCCGTTACCATGGCAATCGAAGCCGGCAACGACATCATCATTTCTTCTACTACCGCAAACCTTTACGACAACCTTTGGACAAACAACATAAGGTATATGGAAACAAATCCTGAATTCAGGACAAGGGTTAAGGATGCAGCCCGCAGGGTAATCCTTTCAAAGCTCGTGTACTTCAAGAGCGAAAACCACGCTCCCCTCTACCCTGACGAAAACACAATCTACGAACACATTCCGGACAAGGAAGGGCAGAAATTCTTCCTTGAACAGGCCTGCCGTTCCATCAGCGTTTACAAGGCTGGAAGTGCAATGCCATTCATTCCGGAAGCAAACGAAAAGATTCTTGTCGCAGGTCCATTTCTTTCCCTCTACAACGAGGCAAGAAGATGCTATCCCAACATTTCAACCTTCCACTTCAGCTACGAACTCAGGCGTGACGAAAGCAATTTTGATGAATGGAATGCTGCACGCCTAACTCAGGTTGCAGACGGATTTGATACAATCATTATTGTTGTTTATGACAAGCACACTGCAAACATTGCAAAACGACTGCGCTACATGGACAAAAAGGTCATCATTCTTTCAATCATGTCGCCTGTACACATACTCAAGGATTTTGACTGGGCTGACACAATCCTCTGCGGCTACAGCTATTCAAACTATTCCTTTGCGGCCCTGCTCAGTGCACTTAAAGGTGAATTTGTTCCCAAGGGAAAGATTCCGCTTTAATAAATTATATTTTCCTGTACTGCCTCATGAAATAAAGGATCAGGATTGCTGCCGTTATGCACCATGAAAAAATGTACAAAAGGAACAATGACGGTATTGTCTTGAAAAAGGCAAACACCGTGTAGATCCAGATAATCCTGAAAAGGCACGACCCCGCAAGTACAATCATTGAAGGTACAAAAGTTTTTCCAAGTCCCCTGTTGGCCGCAATGGTGTTGTCCATAAATGTTGCAAAGCAATATGAAAAACTCATTATCTTAAGTCTGAGCATTCCGGCATCTATAACATCAGGATCCGCAGTAAAGATTCCAAGTAATTTCCTTCCAAAAAAATAAAAGCAAAGTCCTATGGCAGCACCAAGAACAAATGAATAGGCATTTGCTATTATTGCAGAATCCTTAATCCTCTTTTTATTTCCTGCCCCATAATTCTGGCCGATGAAAGTTGCACATGCCGAATAAAAAGCTCCCATGGCATTATAAACGATAGGATCCAGATTTGATGCGGCTGCCGTTCCTGCAACCATTACTGCATCAAAAGAATTTACGCCGACTTGAATAAAAGTGTTTGCAAAGGCAAAGATTGCATTCTGCATTCCCGAAGGAATTCCAACTTTTAGAATTCTTTTGGCAACGGATCTGTTCAAAGAAATTTCCCTGAAAGAAAATTTAATGTCGCCGGTTCCCCTGCAAAGGGCTGCCATTGTAAGGATTGCGGAAATGTATTCAGAAATTAAGCTTGCAAGGGCAACTCCAGCACAATCCATTTTAAATGAAATGACAAAAATCAGGTTAAGGATGATGTTTATGGTTCCTGCAAAAGTCAAAAAGTACAGGGGTCTTTTTGTATCTCCTGCGGCACTTAAAATTCCGTACCCGTAATTGTAGAGGGCAGCACCAGGAAGCCCAAGAATATAAATTCTAAAATATGTTACTGCACCTTCAAGAAGTTCAGCTTTTGTCTTTATCAGGACCATGATTTTTTCTGCAAAAATGAATCCTAATAATGCAAGGAGCAAGCCTGAAACAATTGAAATTATAAATCCCGTGTGAACTGAATCGCCGATTTCCTTTTTTGAACGGGCTCCTATAAAATATGCAACGATGGAATTTATACCGAAGCCAATGCCCATTATAAGGCCCGTAAACAAAAACAGAATCTGTGCCGTAGACCCAACAGAACCAAGAGCTATGGTTCCGGCAAATCGTCCAACTACGGCAATATCTGCAATATTAAAAAGAACCTGAAGCAAATTTGAGAAGATAAGCGGTATACTGAAAAAAAGGATTCCCCTTGTCAGGGAACCCCTTGTTAAATCTTTTTCGAAACTTTTTGAAGGCATGGCACTACTGTAGTAAATGGCACATTTTTGTTCAATATTGCAAAGTGCAAAAACCTGTCCAAAAAACTAGCACCCCTGACCTTCAAAATGAGCAAGCTTTTTTCTAAGCGTTGCATAAAGCTGCACTGCTTCTTTTTTTGAGCGGCCCCTTGTTACGGGTTCTTTTTTTTCCAGGTTTTTAAGGAGCGGCGTAAGGGGTCCGGAATCAAGAAGAAGTTTCTTACCAAGTTCCTTTACGCTCATCTCCCTGTGTTCCCACATTACCATCATCTTTGGAAGCAAAGTATCCTGCCTTTACGGCCTTTGCAAGCTGATCGCTGCATGAAGTCGGCCGCCGCCCGCAGATGATTCCAGACAGTTTTGATTCAATCTGGTCTACAGTCCATCCATCCAAAAGCAACGGTATCGTCTTTATATTTCCATTGCATCCACCCATGAATTCTATGTTCTTTACAACATCTCCGTCAATATCCATGCTGATTACTTTTGAGCATGTGTTTTCCGTCAGATAGTCCAAATGTAACGACCTAGAGAATTTCCCTTACCTTTTCGTCTACTTTCTTGATGATTGCTGTAGGCTTGAATCTTGCAAAGATTTCCCCTTCCCAGTTGACGATGATCTTTGTGAAGCTCCACTTTATCTTTCCGTTGTTCTTATAGTCTTCATTCATCTTTTTTACCATTGGCTTGAGGATCACAGACATGAGTCCGCTGAAACCTTCAAAATTTGTATTTTCAGTGATCCACTTGTAGAGCGGAATTGCATTGTCGCCGTTTACTTTAATCTTTGAATACTGGGGTATAAAACCGCAGCCTGTTGCCGTGTTTACGATCACCAGTACCTTTACCTTGAACTTTTAATGTTCAACTACCGTACAGATTGTAGAAGATAGAATAAGAAAAAAATCCTGGCGTATTACTCCCCGCCACAAATACAGGGAAATGGAATAATCAATGAGGCCTTTCTCCCAGAAGCCGTTAGTCAGATACAGGAAGAAGATACTGATCTGAACAATCAGGGACAAAACTGAACCTATCCAGCATAAGGCTGAAATTTTATTCTGCAGCTTCCTGAAATGATCACTGCGATATTTTTCAAAGTTCACATCTAGAATACAACACTGTTTTTATGTTTTTACAGTTCTATTTTGGAAACTATCTGCAATTTAGACAAAGCATTGCAAACAGCCAATTACCGGGAGCATCCTTTTGCATTTCT
Organism: Treponema sp.; assembly: GCA_018384055.1. Lineage (GTDB taxonomy): Bacteria > Spirochaetota > Spirochaetia > Treponematales > Treponemataceae > Treponema_D. Next base: position 11,406 of record JAHAZL010000032.1, read on the forward strand.
CTCGGCAATCAGCCAAATAAGATTCTAAGGCTCAGATTGCTTTGACTCCATTCAATTGCTTAACTCTTCTTTTGATATTCCTGTAACCTTAAAAATCGTTTCAAAGTCAATGCTGCATTCCATCATTTTCTTCGCATTTTCAAGATTTTTCTGTCTGGCTCCCTGCAGTACACCTTCCTGGATACCTTGTTGAATACCTTCCTGAATACCTTGTTGAATACCTTGTTGAATACCTTGTTGAATGCCTTGCTCTATACCCTGTTGAATACCTTGCTGAATACCTTGCTCCAGACCTTTAGCCATACCGGTTTCTATAGCATGACGTTCTGCAGTTTTCATATCTGAAACATGCATCCAGTATCGGCTTTCATGATACCAATTCATTTCGTCCTGACTAACGTGTTCGAGTACTGTTACAGCCATATCAATCCCCCTGTTATGAGCACAAAGTTCTTTTACGACATCCTGTTTATCTTTATTGGAAGCGTACAGAAAGAATTTACCCCACATCTGAGTTTTCGTCAATTTTGAAACATCATCAGAGAACTGCTTGATTTTAGGCAGTTCAATGAAAATGACATTGAGAAGATTTTCTATCTGACGGCCTTCTGCATTTTTCATTGTGTACCAGTTGATGCAGTTTTCTTCTTCAGCATCAAAAATAAAATTGAGGACTGAAATCTGAAAAACCTGCGGAATATCCTGCCACCCTTTTCCACGCGGAGTGTAATGATTCAGCAGATGAGCAGCATGATATTCAGCACGCTTGCCATAACAGGCATTTTCATTACGTCCCTGCATTTCAATATTTACCGCCTTGCCATCAATCTTGCAGTTGATGTCGAATTCTGACTGCTTGTCGTCTAGTGCTTCACCTGAAAGTTCATTGGGTTGAAGGACTACATCAGTGACTTCTTTTTCCAGAATATCGGAAAGAAAACAGGTCAAAGCTCCGCGAGATTCATCAGAATCATCAGTAAAAATAATTTTGAAAGTTGGATCTGCACAAGGATTTAAAAGTGCATCACGAGATGGTCTATAAGTTATTGCCATACACGTCTCCTGAAATTGGAATAAAGACACAACTGTGCCCTAGTCCTTCAGCCCCAACTCTGAAGACGTGCGGTAAAACTCGTATAGCCGGTAAAAGAATCCTAAAGATTCAATCAGTCATAATAAAAATATTGGGAAGCCAAAAAGCACCGGCCATAACCATTTACAAAATTAGAGTAGTAAAATAACAAAAAGAAATCAACCTCTGAATCATAGGAGCATGCGGAAGGTTTTCGCGGAAGCAAGTTTACTCAAGTGTATTATCCTTGCCCCTTCTTTAAAATTTTTGTTTTTCCGTCTACTATATGGGCATGGATAACATTTCAAAATTCTATGCAGATGCACAGAGATTAAAGAAACACTATCGAGCTGAACACAGCAACTATGACGGCGGTGAAGTATGCGGTCAGATCAAGGAACTTTTTGGGCGCAACAACGGCCATGTAAAATCCCTTGCCCTTTCCTACGCCGATTACTGGTACGATACCTACATCATGAATTCTGCAGAAATGGAAAACGAACCTACGGAACAGCATCTTCAGGTCCTTGGCTCCATTCAGGCACTTATCGACAATGATCCAGAACAGATCACGGAGCTTACACAGGAAGACTGGAAAGAACTTTGTGACCTTACAAACTATGAAGCCGATGACCTTCCTTTGGAATTCCTCAACGACATCATGATCATTTTTGTTGACCATCAGGCCTGCTGAATATGGAAAGCAATTTGTATTCAAAATGCAGTCAGTGTCCAAGAAACTGCGGAACTGACAGAAGCAGCGGCAAGTGCGGTTTCTGCAGGGAAAGCGAGGACCTGAAAATTGCAACTGCCTGCCTTCATTTTGGTGAAGAACCCCTCATTACGGTTTTTGGCGGAAGCGGAACCATTTTTGTTACCGGCTGTACCCTTCGCTGTTCCTTCTGCCAGAACTATCAGATAAGCCAGCAAGGAATGGGGAAATCCGTAAGCAGGGATGAATTTGTTGAAATGTGCCTTAAGCTTCAGTCTCTTGGAGCCGAAAACATCAACATAGTTACGGGCAGCCACCACATTCCAAAACTTTCAGGATTTTTGATGGCTGCAAGAAACTCTGGCCTTATGATTCCCATAACATGGAATTCCAGCGGCTACGAAAGCGTTGAAAGCCTTGAGCTTTTGAAAGGCATCGTTGACATCTGGCTTCCGGACTACAAAACGGTAAATTCCATCATGAGCAAGGAACTTTTTGATGCTGAAGATTATCCGTCGGTTGCTAAAAAGGCAATCCGCTGGATGGTCAACAATACTCCAATGGAAATTGTTGAAGTTGAAAAAAACGGCGAAAAACGCGAAAAGATGATGAAGGGGACAATCGTGCGGCATCTCGTTCTTCCGGGAAGAATCGAAGATACAAAACTTACTCTGGACTGGCTGAAGAAAACCTGCGACGGCAAATCCTGCATTTCCCTCATGTCACAATATACTCCGGTTCCATTCAAAGGTTCCGCTGAAGAACTTGCGTGGAGGAAAAAATCCCTCGGTGCTTTCCAGAACCGCCTGATAAATACTGAAGAAGACAAGGCCTTGAGGAAACTGATCGACAGCTACGATTTTGAATACCTTTTTTATCAGGATTTGAGCGACGACACCAGCTGGCTTCCAGACTTCAACAGAATCCAGCCCTTTAGTAACGCACTGGCAAAGCCAGTATGGCATTGGAAAGACGGAATGGTAAGCAACTGAAAGTCATTGTCATTGCGAGGCGCGAAGTACCGCGGCAATCCAAGAAACAAAGAATGCATGCCTAAATGCCGGTGGCATGCAGATTGCTTCTTCGCAGGCTCATGGCAATGACATTAAAGTTGACTGCAATTTTAATGACAAATTTCACTTTTTTTTCTATATTATATGTATCATATAAAATGAGGTATTAAATGTCAGAAAAAAACGACGACAACAAGAAGAACGAAAATGATCCTTATGATTTTTTCAAACTTCAGATAGACGATGAGGACAAGGGAAACGACCCAAAGAACAACAGGCCTCGCAAGGGCATTCCGTTCTGGGGACTCCTTTTCGCAATCGCAGGTATCCTTTTCCTCTTCAACATGTTCCTTTCTCCCAAAACAGACGATCTCATCGACTTCTCTGAATTCCGCAATCTTGTAGAACAGGGACAGATTGTTCGTGTTGAACTTGGGGAACACTACTTTACTGGATACACGGCAGATGCCAGCACAAATGTAGCCCAGCAAAAAAAGTTTGGATTCCTCCGTCCTATGAACAACCCTCAGTCGCAGGGAATTTACAGGACTACGGGAGTTCTCATGCAGAGTTTCATTCAGCTTCTGGATGAAAAAGGAGTTGAATATAAATTCATTGAAAGGCAGAACAATGTCTTCCTTCAGATTCTGGTAAACATTGCTGTTCCAGTTCTCCTCATTTTCCTCGTTTATTTCTTCATCTTCAGAAAGATGGGCGGCGGCATGTCCGGTTCAATGTTTGGAATCGGTGGCGGAAAATCCAAGGCCATTGACGAAGGGAAGGTTAAGACCCGTTTCAGCGATGTTGCCGGTGTTGATGAAGCAAAGGATGAACTAGTAGAAGTTGTAGACTTCCTCAAAGAACCAAAGAAATATACGGAAATCGGCGGAAAAATTCCAAAGGGTGTTCTCCTTGTTGGACCTCCGGGAACAGGTAAAACTTTGCTTGCCCGTGCAGTTGCAGGTGAAGCCGGCGTTCCATTCTTCAGAATTTCCGGTTCTGACTTTGTTGAAATGTTTGTCGGAGTCGGTGCATCCCGCGTCCGCGATCTTTTCCGCAATGCAAGGGAAAAGGCTCCATGCATCATCTTCATTGATGAAATTGATGCCATCGGCAAGAGCCGAGTAAACAACTACGGCGGAAGCAACGATGAACGTGAACAGACTTTGAACCAGCTCCTCGTTGAGATGGACGGCTTTGACAACGAAAAGGGACTCATCATCCTTGCAGCAACAAACCGTGCAGACATCCTTGACCCAGCCCTTCTCCGCCCAGGACGTTTTGACCGCCAGGTTCCTGTTGAAAAACCTGATGTCAAGGGTCGTGAAGAAATCCTCAGGATCCATGCAAAGAATGTTAAGCTTGACGACGATGTAGACTTTGAATCAGTAGCCCACGGAACAACTGGTTTTGCAGGGGCAGACCTTGCCAATGTTGTAAACGAAGCAGCCCTTCTTGCTGTCCGCAACGGACACACAAAGGTTTCAATGTCAGACATGAACGATGCCATCGACAAGGTAAGCATCGGTCTCAAGAAGAAATCCCGCAAGGATAATGAAAAAGACATGAGGCTTGTTTCAATCCATGAAACAGGACACGCCCTTGTTGGTGCCTTTACACCTGATTATCCTCCTGTAAACAAGATTACAGTTGTTCCTCGCAGCCACGGTGTTGGTGGTTTCACACAGTACCGCGAAGAAGAAGAAAAGCACTTCCAGACAAAGAAAGACATGATTGCAGAAATCGACACGCTCCTTGGTGGTCGTGCAGCAGAAGAAATCATGCTTGGAGATGTTTCTACAGGTGCATCCAATGACATTGCCCGTGCAACAGAAATCATCAAGCGCATGATTGTTGACTTTGGTATGAGCGACAGATTCCGCAACATGACTTTAGGCAAGGGAGTTCTTGGAAACGCTGGCGGAGAACCAACTCTTGTCCGCGAATTCTCTGAAGAAACACAAAAGTACATTGATGTTGAAATTTCGCGCATCATGGATGAACGATACAAGTATGTTCTTAAGCTTCTTAAGGCACACAAAAATCTTCTTGAAACCATCGCAAATGTCTTGAAAGAAAAAGAAACAATTGAGGGTAAGGAATTCCTTGAACTTGTAAAGACAGTAAAGGAAGCCAAGGTTGCAGCAGAGAAAGAACCATCGGGAAAAAAGGCAGGGGCAAAAAAATTGCCTGCCGAAAAGAAGATAAAGGCTGCTCCAAAAAAAACAAAGAAAGTTTCTGAATAAAGATCCTTTCAAGGCAATCATAAAACAACGAAGCCCCTGAAGAAGCAACTCAGGTTTTTTTTTACATCCCTTCCCTTAACTCAAAACCAAAATAATCATGTCCCGGGTAGACGAGAGTGTTGCCCGGGATTTTCTCTTTTATGAGGGAAAGGCTCTGCATCATCTCTGCTTCACTTCCCCCTTCAAAATCAGTGCGTCCCCATGTTCTGTAAAAGAGGGTGTCGCCGCTTATGAGTACGCCTTCTTTCTCGTTGTAAAGGCAGCAGCTTCCCCTTGTATGTCCCGGCGTATGCATTACCTTCCATTGATCAAAAATAACTTTGCCGTCAGAAAGATAATCTGTTGCCTCCGGAAGTTCTGACACAGACGGGATGAATGCTTCACAGCCCATATCTTCAAGACCGTGTCCCTGAACCTCACCGGAATTAATTCCGATCATTGGAGAATCTTCTTTGTGAATATAGATTGGAATGTCCGGATGTTTTTCGCGGAGAAACTTAAGGCCCGAAACATGGTCAAAGTGCCCGTGGGTCAAAACAATGGCAACTGGAGTCAGTCCTGTGGACTCAAGGTATGCCGAAAACTTTTCCGTGTCGCGGGTAAATTTGCAGGCCGCAGGATCAACAATGAAACACTTTCCGTCCCCGATAGGAACAATATAAGTATTTACCTTAAATATTCCGGTTTGAATGCAATGGATGTCCATATTTCCTCCGTATATGTCAGTAGAAAATGTTTCTATATCATAGGCAGAATTCGACATTTATGTCATTGCGAGCCTGGAACGGGCGTGGCAATCTTCATGCCTTTAGCTAGATTGCTGATGGATTGCTTCATCGCAAGCTCCTCGCAATGACAAGACTTTCAGCATCTCAATTTACGAACATAGCCTAAAAAAAACGGCAGCTTTCGCCGCCGCCCTATTACCTAACCTAGTTCAGGTTAAGATCAATTTGTAACCTCTGAGAAAACTAAATGCGTAGCAGAGGTTCGCGACAAACTGCGACTTGAAACTGCGTTTCATTGAAACGTACTTTCTCTGGAGCAGGCTTGGCGCGGTTCTCTGCGAGAGCATTTATATTTTTAGTTGTTTACAAAGTGAGACTTAACCTGTCCGTCTTCTGTTGTTTCAAAGTATGTTTTTTCTTCAACTGGAGCTGGAGCTGCCTTTGGTTCTTCTGCTGGAGCATTGTCCATAGAAGCGGCGAATGCCGACTGTTCTGCAGCAATCTTTGCTGCTTCTGTATTTACAGATGTATCAGCGTGTCCTTCGTTTGAAACATTTGCTGGGATTACTTCATCCTGTGCATCTGCTGTGTTTTCGCCTTCTTCCTTCTTGCGGCTGTAGCTTACAGAAAGCTTTCTTCCGCGGTATTCATATCCGTCGAGGGCAGAAATTGCCTTGTCGCAGTCTTCTGCAAAAAGCTGGATGAAAGAGTAGTTTGAAAGAACGCGGATTTCTCCGATTCTTGAGCGGTCAAAACCTGCTACACTTACAAGAAGTCCAACAAGGTCACGAGGGAATACGCCGCGGCTTCTTCCTACACCGATGAAAATTGTTCCTGCTGCTTCTGGAGCGATCGTTACGCGAGGAGCCTTTTCTGTATGTTCTTCTGTCTTTCTTTCTGTTGTACGTTCGTTGCGGTTAAAGCGATCTTCATGCTTGTTGTTTGCAAAACGATCCTTCTTGTTGTTGTCGCGGTTGAAGCGGTTGCTTCTGAAACCGGATGCATTCTTGATGAGCAAAGCTGCTACATAGCCTCTGCGTGAGAATGGAACATTCTTCTTGAAGAGCTTCTTGAATGTCTTCAAAGCTTCGATGTCTGAATCACTTGATGATTCAACGCGTCTTACTGCATCTGCCAAAAAAGCTGCCACCTGTTCTTCGTTGATTGAAGAACTTTCACGATTGTTGTATGCCATTTTATTACTCCTGTAAATTCAAAATGAACCCGAATTCTGTCTTTTTGAATGAAAACTCACAAAACAAATTTTCCATTGATTCGGGCATTATTTTTGTTGATAAAATTACCCACTGAATTCCGAAGTCCTTAAAATCAGCAAGGCATCTATTCAAAAGCTCTTTGCCTATGCCGAGACCACGGTAATTCTGAATCACAAAAAAATCCGTAAAAGCAACTGATTTTTTTGCTGAGGACGGACAGTAAGAAACAAGGGAACACCCAAGGAATTCATGGTCGTGGGAATAACATGCATAACCGAATTTGTTTTCCCATGAAACGGCTGCCGACTGAGATTTGAAAATGTCTGCAACTGCTTCTCCAAGGCTTCCTTCATGCCTTTCTTTGTATTCTTCTGCAATATTAATGACTTCACGATCAACGCATTCCTTGTCCTTAAGAGAATCGTATTTGGTAAATTCAAAATCGTCCTGAACAAGATATTCCGTATCAAAAGATTCCGGATTTTCTTCAAGACCTTCCAAACCCCAGGACTCGCAAAGTACATTGTACCATTCGGTGATTCTTGCATGCATGGTCCTGTCCTTGAAGGCATACCACTTCTGCTCCACTTCCGGGTACGATTTTAAAATTGATTTGAAATTCCTGAACACCCCCCTTCTGTTTGCAAGACATCTCCTCAGCTCCTTGTAGGCATTGGGATTATGAAGCCCTGCAGTAAAATTTTCCATCATTTCAAAACCGTCATCGCTGTCCCATGGCGGAATTGAATAATAGTTTTCTTCATCAATGTCGATTTCATCATCACCGTCCAGTTCTTCCCTACTAAAATTTTCAGACGACAGAATCTTCAGTTCTCCATTTTCCGCATCAACACAGTATACGGAGTTCTGGTCTTCCATGGCAAAGAGAATCTTGTCTTTTAGGGAATCAGTGAGTGAAAAGGTCATTTATTTTTCAAGGTCAGAACGCTTTGTAATGATCTTGCTGATAAGGCCGTATTCGATTGATTCTTCTGCATTGAGCCAGTAGTCGCGGTCTGTATCCTTTGAAACCTTTTCAAGTGCTGTGCCTGTTTCTTCTGCAATGATTTCGTTGATCTTTGCACGAGTCTTTGCAAGTTCAGCAGCGTGGATTTCAATATCTGTGGCTACACCCTTCATTCCGCTTGATGGCTGGTGAATGAGGTAGCTTGAATTTGCAAAACCAAAGCGGCGCTCTTTTGGAGCTGCAAGAAGAATAAGGGCAGCGGCACTGGCAATGAGACCCATACCGATGATGTAAACAGGAGCATTGATGAAACGGATTGTGTCAAAGATTGCAAAACCTGCATAAACATCACCGCCTGGGCTGTCGATGTAAAGGTAGATTGGCTTATCGTTGTCTGCCTCAAGAATCAAAAGCTGGCGGCAGATTTTGTCTGCAAGTTCTTCGCTTACTTCGCCGCTCATTAAAATCTGTCTTGTCTTAAGGAATTTTTCTGCAAGTGGATCGGCCATTTCCGGCTTCTTTTCTTCTTTCTGTTCGTCTTCAAGGCGAATGTTCATTGTTCTGTTCATTGTTTCTCCCAATAATGAATGTACGGCAAGAAAAAGTACATTCATGGTCATTTCATAAGTGGAAATCCATCTTTTTGACCCTTAAAATATATACAAAAAAGTGCCGATAGGCAACAAAAACAGACTTCTTACAGCTTTTTTACTTCCTTCCAGAGGGCAAGCATTTCGGCATCGTTTTTCTCTTCCATTGCAAGGCCTTTTTCCTTCATTTTCTTTTCAACAAAGCGGAATCTGCAGGAAAATTTCTTCGCAGCCTTTTCAAGAGCAACATTCGGGTCAACTCCAAGCTTTCTGCAGTAATTTACGGCTGCAAGGAGCATGTCCCCGGCCTCTTCTTCAAGGTGTTCCTGATTGTTTTCTTTTATTGCCCCGGAAATTTCTTCCAATTCTTCTCGAACCTTGCTTTCCGCCAGCTCCACCGAAGGCCAGTCAAAACCGCTTTTTGCGGCTTTCTTGAGCATCTTGTAGGCCTTTAAAAGAGGAGGGAATCCATTTGGAACGCTGTCCAGAACGGAATCCAATTTGCGGCCTTCTACTTCTTCCTTGATTTTGTCCCACTGTCTTATTACTTTTGCCGCCGTGTCTGCCTGAACATCGCCAAAAACATGAGGATGGCGGCGAACAAGCTTTTCGCTTATTTCATCAAGGACTTCTGAAATTGTAAAATCCCCTGCCTGTTCGTAGCAGTAGGAAATCAAAACTATATTAAAAAAGGCGTCCCCTAGCTCCTCTCTGGCATGCATTGGGTCGCCTTCCGTTATGGCATCGATTACTTCAAAAGTTTCCTCGATGAAAGTTTCCCGCAGTGTGGAAGGCGTCTGCTTTTTGTCCCAGGGGCATCCGTCCTCACCACGAAGCTTTTTTGTAATTTCATACAGCTTTAAGAAACTTTCTGATGTCATTAGTCCTGTCCGCTGATTTCCTTGTAGAATTCTACGAGGTCCTTGCGGTTTTCCTTTGTGTAGGCAATGGCTGTGCGTGGGTGCTGGTTAAGCTGACCTGTAAGGAGGTATGGATGCTCGTAACCCCATCTTACGCCGTCTGCACGGAGCTTGTTGATGTGCTTTTCAAGGAACTGGTATACAGGGAATGTGCTGTACTTAGGGTTCTTGAGGAAACCAAGGAGAAGTTCCATTGCGCAGTTGCCTGCACCGCGACCCATTTCACCGTATGTAGCATCAAGGTAGTCTACACCGTCACCGCAGCATTCGATTGTGTTGGCGAATGCAAGCTGCATGTTGTTGTGTGCGTGGATACCGATCTTCTTGTTGTATTTCTTTCCTGCTGCTGTGTAAATGTCAGCAACGCGAGCCATTTCTTCCGGATAGATTGAACCGTAGCTGTCTACGATGTAGATAACATCAACAGGTGACTTTCCAAGAAGGTCCAATGCTGCCTTGATGTCCGATTCCTGGTTTGTAGAAATTGCCATGATGTTGCAGCTTACTTCGTATCCCTTGCTCTTTGCATCTTCGATCATGTCGATGGCTGCAGGAATTGTCTTGATGTATGTTGCAACGCGGATAAGGTCTACAGGGCTGTCGCTCTTTGGACGGATGTCCTGCTTGTAGTTGCAGCGGCCAACATCTGCCATGACTGCAAGCTTAAGGTTTGTATCGTTGTCGCCGACTACCTTGCGGATGTCATCATCGTTACAGAACTTCCATGGACCGAACTTGCTTACATCGAACTGTTCCTTGTCTGCCTTATATCCAAATTCCATGTAGTCTACGCCAGCTTTAACATTTGTTTCGTAAAGATCCTTCACAAATTCTTCTGTAAAATAGAAGTCATTGACGAGACCACCGTCGCGCAATGTTGCATCAACAACCTTGATGCTTGGTCGAAAATCGAGCAATTTTGAAATGTCTTTCATTGTTTTCCTCCAAAAAAGCCGCAAAAAGGCGGCAACAGGCAAAATAATATAGAAAAAACAGGCCGCTGTCAGTAAATTTTCCGTCTGATTGCAAATATTTCTTGTTTTACTGCATCATTCTTATTAAAATGAAGCAACAAATAGTCATATTTTATCAAAATGCATAGATTCAACCTTTATGAAGAGCACAAGCAGTATTTTACTCCAAAAATCATGGGCCTGACGGCAAAAATATATCAGTACAAGGGCCGTCAGGATCTTTTTGTCCAGATGATGGGAAACGAGCTTGAATGTTTCGAAAAACCGGCAAAAATCAAGAGCACCTTAATCTCAAACCGGATGAGCGGCATCACAACGACTGATACGCGCTTAAATGCCCTTGTGAACGGAGAAACAGAACCGAAAAACCTTAGTGAAGAAGAAATTACGGGCTATTACAGGGTCCTTTCATCAATCCTGCAAAACCACGATTACATACCATGCAAACCCTACTATATATTGCAGCTCCACAGAGACCTTTATTCCTTATGCAGGACAAAAGATGGCGGACAATACAAAGTTTTTGACAGGACTCACAAGGGACCTTTCCTCCCAGTAAAGGCAAACGATACAGAAAGGGCAATGGACGATCTTTTTGACAGCTATGTTTCAGCTTTTGAAACAGAGGGGACAGACCCCCTTATTCTTATTCCCATGATGCTGATGGATTTCCTCTGCATTCACCCGTTCACTGATGCAACCTACAGAATGAGCAGGCTTATTGCCATACTTGCCTGCTGCAAGCACGGATTCATCCTTGGAAAATACATAAGCCTGGAACAAATAATGGAAGGGCATTGGAAAGAATTCAACGAGGCTTTTTTGGATTCAAGCGAAGGCTGGCATGAAAACGGCAGCAACTACGAGCCTTTCATCTGCTGGTTTCTTTCTGTTTTGCTGGAAGCGTACGAAGCCTTTGAAAAGCGTATGGAACACCTCTGGCACAACAGGAAAACAAAGCCACAATTAATAGAAGAATACATTCTGTCCACCGGTGAAAAAAACACCAAAAAGGAAATTCTTGAATACTTTCCCGACATTGGCGAAATAACCGTTGAACGAACCCTTCATTCCCTCTGCAAGAAAGGCATGATTAAAAAGCAGGGGGCATCAAGGGCAACATTCTATGTGCGATGCAAGAAGTAAACGGCATCAATCCAAAGACACTGGCAAGATGGATTTACCAGCAGAGGCTTGAAGCACGGAAAAAAAATTTTCATTAGTTTTCTAAAAAAAATGTTTAAAAGGGGTTTCTAAATCTGATATAAAATTGTAGTAATTGTAAAATTAAAGGCTCGTGTCATCCATATTTTATTATTTTCCGATAATGAAAAGAAGCAGACTGCCTGATGTAATTCTTAACCCCTCCCACCCAAGGATTCTCCACAACTCTGCTTCTTTTTTATCTTTCCCAGCCAACATCAATGCGGTTTGCTTTATGCTGTTTCATTTCAGCCTTGTGCTGTTTTTCCTGCTGCTTGTTGTAGCCTTCAAGAAGTGTGTCTCTAGGAACTTCGTAATAAGATTTATCCTTATCCATTAGTACAATTTTGTTACCTTCTATTAAAGCAGGAATAACTGTCAGGTTTTCAAACACTTTGTCTTTTCCAGATCCAAAAACCATATCTACATTTAAAGCCAGATTTTGAATTGTATCCCCAACTCTCTTGCCAGCTGTTTAAGCAATCGGTAGGTTTTTTGCTGTTCATCCTTATCCATAAGGGAAGTGATGTCTTTTGCCATCTGAATTGATCAAGAAGGCTTGGGCTTCTTTTCTACTATATACTCCGAAGTTATGCCGAAAATTGTATGCGGTATTATCTCTTTGCTTGAAAAAGTCGTTGTATTGGCTTTCGATTATATAGGGCAGATGGAAAGGATTCCTTTTGCAGTCAGAAAGAAATAGAAGAAGAGTGTCTTGAAAAGAGGATATTGGATTTTTGTGTTGAACCAAGATCAGCAAAGGAAATTGCCCAAAATTGTGGTCATGAAAATGACAGGGCTTTTTCCAGAAAGTTTCTGAGTATTCTTGTAGAACAGAAATTATTGAGTTACGAAAATAGAAAATATATTGCGTAGAGGATGAATCATGGAAAAGAAATCGGAAAGTGAAAGAATAAGTTATGCAAGAAAAGCCCTCCTTGATTTAGTTGAAAAAAGGGAACTTAGAGCCTGGTGTATGGAAAGGGATCTTCCACATTCTTCTATATATAAGGTTGCTGTTGGAACTGATATTCCTTCCTATATCCTTATCTGTCAGATGCTGCCATATTTTTCACCTGCAGGGTGGGTTTATTTTACTGATGAAGAAATCCCTTATAAACATGAACCTTTACCTGCCTTTAATCCAAAAGAGTTCTCATTGTTCATTAAAAAACACAAGATTGATTACATGGATATTGCTGAAAAGCTAGGGCTCACTGAAGCGAATGCAAAGAATATTTTCCTTCACAGAAGAGCAAACCTATCGTTGCTTCATATCCGTAAACTTGCAGCAGAAGTAAACCCGGAAGAGTTCTTTGTTCCTGCAGATGAATCTGTCGATGGATTCTTCTATCCTGA
>JAHAZL010000070.1 GCA_018384055.1 Treponema sp.
GACTGCGACGAAGAATATAAAAACGGATCATGGGTTCACACAGGTGACAATTACATTGTAATTCATCGTCTCTGCGTAAATCCAGAATTTCAGAATCAGGGCCTTGGCCGTAAGGTTTGCATTGAAATAGAAAACCTTGTAAAACCTCATGGCATAAAATCAATAAAGCTCGACTGTTTTGCCCAAAATCCATATTCGCAGAAATTGTATCACAAACTTGGGTATAAGGATGTAGGTTTTGCAGACTGGAGGAAAGGTCGTTTCATTCTGATGGAAAAAGTTCTTTAACGCTTCTATTATTAGCATTTGGAATTTATGTATTGCAAATGAAAATTTCTTTTTAGCATCAGGAATTCCTTCATTCTTTTAAGCATTATGAATAGAATCGCCCTGTCTTCAAATTCATCTCTGTCTTCCGGCAGTTTTATTCTCTTCATTTCTTCTTGAAGTTCAGAAAGTTCCTGAATCAAAGAATGAACGTCATTGTTTCTTTCATATTCAAGGGAAACCTTTTTGAAAAATTCTGAAACCTTAGACGCTGTTGAAGGTACTGTCTTAAGTTCAATAATGCACCTGTAAATTTCCCTGAGAATTTCTTTCTGGGCTTCCCTCATTTCGATGTATTTTTCATCATAAACATCAGCCTTGCGAAACTGATTGTTTGCATTCTCCCTTGCGAAAATCCTTGCATCTGTTATTGCCTTGTCAAGTTTTATAAAACATTCACCGGTGTACCCTGAAAAATCCAGGTCCATAATCCGCATGGACATTCTGTTCAATATTTCCTTTATCTGCTGATCTGCAATGTTTTTCAACCTTTCGATTTTATCAGCCTTCTTGTGAAGGAAAATGTTTGCAAGGATTCCAAATCCAACGCCGATTATAAAAAGCAGCAGTTCATTTTTAAGTTCTGCAAAACCAAAATTTTTAAGGCTGATGAAATGGGAGATCAAAACCGAATCCATGGCCATGGCAGAATTCCATTTGAAATGATGACAGATAAAAATGAAAAGAGTCAGGTAAACAAAAAAAGCGTAAACCGTAAAGCCAAGGAATTTATAGCAGGTAAAGGAAATTGCAAGGGCCACGACAAAAGCCTGAAATCTTGAAAGGGCAGTGCTTAGGGTTTCCTTTTTAGTCGGCTGAACGGAAAGAATTGCTACAATTCCTGCAGAAATTGAGAATTCGAGTTTTAGTAAAATTGAAACCACAATGGCAAATATAGCCGCTGCGATTATTTTTATTGGCGTGATGATTCTGTTCATAAATAAAAAAATCCCGAAGTGTCCTCGGGATAGATTAACATATTAGTGCAGGTTTGAGTTTAAAACACAACGGCAAACCTGCTTTCTAAAAATTCAATTAACCCCATGTGCGGATCAATTCATAGTTTTCTTCAGTTACCTGAGTATATGCATTGTATTCGTTACAGGTTGGGCAGTAGTCAGGTGCATTTGGCCCAACTACAATGTGACCGCATTTAAGGCATTCCCAGATTTTTACAGAGCTGTCCTTAAGCTGTGCCGATGCTCCATCTTCATCATTTAGCAATGCACGGTAGCGTTCCTCGTGTCGCTTTTCAACTGCTGCAATTGCACGGAATTTGGCTGCGAGTTCAGGGAATCCTTCCTTGTCTGCAGTTTCCGCAAATTTAACATACATGTCCGTCCATTCAAAATTTTCACCGTTGGCTGCGACCGTAAGGTTTGCCTTCGAGTCTCCTATGCCTTCAAGTTCCTTAAGCCACATTTTTGCGTGGTTCTCTTCGTTGTTTGCTGTCTTTGTGAAAACATCGGCGATTTTGTCGTTGCCTTCTGCCCTGGCTACCTGTGCAAAATAAGTGTACTTGTTCCTTGCCTGTGATTCACCAGCGAATGCTGCCAAAATGTTCTTTTCTGATTCTGTTCCTGAGTACTTGCTCATTTTATCCTCCAAATATATCTCTGAAAATTTTATTTTTTAATTATAATAAGATTTTTTTTGAAATGCCAACTTTTTGAAGGAAAAGAAAAATAAAATTTTGTTTTAATAATAGAGGTTATGGTCAGGGGCTTCCCACAGCAGGCTGTGGTCGGGCGTTCCACCACTTGCTGCCGCGCGGTGCTTCGCACGGGCTCCGCTTACGCTTCGCCCTGGTTCCATGCCCTAAGCCATGGAATTATCCATTGATTTTTGCTTCCATTTTGCTGCTCATCTTTACGAAGAAATCCATGTTGTTTCCTACGAAAAGGAAACACCAGATGCAGATCATTGTAGAAAAAGAAATGGTACTGACGAGGGAAAGAAAATCCTGACCCTTTATGATAAGGAGTGGAACCATGATGACAAGACATGCAAATAGACCGGTTCCTGAAAGGGCCCACTTTCGAAGTGAAGTTTTGTTTTCATGGAAATCAAGGTTTGTGTTCTCTATTGCGTTGAGTACGCTTGCTGCAGTTTTTGAACTTTCCCGTGAAGGAGCAACTGCTTTTTCCAAAAGAAGTTTTTCTGCCTTTGTAAGTTTCCTTACTGTAGTTCTACATTCCCTGCAGAAAAGCAGATGGAGTGAAAGTTTTATGGGCAGGTGTTCTTGCTTGTCCAAACCGTAGAAAATTTCAAGAAAATCGTTGCATTTGTTTCCCATTTTTTTCCTCTCTAATCCTTATAGTCTTTTAGTTTTTCTGCAAGTAGTTTTTTTGCCCGAAAAACATGGGATTTTATTGTATTTACAGGCAGCCCTGTAATGTTGCTTATTTCTGCATGGCTTAATCCGTTGAAAAAATACAGGTTGATGCATTCTGCATATTCCTGCGGTAGATTTTCAACCGCTTTTCTGATGGCGTCGGCAGTTTCCTTTGCAAGATGATGTTCTTCGGGAGTTTTATCTTTGGAAATCAATTCTTTTGAATCGTCTATGGGTTCAGTCGGTTTTGTCCTTGTTTTTTCATTCAATGCCGTCGTAAAGGCAATTTTTGTAAGCCAGGTTGAAAAAAGACTTTTACCCTTGAAACTGTGCAGGTTCGTGTAAGTCTTCATGAAAACATTCTGGCAAAAGTCGTCTATGTCGGATTTCTGCTTGAAAAATCTGGCACCAATTATGCGGATTCTGTTTTCATATAATTCAACGAGCCTTGCAAAGGAAAGCCCGTTTCCGTTCAGAGTTTCGGAAATCAGTTTGGCATCCCTCAATCGGATGAAAAGTTTTCCCAGCTCCTTGCCTGGACTTTTTCCCATCTGTTTGAATGATACCTTTATTTTCTAGGGAAGATTTTGTAGAAGATTAGAAGTGTAATTCCCAAAGAAAATGGAACAAGTCCTCCAAGAATTCCAAAGGAATTAGGCTTCAATAGGAGAAATATTCCTGTAATTACCACACCAACACCAAGAAGACAAAGTCCTGTAAAAAGGGAAAAGATTTCAAGGTTGAAATTGATTTCCTTGAAAGTGCCGTTCATGATCTTTAATTTATTTTCGCGATGCTTCCATAAGAGTGCAAAAAAAACAATTATTGCTGCAAAGGTGATTCCAACAATAGGAACAATCGAAATGATTACCTGTGCTACCTGTGATATTTCTTTTTCCATTATAAACCTCTATTTCTCTGCCATTATATTAGACACATGTTTTTTAATAAAGTTGCATAAATATTTATTTTTTCCCCGGGAAGATATCCCCATGAACAGAATTCACTAAAAACATAAAAAACACTGCCAGTCAGTATGCAGATGACAAAACCGCTGTCCAGTGCCGCTACACGCACAAGTCGGCAAAGAAAATCCCGAGTTTTTTGCTTTTCCTGGAGGCTGAAGCAACTGAGACTCTTACATTAAATGGGGTTAAAGTTTCCTGACTGCATAGAAAGCTAGATTTTCTATCTTGAGTTTTTCAGGGGAAACGTAAATACCTTCCTTTCTGAGCATTTCCGCCTGCTGCACAGGTCCTCCGAGTCCAAAATTTTTCCCCATTTCCCCCCGGGAATTTACAACCCTATGGCAGGGAACCTGCTGAAAGTTTTCTGGTATTTGTTCTTCAGGGGATTTTAGACCGGCCAGATGCCAGAAAGGAAAAGGATTCCTGTGCATCACGTTTCCCACAAACCTTGCTAGTTTTTTGTTGCCTGCAGCTTCTGCAATCTGCCCGTAGGTTGCGACTTTCCCTTTGGGAATTCTTCTTACAATGTCGTATATCTTTTTTTCAAGTTCAGTCATTCACAGTTGTCCTTTACGATGCGGATTATGTAGTATCCGAATTTTTCCGCCTTGTTTTCACCGATGCCGTAGCAGTTCATTAATTCACGTTCAGTTTTTGGTTTCCTTGCGGCAATGTCCAGCATGGTTTTGTCTCCGAAGATAACATAGGGTGGAACGTGAAGTTCGTCAGCGGCCTTCTTCCGCCATTTCTTCAGCTGATCTGCGATAGTCTTTGATACAGAATCAGTTTCTGTCCGTGGACTTTGTTTTGCCCCGAAAGTTTTTTTCTTTGTGCTGACTGGCTTTGGAAAACTTTTAAATCCAGAAGTCTGTTCTGCTTTTCTATCTGCGGCTTTTATAAGAATAGCCTTTGGTTTTGCTGAAGCATCTTCATTCCAGCAGATGTCGCAGCAGCAGGACCTGTCTACCTTTTCAGGATCAGGAACATAGACTTCCCCAAAGTAGGAGAGTAGGTTTTTCCTTCGACACTGCTGACTCGTTGCATATTGAATCATCCCCTGAAGGAGATTTTCTGCTTTTGAAGGATCCGATGCCTCGTTAAAAAAGAAACGGATTTTCTTTATGTCGCCAGGATTGTAGAGGAGCAGGGCTTCTGATGGCAGACCGTCTCTTCCGGCTCTTCCTATTTCCTGGTAATATTGTTCTATGGATTTAGGCATGTCATAATGAATTACCCAGCGGACATCAGGCTTGTTTATTCCCATGCCGAAGGCAACTGTTGCAACCATTATTTCTACCTTATCCTGAATGAAAGCCTTCTGGTTGTTTGCACGGACAACATCGCTCAAACCTGCATGGTAGTTTAAAACCTTTAGTCCTTTTCTCTGCAATTTTTCTGTAACTTCATCAACCTGTCTTCTTGAAAAACAATAGATTATTCCGCTTTCGCCGTTGTGGCGGTCAATGAAATCCAGAACCTGCCCAAGGGCATCTTCCTTTCTTTCTATATTAAGGAAAATGTTTGGCCTGTTGAAACTGGCTACAAGAATGTCCGGTGTATCCATATTGAGGTTTGCAACAATGTCATGCTGCACCTGCTTTGTGGCAGTAGCAGTAAGGGCAAGGCAGACAGCCTGTGGGAATTCCTTTCGGAAACTGGCAATCTCCATGTAGTCTGGCCTAAAGTCATGTCCCCATTGGCTTATGCAGTGGGCTTCGTCTATGGCTATGCAGTCGACTGTAACATTAGGACTGTGTAGCAGTTTGCGGATTTTTTCAGTGTTGAGACCTTCAGGCGAAACATAAAGCAGCTTGATTGCTCCGCGGCGGATTCTGTCGTAGTAGTTTCTGCAGGTGTCCCAGTCCAAAGAGGAATTTATGTATACAGCCGGAACTCCAAAAGATTCCAGCTGCTGAACCTGATCCTGCATGAGGGCAATTAGAGGGGAAACTACTACTGTAAGACCATTCATAATTAGGGCAGGCACCTGGTAGCAGATGGATTTTCCGCCTCCCGTAGGCATAACGGCAAGGGTATCCCTTCCGGAAAGAACATTCTGAATGATGTTTTTCTGCATGTGCCTGAAACTGTCATAGCCGAAAACTGTCTTCAAAATGTATTCTGGAGTTTTTGTGTAGTGCGGAAAATCCATTTGATCCTCTTTGAAAAGCAAACCTGTTTCTGCCGCAAATTTTAAGGAAACGGTGCGGACAGATTCCATAAGCTGATTATATTCTATGCTGTTCAAATATAGTACCCCTTTTTATTGATGAAAAGTAATTTGAAATAATTTGTACGATAGTCTTTTTCACATATCTATTGCATAACCAACGGATTTTTGGTATATTTTCATCACTTGCCGGATTGGTGGAATGGTAGACACGAAAGACTCAAAATCTTTTGCGCGCAAGCGTGTTAGAGTTCAAGTCTCTAATCCGGTATACAGGACAACCTGATGAAGGTTGTCTTTTTTTTGCCCAGATCATTTCATTACATCCATGGCTCCCTGTGGCTTTCTGTAGACTATGGCTTCTTCCATGGATTTCCCGTCAATGTCTGGTTTGCTTTCCATGTCTGCGATTGTCCTTGCAAGCTTGAGGCAACCGCTGACGGCCCTTGGTGAAAATTCATACCTATCGCTTGCCGTGTCCAGTAATTTCCTTGCTTCTTCAGTTAGTTTGCAGAATTCTGCGATTTCCGATGGTGTAAGGAATACATTTTTCTTTCCCTGCCGTTTTCTTTGGATTCTTATGGCACTGGCAATTTTTTTTCTTAGTTCTGCAGAACTGATTCCTGCTACACCTTCCTTTGCGGCTTTGCTTTCCACCTGAACCCTTATGTCGATTCTGTCCAGAAGAGGTCCTGAAAATTTTCTCCAGTACTGTTCGACGGCTCTTGAAGAACAAAGGCAGATTTTTTCACTGGAACCGAAGTTGCCGCATGGGCATGGATTTGTGGAAAGCAGCAGCTGGAATTTTGCAGGGAAAATTGTAGAGCGCCCGGCCCTGCTTAAAGTTATGGATCCGCTTTCCAACGGAACCCTGAGCATCTGCAATACCGATGACCTGAACTCAGCCGCTTCATCAAGAAAGAGTACTCCGTTATGGGCAAGGGAAATTTCCCCGGGCAGACAATGGGGGCCTCCACCGCACATGCCTTCTATGGTTGCTGTCTGATGGGGAATCCTTACGGGAACTTCCATAACTGAATTTTTGCCGGGACAGAGGAGCCCTGCTATGGACCAGATTCTTGTAACTGTCTGAGATTCCTCCCTTGTCAAAAAAGGAAGTATGGAACTGTATCTCATCATTGAAAGGGTTTTTCCGCATCCAGGGGGACCGAATGCTATTATGTTGTGTCCTCCCGCCGCAGCAATCTGCAGGCCACGAACAAGAAGTTCCTGTCCCGTAACATACTTATAGTCATTTTCATCATTCACAGGAGGAAAGAAAACTCCGTCAATGGAAACGGCCCCTTCAGGAACTTCTGTACTTTCGCTTGCATCTTTCTTAACCGTAAATGCGGCGGGGTTGAATAGGGAACTGAAGGCTTCAACAATATCCCCGGCTCCAAAAACTTTCATGCCTTCAACTTCCCTTGCTTCTTCGGCGTTTGCGTTGGGAACAATGCATCTTCTGATTCCGCTTTCATAGGCCGTACTCACCGCTGCGTGGATTGCACGGACTGGCCTAAGTTTGCCGTTTAGTTCAAGTTCTCCCATGACAAGAACAGGATCTTCTGAAAAGGCAAGGTTACTGTGTTCCAGTTCTTCGGGATTAAAGGAAGTTTCATCCCGTTCCAGTTTTTCCTTTGCCGAAAGAACTGCCAGGGCAATGGCCAGGTCAAATCCCGCACCTTCTTTTTTTAAATCCGCTGGAGAAAGGTTGATGAGTACCCGCTCGGGCGGAAACTGAAAGCCAGAATTAGTAATGGCACTCCTCATTCTTTCCCTTGACTCTTTTATTGCACCGTCTGCAAGGCCTACAATGTCCACTGCAGGAATTCCTCTTCTTAAATCAACCTCAACGGAAACCAGTGAACCTTCATATCCGAAAGGCGAAAAACAATAAATCTGCATGATACCTCCAGGCATTTAATTGATGCCATAGAAATTATTTTCAGCAGAAATTTAAAAGTGGAAAAATAAAGAAAAAAAACCGTAAAAATGTTATGGTATGACCATGCTGAATATTACGGTTCTTTGTTCTGTCATCGACAACTACGGCGACATAGGTTTTGTTTACCGACTGTGCAGAAGACTCGGTGAAATTTCAAAAGACATAAAACTTCGCATTGTGTGTGACAACCTAAAATCCTTTGCCTTCATGAATTCCGGCATTGATCCTGAAAAGGCAGAGCAGGAATTCAACGGATGGAAAATCTTTGACTGGAATGATTCCCAATTGTGTACAAAGGAATTTACGGACGAAGAACCTCGTTTCATACTCCAGTGCTTTCAGTGCAGGTTTCCTGAATGGCTTGAAGAAATTTTATATGAAGGCAAGCAGAAAGGTTCAGCCTACATAATCAATGTGGAATATCTTACTGCAGAAGAATGGGCGGACGGATTTCATAAGCTAAGGTCCGGTACCAGATCCGTTCAGGTAAAGAAGTCTTTCTTCATGCCCGGCTTTACAAAGAAAACTGGCGGCCTTGTTCTTGACGGCAATTTCAGAAAATGCATCGGAGACAAAAAATTTGCAATTTCCATGGCTTCGGAAAGACTGAAGGAAGACCAGAAAAAAATATTGAGTGGCAGTGATTATTTTAAAATTCTCGTTTTCTCTTATCCACGCAATTTCAACTTTCTTGTTGAGGCAATAAATTCTTTTTCCGATTTTTCAAAAAAGAAAGTTCATGTATTCCTTGCCAGGGGAATCAGCTCGAAACCTTTTGTTAAATCATGCCTGGAAATAGGTGCTGCTTTTGAATATTCAGAGCTGCCTGCTTTGGAACAGGAACAGTGGGATGCCATGCTTTGTTCCATGGATTTCAATTTCATCCGAGGAGAAGATTCCTTTAGCCGTGCATGTCTTTCCGGAATTCCTTTCGTGTGGCATGTCTATGTTCAGGACGAAGAATTTCAGCTTGTGAAGCTAAATGCCTTTCTTGAACGAATAAGACCTTTCTTTAATGCCGGCCATTTTGAAGACTACAAGAAATTCTGTTTTCTGTACAATCGTACTTTCCCTGTTGAACCGGGTGATGAAGCCTGCCAGGCAATTGCAACCTTAAAATCCTCTTTGCCTGCAGATGAAGGCAGAGCAGGAAAAGAAATGAGTTCTCTTGCTGCAAAACTTCTGTTGGGTGCAGAAAGGGATAAGGAAAGCTTTGAAAAGGCTTCCGCTGAATTCCTGGATAACGGGGACCTTGCGGAAAATCTTCTAGAGTTCATCAATACCTTGCAGGTCTGAATTTTCCTTTTTGTTTTCAGAGTCAGGGCTTGCAACTTCAAGGAGGGCCATGGCAGCCAGGTTGTGGTTCATCTGGAATCTTGCGGCCTTTTCTTTTGTAGTTCCAGGCATTCCAAGGGATTCCCTCTGCATGTCCTGTTTTTCCTTTTGCTTTATGTATAGGTTTCTTGCCTGCAAAAGAATGTCACTTGCAGCTTCTGCCTTAATTCCCATAGTTTCCTCAATGTCTGCTTCTGTTGCAGAAGCAAGGGATGCAATGGTTCCGTATTTCTTTATGAGCTGTGCTTCCCGCTTTGGACCGACTCCGGAAATTTCCTTGAATATTGAAACGGTGTTTTCCTTTGTACGGAGTTCCTGATTGCGGCTTGTGGCAAACCTATGGGTCTCGTCTCTGACCCTCTGGAGTAACCTCAGACCGTCGCTTCTTTTGGGAAGGCAAATAGGATTTGATGTATGGGGCCTCCAGATTTCTTCATCGCGTTTTGCAAGACCTGCAATTGGAATGTCCAGACCCAGAGTCCGAAGAATTGAATCTACGGCATTTACCTGACCAATACCACCGTCTATCAGGAGCAAATCAGGAAGTTCTGCCTTTTCATTCAGCAATCTTGTGTAGCGTCTTGAAACGGCTTCCTTCATGGAGGCAAAGTCGTCTATGAGGCCATCGGTAGTTTTTAGCCTGAAGTAGCGGTAATTCTTTTTGTCCGGGTTCCCGTTGTAAAAGCTGATGAGGGAAGCAACAGGAAATTTTCCGCCGATATGGGCAATATCGAAACCTTCTATTCTTACAGGAAGTTTTGAAAGTCCAAGTTCCTTCTTGAGTTCTTCCATGGCAGGGAAGTCGCCTCTTTCGCGGACACGGCGCACAATGTCTTCCTTTGCATTCTGCTGTGCCATGTTTACGGCAGCACGGTGCATCCTCATTTTTTCAGAATCATCTACGGGAATTATTTCCGTTTCCATCCCGTATGTTTCCTTTAACCAGCGCTTCATGAATTGGGTGCCTTCTTCGGAAACAACGTATATGGAAGGAGGTATTATCTCTTTTTCCGTATAGTATGCGCACATGAATTCCGGAATCAATTCTGTGTCTTCATTCATGGAAAGGGTGCGGTAGTTGTCGCGTCCAAGGAGTTTTCCGTTCCTCATTTTTAGGATGGTAAAGCTTACAAGTTCACCTTCGCGCCAAGTTGCAATGTAGTCGCGGTCATCCTGATCAAAGCCTTCCACTATGTTCTGGTTCTGCATGATGGAAAGGGCCTTTAGACCATCCCTCAGGCGTGCTGCCTTTTCAAATTTCAGTTCTTTTGCCGCCTGTTTCATCTGCTCTTCAAGTTTTTTCACCGTATCGTCTTTACCCTCAAGTAGAGAGGTGATTTCGCCGATAAATTCACCGTAGGTGGAGTCGTCGGTTTTTTTGAAGCAGGGGCCTATGCACTTGCCCATATGGTAGTAGAGGCATCCTGAATCCTTTTCGCGAAACTTCTTGCAGTGGCGCAACGGATATATGTCGTAGAGTGTTTCTATGAATGTATCGAGGGCGGCTGCATCTGGAAAAGGACCAAAATAAACCGAACCGTCTTTCACTACATTTCTTGTTTTATAAAGGCGAGGAAATTTTTCCCTTGTTATTTTCAGGACAGGGTAGGATTTGCCGTCTTTAAGGCAGATATTGTACCTCGGGTTATGCTGCTTGATGAGGTTGTTTTCCAGAAGGAATGCCTCATATTCGTTTCCCGTGGTAATATATTCAATGGATCTGGCCCTGCTGATGAGGAGCCTGGTTTTAATGTCCTTGTTTCCGCTGAAATAGGATGTGAGCCTGTTCTTCAGATTCTTGGCTTTTCCGACATAGATTATTGTTCCGCCTTCGTTGCGCCACATGTAGACTCCGCTCTGATTTGGAGCCTTCAATGCAGTCTGATGAAGGACTTCCCTTGGGGAAAGAGGTTTAGATAATGTTTGTAAATTTTCGTTTGGCTCGTTCATATTTTAAAACAACTGCTTCCATTATAGCACTTTTCCTTTGCGCTTTGAATACTGTTTCTGCAGTAGACAAGGCAGTAGTCATGGGTGGCAAGAAAGGCTGGCCTTTGCTTTCAAAAATGGATGGAGTGGTTACCGGCAAAGGCAAGTACGGTTATGATGCCATGGTTCTTGCAACCAATTCCCACGGCGTGGACGAATACACAGACCTTCTGCTTTCTTTTGAAGATGGTGCCAGCGATGATCTTACTGGCAATTACAACCTTACAATGAATGACTCCATTACAACTGAAGTTCATTCCCTTATGGGTAAAAAATCTGCCCTCACCCGAGGAAAGGGTGGAATTAGGCTTCGCGGAAACAGGAATACAATCTTCGGAAAGGAAGGTCCATGCGGTTCCTTCAGCATTGAGTTCTGGCTTAATCCAAGCATTGCAGAAAACGGCGAAGTTGTTTTTTCATGGCGTTCATCAAGAACAGTTGCAAACTATCCTCTCTATCAGATGATTACGGGAAGTTTTGCCGGCAATCACCTTGAATGGTCCTTTACAAATGTATTCAACGGATATGTGGATGATGACGGAGAAATTACACTTTCAAGTTACCGTACCATCGTTCCAAATCAGTGGATGCATCATGAAATCAGCTTTGATGAAAACACAGGTCTTCTTGAATATAGAATCAATGGTCTTCTTGAAGCCCTCAAATATGTAACTACAAACGGACACGAAACAGGCGGATCGATTTATGTTCCGATTCTCGGTGTACCCGCTGACATTGAAATCAGTCCTCAATATACAGGTCTTATGGATGACTTTAGAATTCAGCGTGCACCAAGACCAGAAACAAAGGAAACCGGCAGAATGGATACTTTCCGTGTTGAAGGCGGACGCTTTGAAACTCAGCCTGTACTCCTTTCGACAGGCGCTGAACTTACAGAAATCGATGCTCTGGTAAGCATGCCTGCTCAGACAGACATTCAGTTCTATGTTCGTTCCGGTGACAATTTCTACAACTGGACTGACTCGTATCCTGAATGGATTCCAGTAAAGAATCATAGGAAAATTGAAGGCGTAAAGGGACTCTATTTCCAGGTTGCCTGTGATCTTCTTCCAGATGGAGCAGGAAAAAAATCTCCTTCAGTTACAGAACTAAAAATCAAGTACAAGGAAGTCCCATCTCCTCTTCCTCCATTTGAATTGAAGGCCTTTGCCGGTGACGGTGAAGTTACCCTGTCATGGCCTTATTCTGTTGACGACACGGTTGGCGGGTATTATATTTTCTATGGGGACAGACCAGGCGAATATTTGGGTCGTGAGGCTGTTGAGGGATATTCTCCCCTTGATGCCGGCAGCGTAACTTCTGTTACACTTTCTGGGCTTAAGAATGGAAAAATCTATTATTTTGCAGTTGCATCATATTCAAAATATGACAATAGAATCATGGGAGAACTTTCAAGGGAAACTTTCGCCCGACCAAAAAGAAAGTAGGCAGTTAAAGGAACTCATATATGATTACTAAAGAAGAACAGAACAGCGTAATTATTGACCGAGCAAAAGCAGCAATTCTTGCAAGAGATTATGAACAGGCCGCAAGAATTTACAAGGGACTTCTTAAGTCTGATCCAGAAAATGTAACTTATCTAACTGCCCTCGGTGATCTGTACATAAAGAACAATGAAGACAATATTGCCCTTGATTACTACAAGGAAATAGTTCGCCTTCAGCCACAGAATGTCGATGCCCTCAATAATCTTGGCGGCATTTACAGAAGACTCAAGCTCTACGATGAATCGATTTCAGTTCTTGAACGCGCAGTAATGCTTGACAGTTCGAATGTTCAGGTTTTCTATAATCTTGGATTTACCTACAAGCTCATGGGGCACAATTCAGATGCCATCGACTGCTTCAATACAGTTGTTGAAGCAAACCCAAGGGATGTCCTTGCTTTAAATCACATCGGAACCATCTATGCTTCAGAAAAAAAACATCCGGAAGCTGTTTCTTCATATTTAAAAGGACTTAAGGTTGATCCAAATCATCCGATCCTTCACCTAAACCTTGCAAAAAGCTATGACAGGATGGGGGAATTCCTTAAGGCTCAGGCAGAATATGAAGCTGCCTTAAGGTCTAAGCCGGGTTGGATAGAAGCCATCGAAAGCTATTCAGACCTCCTCATCAGAAAGAACAAGACAAAAGTTGCATGTGAGATTGTAAAGAAGGCATTGAACCTTAATCCTAAAGATGCAGCAATGCACACAAAACTCGGTGATGTATACAGCTGCCAGGATAATTTTGACGATGCAGAAGTAGAATACAATTCTGCTCTCCATGTTTCTCCTGAATACAAGCCTGCCATGTCTGGACTTGCTAGAACTTATGAATCTACAGGTAAGATGGATGATGCCCTCGAAATTGTAGAAAGAATGGAAGTTCTTTCACCGGAAGATTCTTCAGTAAAAAGACAGCATGCACACATCCTTCTTTCAGCAGACAAGATAGAGAAGGCTGGAGAAAAAATACAGGAACTCTACAGCAGGGACCCTGATGATGTTCATACGCTTAATCTCCTTGGACAGTACTACATCTGTATCGGTGATGAAAAGAAGGCAATGGGATGCTTCAAGAAGATTAAGGCTGCAAGACCTGAATATACAAACTTCTATCGTGAAGCAGGAAAGCGTCATTCCCAGAAGGGCGAATACAAGAAGGCAGAAGAATTCTTTCAGAAATACATTGACCAGAACCCTGAAGATGTTTCAGGATACAAGAGTATGGCAAGCAACTACGAAGCTCAGGGAATGCTTACTCAGGCTCTTGCAAGCTATAAAACCATTGAAAACTTTGACTCGGCAAATGTTGCCTCAAGAAAAGGCCTTGAAAGGGTAAACGAACAGATCATCAAGGAAAGGGACAGCAGACCTGAAACAAAGACTTCCCTTGATGCAGAATTCTTCGGGGCAGACGACGATATTTCCATTGGGGAAAGAGTTCGTGTTGCAGAAGAAGTCAAGCTTTCCTTTGAAGACATGGACCATCCTGAATCTGAACACGAACCGGAATTAAAAAAGGAAAATCTTCCTGAAGAAAATGAGGAAAGCCAGGTCTATGACTTTAACAATGGTTTTGACAAACTTCAGCAGGATGAAATCAGTTCCGATGAGGTATTCAAGGAAGGACGCCTAGATGAAGAAATAGAAGCCGACAATCAGGAGCACTATTCAAAGAGCCTTGATGACCTTATTGGTGATGTGGATCTTGATGAAGAAGGTTCAGGTCTTGAAGAAGACAATACAAGTGCAGAAGATTTTTTCTCGAACAATCCATTTGGCAATGGTGGAAGACCAGGTGCACCTCGGGAAAATGATTTTGTACCTGAGTTTGGAATGGATGAAGAAGAAAAAACAAAGAAACAAAAGCCTGCATACGACGATGTGATTTCCCTTGATGAAGGGTGGGCTGATGACGACGATTTTGAAAAACCGGAACCAGCTTCTCAGAAACCTGCACCTAGAAGGCGGCCTCCAAGAAGACCAGCTCACGAACCTTTTGATGACTATGCATTTGAAGAGGAAAAACCTTTTGTAGAAGAACCTGTTGCGGAAGAAATTCCAGAAGAAGATGTTTCTGAAGAGGAAATGGTTCAAGATGTAATATCCGAAGACGAACCTGTTGATGAAGAATTTTTCGAAGAAGAAACAATTTCTGATGAAATCTCGGAAGAACCTGAATATATTCCGGAACCTTCTCTCACGGAAGATGATATCATCAAAGAAGAATATGATACCATGGATGAAGAAAATTCTGGTGTGGAAGAAGAAGCTTTCGAAGAACCTGAAGCAGAGGAAGAGGAAACGTCCTTCACTGCAGAAGATGATTTTGAATCTGAAGAAATCATTGAAGATGACTCCGATGACATTCTGGACGAAGACCTTCTTGCAAACATTCCTGATGTTGAAGATGAAGATGATGGATGTGTCGATATGGAAGTTCTTACAAAGGCTGCCGATGCAATACAGACTGTTGCTGATGCCATTACCGAAAACAAGGTGATGAAGAAGACCAATGTAAACGCAGACCTCTTTGAAAAGCTTAGATCCCTCAGTACATATTTGCCTGAAGAAAAGCGTGAAGAATTCCTTGAAAGCAAGATTCGCCTTCAGCTGGACTACATCATATCCAAACTGTCAGGAAAGAAGGGGCTTTTGGGAACTGCCACAATCCTACGCAATCAGATTGGCAAGGAAGATGAAGCAAAAGAACTGGACAGCGGAAGAACACTCCTAGTAAAGGTCCTTGAATATTCAAAGGATCTTGTGCGCGGTCTTCCGGATGCAACCATGGTTGCATCGTTGAACGGTCAGATTGAAGATTTACTTTCCCGCATATAAGCATTTATAGTGTATGAATGAAGCCGTATGGGTGATTACCTTACGGCTGTTTTTTTACCATAGCTGCAGATTAAAAACTCATAAATCCCCTTGAAAACCTTCAATAATTGAAATTTTATCTATTATATGCTATATATTCTCAAT
>JAHAZL010000072.1 GCA_018384055.1 Treponema sp.
ACAATTTTCTGGAAGCTGAACCTTCGCGGAGAACTCTGCTACAACCTTACTGCAGATACAGACGGAACAAACCCTTGGGTTCACAACAACAGCATCCAGTGGCTCGGCGGATTTGACATTGACCTTCCGATAAGCAACATCAATGTAAACATTCAGGAAACAGGAACCTACATACTTAACAGCAGCAAGGTAAAGAACGGAGATGCAATGGTTGGACGCTACGGCATCATGGGGCTTAATTTGAAGGAACACGATGTTGACTACGACGGAAAAGACAGATATACGACAAATCACCTTGTAATCAACATTACGGACAGCTGGAAAAACGGGAAAATTGAACCTGAAGTTACTGCCCTCTGGAGCATTGAACGCGGAGACCTTGCCGTAATGCCAAAGGTAAACTACAAGCCAAACCAGGACATTACATTCACACTAAGCGGACTCATTATGTACGCAAAGGATGAAAACAGCGAGTTTGCAGAATGGTCAGGGAAAGGTAACGGAAGCCTGAACAACAGCTACATCGGCTGTGGCGTAAAATGTAAATTCTAAAAAATACATAAAGAAAACATACAGAAGGAAAAGACAATGAATTTTCTTAAGAAGTTTTTTAAGCATCCCTGGGCAATCATCATTACATGTGTTGCCGTCACAGGATTCTTCGGGTTCTTCATCACAAGACTTCAGATGGACAACTCCCTCAGGCAGTTCTTCCCACAGAAGGATGAATCCTACGACCGCATGAACGCAACGGAAGAGACTTTCGGTTCAATGCTTTCAATCGGCGTAGTAATTGACGCAAAAGACGGAACTATTCTTACTCCAGAATACCTTGATGTGATCAAGAAGATTTCCGACCAGGTAAAGCTCATAGACAGCATTGAAGATGTAAAGTCAGTAACAAACATTGACTATGTATGCAATCAGGACGGATCCATTTCTGCAACAAACATCATCCCTGAAGAAGACTTCAACACCCCAGACGGTCTCCTTACGCAGGAATCAATCAAGAACCTCAAGCTTAGGGTTCAGTCTTGGGAAGACATGTACAACCGTGTAATCCTCAACGACGATTTCACAGGTTCCCAGATGCAGATTACTGTCAAGCCAAACGGCGAAACAAAGATGCAGCTTAGAGAAGCAGAAAACCTTTTGAAGGAAGCAAAGGCAGACGGCGACAAGAAAAAGATTGCTGAAGCAAAGGCAAACCTTAAGGCTACTAAACTTGCAATCAATACAAGAATAAAGGAAGCTGATGCTGCACGCAAGGCCGCAAAAAAATCAAACGATACAGCAGCTATCGAAAAGGCTGAAGAAGAATACTACAATGCAAACAGTGCAAAGAACGATTCAGCACGCCAGCAGTTTGTTCTTTCACAGGTAACAAAGATTGTAGAAAAGGAAACTGCAGGGAAAAAACTCCTCGTAAAAATCGTAGGTGAACCTGTTCAGTCAATGAATTCAAAAAACTATATGATGAGCGACCTTGTTGGACTCATTCCTCTTGTTGCAATCGTTGTAATCATTTCCCTTTACCTTAGCTTCCACACTATGGAAGGTACTCTCCTCCCATTGCTTACAGTTCTTATGTCGGCTTCAATTTCAGTTGGTCTTATGGGACTCCTTGGATATACCTTCACTCTTGTTTCAAGCGTTATTCCGGTTGCCCTCATTGCCGTCGGTTCCGCTTACGGTATACATGTCCTTACACACTATTATGTTGAAGTAGATAAACTTACAGGCAACATCACAAAGGAAATGCACGAAGAAGCCCTTCTCCGTGGACTCAAGGAAGTTTGGAAGGCAGTTCTCCTTGCTGGAATTACAACAGTAGTCGGATTCATCTCTTTGATTACAAGCCCGCTCATGCCACTTCATTCATTCTCAATCTTTACGGCAATTGGTGTTGCAGTAGCACTCATTCTTTCAGTCACATTCATTCCTGCTATCCTTCTTCTTAAGGATCCAAAAACAATTTCAAAGAAACGTGACCTTAAGATCATCAAGCGTGCAACAAAAAAAGTTAAGGAAAAGCTTGAACGTCTTTCAAGCCTTCGCGGAAACAAGTCTGAAGTTGAAGCAAGTGGAGACACACTCTATTCAATCTTCAAGTTTTTCTGCGGTTCTCACACAAGACTTTGCCTTACATCAATCATTATCGTTGCACTTTCGATTGCTGGACTCAAGCTGCTCAAGGTAGATACAGCCCTCATCAACTACTTCCCTAAGGATTCTGAATTCAGAAAGGACATTGATTATGTAGACAATTCTTTTGCAGGAACAAACAGCGTATTCTTCCTTGTTGAAGGTCCTGAAAAGGGAGACATTTCGAATCCAGAAATTCTTAAAGCTGTTGACGGAATGGAAGAACACCTCCAGAAAAAATTCCCGGAAATCGGAAAGATTGTTTCCCTAACTTCTTTTGTAAAGAGAATCAATCAGGTATTCAACGATCCTGCAACTTATGTACCTGAAACACCGGCTGAAACACCTGAAACTCCGGCAGAATCATTTGACATGGACTTTGGCGATGTAGATTTTGGCGACATGGACTTCGGTGACTTTGGTGACTTCACTGAAACAACTTCAACAGAAGAATTCATTGATACATCAATTCCTCACCCAAATGAAAAATACACACAGATGCTCAACACCACATACACAGCAAATGATGTTCTCGATGCTTTCAGCAGGGCATACTCGGAGGCTGGCGGAAAGAATGCTAGCATAGAGGGAATCATTGACATTCTATTGAGAGACCTTAACTTTGCAGGAAAGGCATATTATGAAATCCCATACGATGCAGAAAAATACCGTGTAAAGACTCGCGAAGACCTCAAAAAGGTTATCAACGGCCTCATCATTCTTTTGAGCGGCTCATTGGACGAATTTGCCGATGGAAATACAAGTTCAAAATCAATGCGCATTACATGTCAGCTCAGAAACCATAACACAACAAACACAGGTTACATCATCAAAGAAGCCCAGTCTTACGCAAAGGAAAACTTCCCGGAAGGTTATGTTCTAACAGCTACCGGTCCTGGTGAAATGGAATACACAATGACAGACATGATCGTATCAAGCCAGCTTACCAGCTTGATGATTTCGCTTCTTTCTGTATTCATCATCATTTCAATTTCCTTCAGGTCTGGTTGGGCAGGCGTTGTCGGAGCAATTCCACTTGCCTTCACTATTCTCCTCAACTACATGATGATGGGATTCACAGGAATCAACCTTGACCTCATTACAAGTATCATTGCATCTGTAGCTGTCGGTGTCGGAATCGACTACACAATCCACTTCCTTTCAACATATAAGGAAGAAAGAAGCAAATCAAATGATATCGTTGTAGTAACAAAGGAAACATTCAAAAAGAGCGGACACGGCATCGTTACTAACGCACTGGCTGTAGGACTGGGATTCCTTGTTCTCTGCCTTTCTAAGTTCATCATCCTCCGCTACCTTGGAGTTCTTGTTGCAATCGTAATGTTCACATCAAGCTTCCTTGCAATGACAATCATTCCTGGTATCCTGAACCTTTCTGATCCAAAATTCATCAAGCCAGAAGAAAAAGAATAAAAGATTTCGAAAGGAAAACAAAAAGGGCCTCCGATTACTCGGAAGCCCTTTTCTATTTTAAATCAGGCAGTTAAAAGACATTATCAATTACTTCCATTACATGACTCACAGGAATGAATTTGATTCCTTTCTTTACATGTTCAGGAATGTCTGCAAGATCCCTTTCGTTTGCCTTAGGAATGAAAATAGTCTTAATCTTATTGCGCTTGGCGGCAACAGTCTTTTCCCTAAGACCACCGATAGGAAGTACCTGCCCTGTAAGACTAAGTTCGCCGGTCATGGCAACATTGGCCTTGATTTTCTTTCCGGTAAGCAAAGACATAAAGGTTGTAGCCATGGTAATGCCGGCACTTGGACCGTCCTTTGGTGTTGCACCTTCAGGAATATGGAGGTGAATGGTATATTCTTCAAACCACTTGCTGTCCTTGATGCCTTCGGAAATGGCATGCTGCTTCACCCAGTTCATGGCAATCTGGGCACTTTCCTTCATTACGTCGCCCATCTGACCTGTAAGTTGCAAACCACCCTTGTCTGTTTTAAAGGCAATGCTTTCAAGAAGAAGAGTATCACCGCCCATGCTTGTCCAGGCAAGACCAATGGCAGTTCCCGGAACAGAAGCCGTCTTAATCTGACTTTCATCAAACACAGCCTTTCCAAGGTATTTTCTTACTTCAGGTAGATCAACGGAGAACGTTTTCTTTGCAAAACCTGCTGCAATCTTTTCGGCTCCAGTCTTGCCCTTGCTTTCAAAAGCCTGTACCTGTTCCGTAACAATCTTGCGGTTGATTTTATCAATGCACTTTTCGTAGTTTCTCATACCTGCTTCACGGGCATACTCAGTGGCAATGAGGGCCAAAGCCTGCTTTGTATACTTAACCTGATTTTTCTTAAGGCCGTTCTTTTCAAGGTTCTTTGGAACGATGTACTTCTTGGCAATTTCAATCTTTTCCTGATCGATGTATCCGGAAAGCTCGATGATTTCCGCACGGTCAAGAAGAGGACCTGGAATTGTATCAAGAGTATTTGCCGTAAGAATGAAGAACACATTACTGAGGTCAAAAGGAACATCTAGGTATGTATCGCGGAAAGTTGCATTCTGTTCAGGATCAAGAACTTCAAGCAAAGCGGCACTTGGATCCCCCTGGGCACTTGCATTCATCTTGTCAACTTCATCAATCATAAAAACCGGAGACTTGGACTTTGTAATCTTGAGCCCCTGGATAATCTGTCCCGGCATGGAACCGATGTAAGTTCTTCGGTATCCCTTGATTTTTCCTTCGTCGTGTTCACCGCCAACACTGAAGCGATAGAATTTTTTGTTCATTGCATTGGCAATGGATCGACCAACGGAAGTTTTTCCGACACCAGGAGGTCCAACAAGAATAAGGACACTGCCCTTTCCGTCGTGCTTGAGGAGGCGAACGGAAAGATATTCCACAATACGCTTTTTTACATCATCAAGGCCGTAATGGTCTGCATCAAGAATGCGTGAAGCACCATCAAGACTATAGTCTTCCACAGGAACATCATTCCAAGGAAGGGATGTAAGAATATCAAGATAGTTGCGGCTCAGATTGTATTCACTGTCGTGAGGATCAAGCATCTGGAATTTTGAAAGTTCACCGTAGGCAGTTTCCTTTGCTTCCCCTTCAAGCTTAAAGGAATCGAGTTTATCCTTGAATTTCTGGTATTCGCTTTCCTTTGAAGAACCGGAGATTCCAAGTTCTTCCTGAATGCTCTTGAGTTCTTCCCGGAGGAAATATTCACGCTGATTCTTTTCAACCTTTTCGTTAAGTTCAGCCTGAATCTTTTTCTGAACGCGGAAAATTTCCTGTTCTTTTTTTATGTATACAAGAACCTGTTCCATTCTCTGGCGAACATTCTGCATTTCAAGAATTTTCTGCTGTTCCGACTTGTCGATATTGAGGATGGAAACAATGAAATCGGCGATTTTACCAGGCTGGTCAATGTTAACCATGTTGAGCCTCATGTCTTCGCTGAACATAGGATTATTTTCACTGATTTCCTTCATCTCGCTGATGAGGGCACGGGTCAAAGCCTTTACTTCAAAAGCGTTGTCTTCCTTGTCCTCAAGATATTCAACAGTAGCAGCAATAGGATTCTGAGTATTGAGGATTTTTCGGATCTTGAACCTTTCCAGAGTGGAAACAAATACATTCATTCCACCGTCAGGAAGGTTGATTTTCTTTATGATGCGGGCAACAGTTCCAACATTATGAAGGTCAACGGAAGTAGGATTATCCTTGTCTTCCTTGAGCATTACGATTCCAACATATCCGTCACCGTTCATGGAATCTTCAATGACATTTATGTCTTCTGCCGCATTTATCATGAGGGGAGTAAAAATTCCAGGGAAAATCGGTCTTCCCCCGATAGGAAGTATATTAAGTGTTACAGGGAGTGGCTTTTCCGCAGGGAGTCCACCCAAAATGTCTTCTTTACTAGGTATTTTCATATGAATAAATATAATAAAAAAAAGTGAATTTTACCACACAATGCCTTTTAAAAGAAGAAAACATTGTGCAGCAAGAAGATAAAAAAATGGATGCTATTTTGAAAGTATTTTCATCAATTTGAGGGAGCCTTCAACTTTAATGGACTCCCCTTTCTTAAAGGCAAATATGTCTTCCTTTAAAGATTCAATACCATTGACAGTTCCCTTACCGTCAAGGACAAAATAAAGGACAACATCAGAACCGTCAGCAATGCTTTCAAAAGTTTCTTCTACGGCAATTTCCTCAAGTCCAAAATAAGGACAGTCAAATCCCCCTGCAAAAGGAGCAATTTCCTGAATGCCGCTTTCGTCGATGCAGGCAATTCCCTTTTCCACATGACATTCCCTTCCCCTGCCCCAATCATAAAGGCGGTAGGTAATGTCACAGGATTGCTGAACTTCAAGAAGCCTTAAGCCTCCGCCAATGGCATGAACTGTTCCTGCAGGAATGTATATGAAATCACCGGCCTTAACATCGGCATAGAAGAGCATGTCTTCCAGGCTTTCATCCTTAATGGCATCCCTAAGTTCATCAGCCGAATAGGTATCATCAAGACCGTAAACAAGCTGCGCACCCTTTCTTGCTGAAAGAACATACCAGCATTCAGTTTTGCCGCGGCAGTTTTCAAGGCGTTCGGCAACTTCATCGTTGGGATGAACCTGAACGCTCAATGTATCATCAGCCTGAATTACCTTAACAAGAAGAGGAAAATCTCCTCCGACAAAATCAAAAAATTCCTTCTGCATTCCCTTTGGATGGGTAGAAGCAATCCAGTTTTCATATCCCCATATTTTGTCAGAACGAATTGAATTTAATTTTATCATTATTTTTCCCAAAGCTTTTCAGGATAGTAACCGCTTGAAATCTTGTTTGCAATTTCCTGCTTTACGATTTCACGGTCTTCAGGATATGTCATGCCGAACCAGTTTTCTGTAGAAGTATAGAACTTAATGCAGCCTTCCTTTTTATTTGCAATGTCGCTGGCAGCAACAGGAAGAAGAGCTTCTGTCTTTGGTTCCCCAAGGGATGTCTTCTTGAATTCATCCCAGTACTTGTGGAATGTTTCAAAGGCCTTGAGGCTGAATCCAAAAAAGTTCATGCTAACCCATTCTTTTCCGGTAAGGTTCTTCTTTTCTCCGTTGAGTTCGGTAACGATTCCGTCGCCTTCATAATAGATCTTTGTATTTTCAACAATGGAATCCATGAAACCGTCTTTTACAGTACAGATTCCGCGGCTTACAGAACCACTCTTGCTCATGGTATTTCCGAGGACATAACCAACCATTGCATGTTCAGGAGAATCGGCAGGAATGGATGCAAGATGCTTTCCGAGAGTTTCAAAAGCTTCGGCACCGTAGTAGTCATCGCTGTTGATTACGGCAAAAGGTGTCTTGATTGCCTTCTCTGCACAGAGAACTGCATGGAGGGTGCCCCAAGGCTTTGTGCGTTCACCAGCACGGGCAATTTCTTCCTGAGTCAGAAGGCTTTCCTTTGTCTGGAAAACATATTCTGCGTCCATGTTGGCGGCAACACGGTCAAAAAGGCGTTCCCTAAAATCCTTTTCGATATCAGGACGAATGATGAAAACAACCTTTCCGAAACCTGCCTTGCGGGCATCATAGGCTGAAAAATCAAGAAGGCATTCTCCGTTCTTTCCTACTGCGTCTATCTGTTTAACGCCACCGTAACGGCTTCCCATACCGGCAGCAAGTACTACTAATGTAGGCTTCATTTAATAACCCCTCACTTATTACATATTTTAATAATTATAACAAAAAACCAGAAAAAATGTAACAATCTTCTAGAAGAATAAAACTCCAAAGGCAGCGCACAGTATCATGATTACAATGGGATGAACCTTGGTCCTGAAAAGAATCCAAAGGCTGATGAGGTAAGCCGACATGGCTGGCCAGTTGAAGAAGAGCTTAAGGCTTTCAAAATCCTTGATCTCGCTCACCAAGTCCATATTGATAAGTGCAAGGCAGAAAATCTGGACAAATGCAATGAGTACAAGACCACTTGTTGCAGGCCTTAAAACAAAGAACACGCTTTTTACCAGAGGTTTTTCCTGAAATTTTGCGAAGAATCTTGCAATGATTATGATGACTATAAGGGACGGAAGAACTTCTCCCATGGTGCAGATGATTCCTCCAACAGGTCCGTAAAGTTCAGTACCGATATAGGTCGCAATATTGATGCCGATCGGTCCGGGAGTACTTTCGCTTATGGCCAGCATGTTGTAAAACTTTTCGGCAGTAAGAAGGTGAAAGTGTTCTACAAGTTCCTGCTGCATGAAGGTTGCGGCAACAAGTCCTCCACCAACAGCAAAGAGACCGATGTAAAAGAAAATGAAAAAGAGATGAATCAAGCTCATTTTGCATCCCCCTGCTTTTTAAGATTGACCAGGTGATAGACAATGCCGAAGGCAACAGCTGAAAGAATTACAATGATGGTTCTTGCGTGGAAGAAGAAAACCGAAACAAATGCAGCTGCATAAAGAATGAAATGCCACCATCTTTTTACAGTCTTCCTGAAAAGGCTTATGACTGTAGTTGTAAGCAAGGCGGCAATTCCTACATTAATTCCCTTCATTGCCTTCTTTACCCATGGAATGGAATCAAAGCTTGCAATGAATTCTGCAATCAAGGTAATTATGATTATTGAAGGCGAAATCATGCCCAGAGTTGCAAAAATGGCACCGGGAATTCCCGCCTGCTTGTGGCCAACAAAAGTCGAAACATTTACTGCAATGATTCCAGGAGTTGACTGGGCAATGGCATAGTAATCAAGAAGTTCTTCGCTAGTAATCCATTTCCTGCTGTCTATAAGTTCCCTTTCAAGAATCGGTAGCATGGTAAGGCCACCGCCAAAGGTTATGGAACCAATTTTAAAGAATGTAAAATAAAGTTCAAGAAGTTTTTTCAACATTTCCATGGAATGAAAAATATCATTTATCCGTTGAAAATTCAATTTTTGTGTTATAGAATTTAAACATTAAATAAATTTAGGGAGGCACTACTATGGCTATCATTTCAATATCTCGCGGAATTGCATCATCAGGCAGCGAAATAGCAGAGAGACTGGCACACAAACTTGGCTACAGATTGATTACAGGAACAGACATCGAAGCAAAAATCGTTCACTATGGATTTCCTCAGGAAAAGCTTCCACTTTTCAATGAAAAAAGGCCACTTTTCTGGCACTTCTTAAGTAAAGAAAGGGAACTTTACTTTAACTACCTTAAGCTTGCAATCCTCACCTATGCAGAAAAAGACAATTGCATTTTCATCGGAAAAGGCGCCTGGCAAATCTTAAAGGATGTTCCAAACCATATATCCTTCAATTTTACCGCAACAATGGAACAGAGAATCCATAAAGTTTCAAAGGAAAGGAACATCAGCGTGCATCATGCAGGCGTTTCAATCATAAA
Organism: Treponema sp.; assembly: GCA_018384055.1. Taxonomy (GTDB): domain Bacteria; phylum Spirochaetota; class Spirochaetia; order Treponematales; family Treponemataceae; genus Treponema_D. The sequence goes on from JAHAZL010000072.1 coordinate 9,526, forward strand.
GGCAGATACTAAGAGAAAAGGTTATTACAAGGATTATTTTAAATGCGACGTCAATAATCCAAACAACTATACCCTTACCATCACTACAAACGAAAATAAAATCAATCTATTGACAGACATGCTTGCAGCAATGATAAAGAACTATGAGACCGAAGAACTCAACCTGCTGGGAATGAAAAAAATTCATGAACTACGCATAAATCAGAAAATCATCAATATGCTGGTCATTGAGAACAAGCTGCCAATTACAGACCTGAACATCAAGGGAGAGAAAAGGAACCTTACTTTAACTGGCCTTGCAGAATCCAGTGCCCAGGTCGAAAGGGCCCTGGACCTCATCAAGCTTGAATATCCAGACCTGAATATTACTTCTGAAATACAGTGCGTTCAGGATATAAGAACCGTAAGAAAATAATTTTATTTATTTTACGATTTTACGATTTTGCTATTGACAACATAATCAGAATTCTATAATATCTAATCATCACACATTCCCCGATTGTGTAATGGTAGCACTTCAGATTCTGGTTCTGATTGTGGGGGTTCGAATCCTCCTTGGGGAATCTTGAGAGCTGACCGTAAAAAGTCAGCTTTTTTTATGGCTCCTTCGAATATCGGTTTAGTTCGTGACCCTCTCAAGGTCGAAAGACGGGTTCGACTCCCGTAGGAGCTAACAAAAAAAGGTCTTCTAGAAAATCTAGGAGACCTTCAATTTTTTAAAGATAACCAAGAAGTCTAAAGAGAATCTGCGGGAGTCGAACCGCGAAGTGAGCGCCGACCAAGCGGGAGGAAAAGGCGACATGGATGTCGCCGTCAGCGAACGGAGACGGGTCGGAAGGAAGCGACAGGACGTCGCTGACTGTAGACCTTCGACTCCCGTAGGAGCTAGTAAAAAAGGGGATGACCAATAAGTTCAAAAAGTGTCATTTAATTGCAATACAAGGGATTGCCGTGTCGAGCACGGCATTGACTCATACTTATTGGACAGCCCCTTTTTTTTAACGTAATGAAAAATCTTCTGTTTCAGCATCTTCAAAATCTGTAAGCCAATATTTTTTTTCTTCCACTTTCTTTGCATACTTTGCCTTTAACTCACAGAGGATTGCATAATGAAGTGTCTGCGTATGTTTTTCCTGGTCTTCAAGGGTTTCCCACTTTTCAAAAATACAGATTTCGTTTCCCCTATCATGCGGCATGTAAATTTCAAATTCTATATTTCCCGGTTCAGTAGAGGACATTTCGCGAATATTATTATCCCTGAACCTCTGGTAAAAATCATCACGGCAACCTGATTTCAAAGTATATTTAACTTGTACATACAAACATTTCATTTTATAAAACCTCTCTATAATTATATTCCACTAAAACAAAATTTTAAAGGGAAAAAAAGGAGCCGCCCAAACACACACAAAAGCGGCTCCTTCAGGAAATAGAATGAAACAAAGCAATTGTATCGAGGCAACTTAAATTAGCTTTACCTAACACAATGGTCAGAAAAAAGACTTATTCCCGTGAGGCTTATTTCACAAAAACAAGTCTTTTATGTTTCAACCTTCATAGTTAGCATATTCTAACTCTAAATATTTGTCAACAACTTATGTTAAATTTCTTTCAAAAGATTTACCATTTCGATAGCACCAAGAGCACATTCGTATCCCTTGTTTCCGGCTTTTGTGCCTGCCCTTTCGATTGCCTGTTCGATTGTGTCGGTTGTAAGGATGCCGAACATTACGGGAATTCCTGCACTCATTGAAACCTGAGCAACACCTTTTGATACTTCTGCACAAACATAATCGTAGTGACTTGTTGAACCGCGGATTACGGCACCGAGACAGATGATTGCATCGTACTTCTTGCTTTCTGCCATCTTCTTAGCAACAACAGGAATTTCAAAAGCACCTGGAACCCATGCAAGGTCAATGTCATCTTCTGAAACATCGTGGCGCAAAAGTCCGTCGCGTGCACCGCCGATAAGCTTTGAAACGATGAATTCATTGAAACGAGCTGCTACAATACCAACCTTCATGCTGCCCTTTCCGGCAACCATTTTTCCTTCTAAAATCTTCATATAGTCCTCCTATAATTATTTTCTACAACAGATGTCCCATGCGGACTTTTTTTGTCGAAAGGTAAAACTCGTCAAACTTCTGGCTCTGGATTACAATTGGAACGCGCTCTACAACTTCAATTCCAGTTCCTTCGAACCCAAGGGCATCCACCTTCTTTGGATTGTTTGTCATAAGGCGAAGTTTTGTTGCTCCAAGATCCTTGAGAATCTGAACGGCGCAGGTGTAGTCACGGGCATCTTCAGGAAGTCCAAGGGCAAGGTTTGCATCAACTGTATCCATTCCCTTTTCCTGAAGGGCATAGGCCTTTATCTTGTTAAGGATTCCAATACCGCGTCCTTCCTGTGTAAGATACACGAGAATCCCGCTTCCGTTTTCCGCAATTTTTTTCATTGCAAAATCAAACTGCTGGCCGCAGTCGCACTTGAGGGAACCAAAGGCATCCCCCGTAAGGCATTCAGAATGAACGCGGCAGAGAACGCTTTCGTCTTTTGAAATGTCCCCCATCACAAGAGCCTCGTGATGCTGACCTGTCACCTTGTCCTGGTAGCCGTACATCATGAATTCACCGTATTTTGTCGGAAGTTTTGCCTTGGCAACACATTCAAAAATCTGTTCTGTCTGCTTGCGGTATTCAATGAGGTCCTCGATGGCTATCAAGGTCATTCCCCACTCCTTTGCCTTCTGTTCAAGTTCAGGAAGGCGGGCCATGGTTCCGTTGTCGCTCATGATTTCGCAGCAAAGACCTGCTTCTTCAAGGCCTGCAAGACGGCACAGGTCAACGGTGGCTTCAGTATGACCGTTGCGTTCAAGAACTCCCATTGGTTTTGCAACCAGAGGGAACATGTGGCCCGGACGGCGGAACTGATGTGGTTCCGATGTAGGGTCCGCAAAGGCGATGGCTGTACGGCTTCTGTCAAAGGCTGAAATTCCAGTTGTCGTCACCATGTGGTCAACGCTTACAGTAAAGGCAGTTTCGTGGTTGTCCGTGTTTGTAAAGCACATTGGATCAAGGCGAAGTCTTTTTGCATACTCGCGGCTGCAAGGCATGCAGATGAGCCCCTTGGCATTGGATGCCATGAAGTTGATATTCTCAGGAGTTGCATAGCGGCCTGCGCAAATTAAATCCCCTTCATTTTCTCTGGATTCATCATCAGTAACCATGATGAGCTTACCATTGCGCAAATCTTCAAGCGCTTTTTCTACAAGTTCAAATCTATCTTTTTTCATACTGCTTCCTTAAATCAATGGTAACTTTCAAAATCCATGAAGGACGAAATATCCTTTGAATCATTCTTAAGTTCCACAAAATGCCTGATGTATTTACCGATGACATCGCATTCAATGTTGACGATGTCTCCGCTTTTCTTTTTTGAAAGTGTGGTGTGTTCCCAGGTGTGGGGAATGACCGCAACGGAAACAATGTAATCGCTGCCGTCTTTCTTTACCCTTGCAATGGTAAGGCTGATTCCGTCGATGCAGATGCTTCCCTTCTCGATCATGAATTCCCCAAGCCTGCCTTCCATTACAACGGAAACATTTACTGCATTTTCTTCCTTACTGAATGAAAGGAATCTTGCAGTTCCGTCGATGTGCCCCGAAACCATGTGCCCTCCAAAGCGGCCGTCGGCTTTCATGGCTCGTTCAAGATTTACAATGCTGTCGGTGTGAAGCAGTCCGAGGGATGTCCTGTTGAAGGTTTCAGGAGTAACATCAGCACAGAACCAGTTTTCACCGAATTCAGTGACAGTAAGGCAGGTTCCGTTAACTGCAATGCTTTCTCCAAGGACAAGGTCGCTGTCAAATTCTGCACTTACAGAAAGAGTCAGGGATTTTGTTCCCCGTGATATGCTTTTTATTTTTCCTGTTGTTTCTATAATTCCTGTAAACATAATTCAATTCACAATTAATAATTCATAATTCACAATTTTGAATTATTTGCAAATCATGTATCTTATTAAAATATCCTCACCGAAGTTTTTGACTTCAATCATTTTCATTTTTACGCAATCATCAAGGGAACTGCATTCCACCCCCTGGACAGGACTATGGACGCCGCCATTCAGTCCGCCAGTAATTTTTGGAGCCACATAGCAATGGACTTCATTTACAAGGCATTTGCCGCCGCTGAAAAAAAGCGAAGCATTCAAAGAACCGCCTGACTCAACAAAGACGCTGTCTATTTTTTTCTCTCCCAAAACTGCAAGTACATCTTCAAGATTCAGGTGCCCGTCTTTTTCCGAAACTGGAATGATTTCAACTCCAAGCCCAGAAAGAATGTTTTTCCCAGCCTCACTTACGGAAGCCATGGATTCCTTGCTTGTAAAAACCAGTACGGGAATTTCACCTGCAGTCTTTACAAGGTTGCTTTCCAATGGAAGCTCAAGGTTGCGGTCAAGGACAATGCGCACTGGCTGCCTGTACTGAGAGCCCTCCACACGGCAATTAAGCAAGGGATCGTCTGCAAGAACCGTATTGATTCCGCACATGACGGCGCTTGTTGTTCCTCTTGTAATGTGAACATTCCTGCGGGCTGCATCCCCTGTAATCCATTTGCTTTCGCCTGTAGACAAGGAAGTTTTTCCGTCTGCAGTCATGGCATACTTTACGATTACATAAGGTGTTTTAGTCTTTATGTAGTGGAAGAAAATGCTGTTGATGGCATCGCATTCTTCCCTAAGGAAATCCTGAATTACTGTAACCCCAGCTTCTTCCAGATGACGGACGCCTTTGCCGTTTACAAGTTCGTTTGGATCACGGCTTCCGATGATTACGGTCTTGATTCCGCTTTCGATCACCGCCTGAGTGCAAGGAGGCTGTTTTCCCGTATGGCAGCAAGGTTCCAGAGTGACATACATTTCTGCCCCTGAAACATCAACATTGCTTTCCCTGGCATTCTTAAGGCAATCGCGTTCGGCATGAAGGTCACCACATTTATGGTGGTAGCCTTCCGCAAGAATCTGCCCGTCACGCACAATGACAGCCCCAACGAGGGGATTTGGATGAACATGACCGCCGCCCAACTTTGCAAGTTCAATGGCACGGCGCATAAATTTTTCCTGCGGAATGAAGCTCATGGAAATAGTTTTATATCAAACTATTTTTCTTGTCAATGGCGAACCCCCTTGCCTTTCAAGAATTGCGAAGCAATTCTTGTGACGAAAGTTACAGGATAGATTGGTTGTAGGAATGCAAGCCTTTCATCAGGGGTCTGTCCCCTCTGTTTTGTTATAAATCAAAACCCTCAGGCAAAGGTGCTTCCACCTTCATTAACTGGCCCGAAACAGGATGGGGGAATTCAAGGCTCATGGCATGAAGCATTATGCGGTCATTGGATTCACCACCGTAAAGCTCATCACCAAGCAAAGGATAGCCTGCCCTGGAAAGGTGAACGCGGATCTGATGGGTACGCCCCGTAAATAGCCTGCAGTTAAAATAGAACAATCCGTTCTTCTCTCCTAGAAGTTCAAATTCAGTTTTTGCATACTGCCCCCCTTTGCTTTCCGGCAGCACTCCAATGCGACATCTGGCACTTTTTGCCGACACTCTTCCTATGAAGTTTTCTATAACAAATTGTTTTCTGTTAATATTCATTGCAACGGGGTGCCGGCAAGCAATTCTACCCTGGCAAGCAACGGCACGATATATCTTTACGGCTGAATGGTTCTGAAACATGTCCGAGACAGCTTTGTTTACCTGCCGTGTCTTAGTAAATAGAAGGACTCCGCTGGTTTCCCTGTCAAGGCGGTGCATTATTCCCACATAGGGGGGATTCCTTAAAGATGGATTTTTCTTCCATAAATATTCTATTACGCAGGAGTGCATGGACTTGCGGCTTTCTACTATTGTTCCTTCCGTCGGTAAAAAGGTCGGTTTGTTTGCAACAATGATGGATTCATCTTCAAATAGAACATCCTGTTCTGCTAAAACAAAATCAATGTCCTCCGGCTGCTTTTCAAAGAAGAATCTGTCTTCCTCAATTTCTGCGCAGACCTTGGATTTTGGAAAAAGATAGAAGGCCGGAATCCTGCATTGCCTGCCGTTTACATAGATGCAGCCCGCAACAATAAGGCGTCTTACCTTGCTGTTGGAGACATCTTTTTCAGGGAAAAGCAAGGGCAGTTCTCGCCTCAAAAACTCATCCAAGCGGCATTCCTTTTCTACAGTCCAGATCTTTTGTTCCATAAAGGACATTTTACATTCTCATTGCATTTTTTTACAACAACTTCAATGGATTTTAAATTTCAATTTGATATACTAGGGGCATGAAACAGGACAATCTTGGTCGCGGAATAGTATGGATTACATTATCTTCTTTTGGCTTTGCAATGATGGGTGCCCTTGTCCGTGCGGCAGGAGACATCCACTTCATGCAGAAGGCCCTTTTCAGGAACAGCATAGCCTTCATAATTGCCTTCACAACCCTCATCGTTAAGTCACAAAAAAATCCGTCGATACTGCAGGTTCCCCGTCCAGCCTGGAAATACCTGGTTTTACGGTCCTTTTGCGGAAGTTTCGGCATATTCGGTAATTTTTATGCCATAGGCCACATGAACATTTCCGATGCCGCCATGCTGAACAAAATGTCCCCGTTCGCATCCCTTCTTCTAAGCATATTCATCCTTGGGGACAGACCTACCCTGTTTTCAGCTTCAGCCCTGGTAACGGCTTTTATAGGAGCCCTCTTCGTCATAAAGCCTACCCTTAATTTTACGGAATTTCTTCCCGCCATGGCAGGTTTCCTTGGAGGCCTTGGAGCAGGCTTTGCTTACGCCTTTGTCCGCAAAATGCACAGCAAATATGATGTGGCAAGCGAAGTCATAATAACATTCTTCTCACTTTTTTCAGTTATAATTGCGATACCCTTTTTCTTCATCTATTACACTCCAATGACCTTGAGCCAGCTTTTCATCCTCATAGGAGCCGGTGCCTCTGCAGCAGTAGGTCAGTTTGGGGTTACGAATGCCTATTTCAATGCTCCGTCGTCAAAAATTTCCCTGTACGAATATACCAATGTAATTTTCTCCGCCATCCTAGGCTTCATGATGTTCCAGCAGATTCCGGACACCTACAGTTTCGTGGGATATGCAATCATCATTGGAGCTGCAACCGTCATGTTCTTCTACAACAGGAGAAAAGCAGAAAAGAATTGAATTTAGCGGATTTGGCTCTATAATGGAAGATATGGATGAAACTCTTTACAGCGAAATAAAAGAAAATCAGGAAAACAATGAAACCCAGGGGAATTCCCCAGAATCAAAGGAACTCAAGACCTGGCTTGCATTCAAATTGCAGGACGGAACCTACGCCATTGATTCAGGCGGCGTAAGGGAAGTTCTAAGGAACAACGAAGTTTTCCCAATGCCATTTACCCCTTCCTACATAAAGGGTGTCTTGAATTTCTACGGGAAGCCTTATGCTGTTGTTGACTTCATGATGCTTCAGAACATGCAGAAGACAAACACACAGCTTTTCCTTGTCCTAAACAATTCCGCTGACATTGCCCTTCAGATAGACGACATTATAGATTTCTACACTTCGGAAGACGTTGAAGAACAGCAGATTCTGGATAAATCTGACACGGAACTTTTTTCTCAGACCATTACCATTGGAAATGTCATCGCCCCTGTTGTAGACGTTCAGTCCATTTCCAACAAAGTGAAGGCAGAAATTGAAAACGACTGAGTGGTTCATCTGCCTGGTCTATGGCAAATACAGTTTTCTCATTCCCCACAAATTCAGCACGGACAACAGTGCAGTGCCTGAAATGTTCATAGACTTTGACAGAATTGCCATGGATTTGTTCTCGACGGAAACAGCAACAAAGCATCCTGTAGCACTTACCATCAGATGTCAAAAGATAGCCATGATTTCAACATCAGCAATTCCTACGGTTTTTCAGGCCAGGCTAAAGGATTTTCACATTCCGTCAGGGCTAGTAGAAGAAGAAGCCAAAACTGCAGGAATAATAGCAGTTTCTTTCAGCAACAATGGAATCTCACTCATAGTAAACCCTGAACTTCTTCATGAGAAATGGAGTAAAGGAAAATGACAAGAGTACTCATTGCAGACGATTCAGCCATCGTAAGGGCCATGCTTGGACAGGTCATAGGCGACGACAGTAATTTTGAAATTGTAGGCATGGCAGAAAACGGAAAGTACGCCGTAGAAATGTGCCTTGAACTGAAGCCGGAACTGGTGATCATGGACATAAACATGCCGATACTTAATGGTATTGATGCCATATCCCAGATAATGGAAAAAAGACCGACTGCAATAGTTGCATTCACAACAGAAGACACTGCAGAAATCGGATACAAATGCCTTGATGCAGGCGCCATTGAAGTTGTCCAGAAACCAAACCTAGCAACCATGGACAGACAGAAAATTCAAAATTTTTGCAAGAAACTGATTGTCCTTGCTGATGCCTATAAAAAGCACAATATTACCTCGAGGAAATTGAGGAACATATATTACGCACAGTCCATTACAAGGGAAATCATAAAGGAAAAAAATCAGATTCATCAGGAACAGAACAAGAGTCCATATTCAATTCTTGCCATAGGTGCTTCAACAGGGGGGCCAATTGCAATCCAGACACTGCTCCGTGACCTTGGTCCTTCATTTCCCCTTCCCATTATCATTACGCAGCACATTGACGAAATGTTTGACAGACAGTTTGCACACTGGCTCAGCAATACCACGGGACAAACAGTAACTACAGCAGTTGACGGAGCCACCCTGATGCCGGGTCATGTCTACATAGCACCTTCAGGAAAGCACCTTAAACTGCAGTATAAGAACCACTGCGAATATGTAGCGGAACTTGATGACAGCGAAGAAGTGCATTTCCTAAAGCCTGCAGTAGACAAGATGTTTTCTTCATGTGCAAGAACAGCCGGAAGCAAAACCATTGCCGTAATTCTTACGGGCATGGGACAGGACGGAGCCGCAGGGATGAAAGAAATACTCGATGCTGGCGGATATACAATTGCCGAATCAGAAAAAAGCTGCGTCATTTACGGAATGCCAAAAGCCGCTGTTGAACTTGATGCAGTCAAAAGAATCGAAGACCTTGATGCTATTGGAGAGGTAATCAGGCAGGTAGCAGGAGTTCCTCGTGGATAAGCTTTCTGACTCACTCATCGGCAAAATACAGGGAAAAACGGGAATAATAATAACGGAAGCACTTCAGCCTGCAATTCATGAATTCATAAACAGACGGATGAAGGAACTGAACCTGTCTGCTGAATCCTACAGCACACGATTGGAAGACGACGACACAGAAATGGAACTCCTCGTAAATGCTTCGACGGTAAACGAAACCTATTTTTTCCGTGACGAGGCTCATTACGAATTTCTGCAGAACAATTTTTTTCCATCAAGAAGCATGTCTACCGTTCACATATGGTGCGGAGCGTGTTCAACAGGAGAAGAACCGCTTTCCATCCACGCCCTTGCAAAGCAGATGGGAATAGAAACAGAGATTACCGCAACTGACATAAATACGGAGGTTCTTGCTTTCTTCAAGAAAGGAATCTATTCAAAAAAATCCTTCAGGGCTGACGGTCAGAAATACCACAGATATATCCGGTGCATCTCAACGGAAACAGACGGCACTATAAAAATCAATCCTGAGGAAATAAGGAAGTTCCACATTTCCTTTCTTAACCTCAACAGGGAAACCCCACTTCCCTTTGTAATGGATAGTTTTGACCTCATCATATTGAGAAATGTTTTCATCTATTTCAGCAGTGATCTCATTATGAAAATACTTGGTCAGCTTTGGTCTGTTCTCAAAGTTGACGGAATCCTCCTTTTGACAACCAATGAAATTGCAGCTGTTCCGGAAAACGCCTATTTTGAAAAAAAGAGGGACGGAGACATCTATTATCTTCAGAAAAAGAAACACATAAGGGAAAGAAGTATTGCATCAAAGGAAGATAAGGAAGATATGCATTCCACGGATCTCAGGAAAATTTTCACGGAGAAAAAATCCATAGAAAAGGACTTCCTGTCTGAGCTTAAGTTCAATTCTTCAAAAGCCGAAATGACATCCTACAAGGATATCTTAAAATACATAGACAGGGAGAACTACAGGAAAGCAGAGGATTTGCTTTCTAAAATTGATTTTTCCTCTTCCAATCTTGAGTACATGTACTTATTCACGGGAATCATAAAATACCAGGTTGAAGACTACCATGAAGCTGAAATAAACTTCTACAAGTCTTCAAGCCTGAACCAGAAATTCTGGCCTGCTTCAATAATGCTGGCTTTCACATACAAACATATAGGTAAACTGCAAAAAGCTCTTGTTTCTTTTGAACAATCCCTAAATATCCTAATGGAATATGTGAAAAATGAAAAATCATGTTATAATTTTACTATAGATTTCGATCCCGTCTACATTATAAACATCTGTAAAAAAAATATGGACGAGATACGCAGAATCATCGGGGAATAAATGGCATTTTCAAAGGAAAACTTCATTGACGGCTATGTAGAAGAAATCAGGGATCACATTGCCAGTATAAATTCTCATACCATTTCCCTCAAAAATAATCCTGACGAAAAAACAGAGCACATTACGGAAATTCTCAGGCACCTCCATACCATAAAGGGTTCATCTAGAATGATGGATTTTCTTCAGATGGAACAGATTTCACACGCCCTCGAATCGGTATACAAGGCAATCCAGGAATCCAGGGTTGACCTTTCCACAAACATAATCAAGCTTTCCTTCAGAATCTCGGAATCATTTGAAATCATTCTTTCAGAAATCAAGGAAAAAGGAAAGTCGGAAGCAATTACTGATTCAATTCTTGAAACATGCGAAAAGGCCGCTTCAGGATTCTTCTTTGACCCTGAAAAAATTACTCTGTCGGATGAGGAAGATGAAAAGGAATCTGACTTTGATGAATGGGAACAGAATTTTACCACTGCCAGTTCCTTTGACGAAATCAGTTCCGTAAGGATTGACATAGACAGAATCAACAGCATCATACAGGAATACGACAACCTGATCATCAAGCAGTTCAGGCTCAAGCATCAGATCGAAGCCCTTGAAAAACGTCTCGCAGACAGGAATGCAGAAAGAATTTACGAAATACCAAGGCAGCTTCACGAAGAACTTCTTTCCGTGGAAAACTATATTTTTGAAACTCAGCATCAAATTTTTGCACTCAGAATGCTTCCTCTTGAAATGGTTCTTTTGCCACTAAAAAAAGAAATAGAAAAGGAAGCCCTTGCCCTTTCAAAAAATATCGAAACGGACATTCCTGCAACAAGCTTCATGCTGGACAAGGTCATCCTCGAACAGCTGAGGACTATTCTCCTTCACCTCGTAAGAAACAGCCTTGACCATGGTATCGAAGATGAGGCGACAAGAGAAAAACTCGGTAAAAACAAGAAAGGCGTAATATCAATACACGCAACTCAAATCTCCAACAGGATATTGATTACTGTTCACGATGACGGAAGCGGAATTCAGTATGACAAAATCCGCGAAAAGGCCATCGAAATGAACCAAGGCCGCAGGGATGAAATTTCTGCAATGCCGGACAAGGATTTGCAGCAGTATATTTTCATGCCAGGATTTTCAACTTCCAAGCACGCAACGGAAATTTCAGGACGCGGAATCGGACTCGATGCAGTCCGTAATGCAATGGAAAAAATCAAGGGTAAAATTCACATTACTACAGAAGCAAACAAAGGCACAACCTTTGAACTTACCATTCCCCTTACCCTTGCAACACAGCGCGGCCTTTTCGTTTTGTCAGGTTCAACAAAGGTAATGATTCCGTCACATTACATTCACGAAGTCATCACAACCTCCGGTGAGAACATCATAACCATGCAGAACCAGCATTTCATCAGCCTGCACGGGAAAATCATTCCCCTTCACTATCTTTCTTCAATTTTAGGGACAGGTCAGCAGAAGAACATAGCAAATGTAATCATCGTCGAATATCTGGAAACAAAAATGGCAATCGTTGTTGATTCCATCAAGCAAAATGAAAATGTTATCATCACTCCTCTTCCAGAATGCCTTCAGAAAATAGTTTCACTTCAGGGCGTAGTTTACGATGAAAATTATTCAATCATTCCAATCATAGACATTCCGTTCATCATGCAGAGGATGAGGGAACTGGTTTCATACGACACAAAGAAATACATTTCAAAAAACATAAAGAAAACAAGAACTGTCCTCATTGTCGATGATTCCGCAACTACAAGACAGATTGAACAGGCAATTTTCGAAGCCGACGGTTATGCAGTAGAAACTGCCATTGACGGTGTTGATGCCCTTGAAAAGCTCAGGAAGAGAAACGTAGATCTCGTCGTAACTGATATCAGCATGCCCCGCATGGACGGAAAGACACTCCTTTCAAACATCAGGCGTATGGAAAACATTTCAAATATTCCTGTCATCGTTGTATCCGGCGCATACGACATGTATTCAAAGAAACAGTTCATGAATCTTGGTGCACAGGCATTTATTGTAAAGTCGGACTTCCAGCGCGGAAATCTTCTTGATACGGTAAAGGAGCTTCTGAATGAAAACTAAAAAGGTATTGATTGCCTACGATTCAGACATAATCACAAGACTCCTAAAATCATTTATTGAAGAAGAAGGTTGGGAAGTTGACAGCTGCAAAGATGGAATCGAAACTCTCAAGGAGCTTTACCGAACCCATCCTGATTGTCTTATAGCCTCCACTGAACTTCCAGGAATAAACGGTTACAACCTTACTCACATAGTAAAAACCATTGATGAACTCAAGAACACTGCGGTAATCATCAGTTCTTCAGGGCAGGAAAATGACGAAAGGTTCTGGGCAGACAATGCAAAGTGCGATGCATTCTATGTTCCTTCTTCAGAAAACCTGAACACACTCACAACTTTGATTGAAAAGATTTCTTCCCGCTACAACAACAAGAATAATGTTCCTTCAAAAGAAATAGACGAAGCAGAAATCATCCAGATAATCACAACAACTTTCAGCGGGGAACTTTCCGAGCTTTACATGATCAGGGAAGCTTTTAACACAGAAAACTATGTATGGGACCTGGAACATCTTCTTTCCCAGCTTGCAAGATCCATAAGCAACATCTATAACTACGATGTTCTTGGCATCATCGTAAACGAGGACAGGGTTGACGAATACTACGACAGAAGCGATTCAATCTTAAAAAATGACTTCCAGGACTTCAGAACAATCTGTCAGACTGATTTTGCAAAGAGAATCAGTTCAAGAACAGATTACAACTGGATAAATTCAAACTACTCGGAATCTGTAATAGAACAGTTTAATCCCAAAAAGGAAAAGCTTAAGAACTACAATATTTTCCCAGTAGACTCTTCAAAAAAATATCCATTTACAATCCATGTTGCAACAACTGCAAGCAATGCAATGAATACAATGACTCAGAAAAGGCTGGACTTTCTTACGGACATTTATTCTCCTGTTTTTGAAAAAATCATTACATACAACAAGAGCATAAGTACAGAACACAAAATCAGAAATGCCTTCAGCCGCTTTTTGCCTCCGAAGGTAATCGAAAGCATTGTTGAAGGTGATACTTCCATAACATCTTCCATTGGAGAGCAGAGAAAAGTAGCCATCCTCATGGCAGACATAAGGGGATTTACTGAAATTACTGAAGTAAACGACCCTGAAAAAGTCGTAACCTTTCTAAACCAGTATTTTTCCCTCATGGGAAACATCATCAAGAAACATGGTGGTACCATCGACAAATTCATGGGCGATGCCATTATGGCACTTTTTGGAGTACCTGAAAGCTACAAATACAACGGATACCGTGCAGCAAATGCCGCTGCAGAAATGATTCGTGAAATTGAAAAGATGGACACAAGTTTCCTTACAATTCCGGACAACTGTCCTTTCCATGTTGGCATCGGCATTCATTACGGGCTTCCTATTGCAGGAACTATCGGCAGCGAAGACAAAAAGGAATATACAGTTATCGGCGATGATGTAAACCTGAGTTCAAGAATTCAGGACCTTACAAAATTATACGGCACTTCAATTCTCATTACGGACGCAGTAAAAAAAGACATTGAAGATGCAGAAACAGACATTGAATTCGGCAGATACCTTGCAAAGCATGAACACTACAACCTTCGCTATCTTGACAATGTAAAGGTAAAGGGGAAATCCATACCTGTTCAGATTTTTGAACTATACAGCAACGACGACATATATTCGAACAACTTCATTGAAAATTTCAGCAAGGGACTTTATCAGTATCTGGCAGGAAATTTCAACGGGGCACAGGATTATCTTAGAATTGCAAAAGTTCTTGCACCAAAAGATAAGGCAACCATTGTTCTTCTTGAACGCTGCAAGAAATTCATTAAGGCACGCCCGCAGAATTGGGACGGTGCAGTAACCCTCACCACTAAATAAAGGCTGCAGAAATTATGGAAGGAAACTTTATCAATAGAAAAAAAAGCTTCGAATTAGAAATGATGGACACAGGCCGTTTCAAGAATCTGGGGTGCGGTGCATTTTTCATCATATACACACTCTACTCTTCCAATATAATCAGGATGATGTCCAGGAAGGAATTGATAGTATTTATACTTGTGATTCTAACTTTTGCAATCATTTCACAGTTTCTTGTGGCTCCATACACCAACAGAATCCTTACAAAAGACATTTCCGACAGGCTTGCAAAAAATGAACAGGGACAACTTACAACCGATGCAAGAACATCACTGCTCAAGGATTTACTTTCACTCCCAAAATCAGTATGCATTGAAGTTATTCTCGTAATTCTTGCAGCTTCCATTACACCGGTAATTATTCTCCTTATAAAATTCCACATCACAATGTACATTTTTCTTCATATTGTAAACTGTTGTATCTGTGGACTTTACATATCAGGAGCAACAGCCTTTTGTTATTCTGAAACTCTATGCTGCAAAGTTGCAACAACCCTTATAGAGCAGGGAATAAACAAAGCAGCCATCCACAAGGATAAATTCTACGGGGCAAGTGCGAAAAAGAGAATTTTCTATTTTACAATACTGCCAATCATTATTTCTTCCGCAGCACAATGCACAATCCTCAATGCGTCACTTTTTGAAGGATGGAAAAACAGCATTGCCTACAGGCATATTATTTTCGTCATCACTTGCAATGCATCAATAAGCATAGCTGTTGGATATTACCTTCACAAAATTCTTACCGTCAATACAAGAAACATTACGATAGTTCTTGAAAAACTTACTGACCATAAGAACAACCTTTTTCTTCCAACAGACTTGAACCATGAACTTTCATACAGCATTTTTCTTATTGATGAACTCATCAACTACCTGAGGGAAATTTCCTATGAAGCTGCAACGACAGGAGAAGACATATTTACTTCATCACAGAAACTTTCCAAGGATGCAAACATAACAGCTGAAACTTCCATTTCGGAAGCCGCCGCTATCAAGCAATGTCTTGCAACAATGGAAAATGCAAAAAATCAGCACAAGAAGATATCGTCTCAAATAAACATGATACAGAAATCCGCTTCTTCAACAAAGAATTCCGCAGACACTTCTTCAAACCTCCTTAAGGCTGGAATTCAAAAAATGTCAGAAATCACTCAGTCAAACCTCGATACAATTTACGGTATCAAGGAACTCAGCGAAAGGGTTGATTCTATATGCACAGTAATTGATGCCATTGACGCAGTTGCAGAAAGGACAAAGACAATTGCCTTTAACGCAGAACTTGAAGCTTCAATGGTCGGTGAACAGGGAGAAAAATTCCACATCGTTGCAAATGAAATTTTAAGGCTTGCGGCATCCATAAAAACTTCAAATTATGAAATAAGACAGAAAGTAACGGACATTCTCCATTCCTGCGACAACCTGATAATCTCAAGTGAATCGGGAACACAGAAAACAAGGGAAGGCAGCGAATTCTACCTTAAACTTGAATCAAACTTCAGGGACCTTTGTCTTTCCAGCGAAATTACTGCAGAAAGTTTGAGAAAAGTCATGGACATTACTGACATTCAGCAGGGAGCCTTCGAACAGATAAATTCCATTCTTGCAGAAATCAATGTTGGCTTTGAAAACTTCTCTCAAAACAGCCAGAGAATCAGTCAGGAAACAAAAGCCCTCAACGAATCTGCAGCAGACCTTGGATATTCCAACAAAATGACGAATGGAGGAAGGAAATGACTTTTACAAAAAAACTGGTTGAAGACTTCAACAAATATCCTTTTGACTATCAGGTAATGGTTACCATGTTACCTCTGACAATGCTGACAAACACCATCATTATTACTTACTGCACCTGCGCAACAAAAATTCCAATGAACTATACCTGGATTCAGTTAACCTGGATTTCTTTCATCACATTCCTTGGAACCATAATAACAGAAATTCTATTCCATTTTTTAGTTACAAAACCTTTATCAAACAGCTTTACCTTATGGGAATCTACGGAACTTACAGCAAAAGAAAGAACTGACATTCTGGAAGCAACTGGTTCCTACCCTATCAAGAAAGCTTATGAACTTGGATTCATATTCACAATGACGGGCGGAATATACGCCTTATGCTCGTACTACATTCTCAAAGTAGACAGACATGTTAGCATTTTCTATTTTCACCTTTACATTTCCCTTGCCTACATCTTCACATTGATTTCAATTTACATTATTGAAAGGAAATGCAGCAATTTTGCGATAAAAATTGCCTCACAGGGAATTGAACTTAAGGAAAAAAAGTTCTTTGGTCTTTCACAGAGAGATAACTTCATCATATACCTTGTACTCCCTATCATCGGAACCTCCCTTGTATCGCTTCACGCAGTATTCTTTTCATTTCATCCTCAGACAATTTATTTCACTAATGACGGGAATTCTATGGATACAATGATGAAAATGAAACAGCTTGGCATGTACATCAAAATGAATTATACAAAACCTGAAATCATGAATTTCATGTTTAAGATTTCATTTGCAAATGCCATAAGCACCTGTATTCTTGTTCTTTTTTACTATATAAGAATTCTGAACAGTGCAAAGCTCATGCAGAATTCCCTTGTCATGCTCAACAACAAAAACATCGACAACAACAATCTTTTTGAAGTAAATATTTTCTCAGAAGATTCCTACACAATGCACCTCATCAACAGGACAATCCTCCTCTTTGATTCCATCATCAGAAACAACACCAAAACAATCAATGACATCGATGAAATCTCAAAAATGCTTTCTGAAATTTCTGCGCAGACAACAGAAAACGTAATCAAGCAGTCTGCAAATATTGAAGAAATTCTTGCAACTATGCAGAGCGTAGACAACCTCTCAAACAAAATCGAGACAAACTTTAACGAAGTCATTACGGTTGCTTCAAAAACAATGGGTAGCGTAGACACAACCTTCGTTGGCCTGAACGAAAACTTTGACAAGATCAAGGAAATAACGGAAACGAACAGAGTTACAATCGACAACTTAAAAAAGCTTTCGGAAAAAATCCACGCCATTCGCGATGTTATTAATTCCATCGACAAATTCGCAGAACAGACAAAAACTGTTGCTTTCAATGCGGAACTTGAAGCAAACAACATAAGTGCCAACGGAGTAGACTTTACCAATGTCGCAGAGGAAATCCGACATCTTTCCAACAACATACTTGAACTTACAAAGAAAATCCACGGACAGATTACTGACATTGCCTATGCCAGCGAAGAAATCATTGCAACAGGAAACTATTGCATGAAGAAAACAAGGGAAGGCAACGAAATCTGCGTTCTGCTGGGGGAAAAGTTTGAGAACATAAAGCAGTCTGCAAAAACAACTTCAATGGGGTCTACAAACATCAAGGAGTCACTACACGAACAGACCAACTCCTTTCACCAGATTGTTGAAACTCTGTCTCAGATTGCAAAAAGTGTCCGTAACTTCGGGGCCTCTTCAACTTCAATCGCCGAAACAATCGACAAACTCAGGCAAAATTCTTCGCACATTCTTGCCCTTAACAACAAATACAAAAAAACAGAAAATGCACAGGAAGGTAATTCTCTATGAAAAGTTTTGAACATGAAGCAACTGTAAAAAGCTTTTTCCCAGATATTTGCGGTGCCGTAATCGTATTTATATATTCCCTTTTCTCTACAAAATTTTCCATTGAAGTTTTCCTTGATGCACTTAAAGTGTTTTTAGGAATCCTCATTTTCTTTCAGTTTGGTCTTGCCCTCATAACAGACCATCTGTGCTACCACAAGATTTCTACAAGAATCAAAAGTTTCTACACATCAAAAAGCACGGTAACCGAAAGGACACATCTTTTTGACGAAATCATACAGTATCCTTTTTTCACTGCATTGATGACTTTCTTCTATTTTTTTGTCGGAAGCTGCATCATCGCATACTATCTTTATGCAGGACTGAATCAACCCCTTAACATCACGGGTCTTTTCATCATCGAAGCATTATTTGGAACCTACTTCACATCCATTTTTGCATATACTTTCTGTTCGAAAATCGTAAGCAAAATCGGAATCGACATCATAAATGCAGGAATCGAAAAAGACTATGTTATGAAAAAAAAGTTTTTTGGAATTCGTTTCAACATGAAGGTTCTCCTCTTCGTTGCACTTCCTTGTATTTTCACCTGCATAATCAACTGCGCAGTCCTTATCGCAGGATATTATCCTTTTGAGGTTTCTTCCATAATCGGAAACGGTGACATGCAAACCAACAGAATGTTGAACACAATCCTCATCAACAGCATCGTCATGTTTCTTTCCATTCTTTTCTTCTACAACGACATAAATGCAAAGAACACAAGAATGACTGAAGTACTCAGCACAATCACTACTGACTTTTCTAAAATTACACCGATTGAAACAGACATTTCTGATGAATTCTCTTTCAACCATTACCTGGCAAACCAGATTATTTCCATGCTTAGAGGAATCCTTTTCCAGACAGAACAATTTGGAAAGACAATTGCTGAATCCTCTTCAGACTTGATGCGAATTGCAAATGAAACAGAATCCACATCGGTTGAGCAGTCTACCGGTATCAAGAAAATAGTTTCAACAATGGAAAATGCAACCAACCTTTCCCACAACATTGAAAACAGAATCATTGAGGTAACTGAAATTGCAAAACAGACAGTAGAAAAAGTAAACACTGGTTCTGAACTTCTTTCAAAGTCCCTTTCTTCCATTTCTGCAATTGCAGATTCCAATGAAGTTACAATTCAGGGAATCAAAAACCTGAACAACAAGATCAATCAGATTTGGGAAATCGCAAACATCATAGACAGCATCTCGGACCAGACAAAAATCATTGCCTTCAATGCAGAACTTGAAGCAACCACTGAAATCGGAGAAAGCAAGAACTTCAAAAATGTTGCAAACGAAATTCGCCGTCTTGCAAACAGCACCATGGACAGTACAAGGGAAATCAAGGCGAAAATCAGTGCTGTCCAGAAATCATCTGAACAGCTTATCAAGGCTTCACAGGAAAGCACAGATTTGATAAGGAAAGAAACTGAACTTTCAGAAAGTCTTGAAAACAAGTTTACCAACATCAACAATTCTGCAAGATACAACTCAACTTCTTCAAACGAAATCAAATATCTTGTTGAACAGCAGACAAAGGCATTTGACCAGATTGTAAACACCCTGCATCAGATCAGCACAAGCGTTCAGGGATTCTCAAAATCAACAAGGTCCCTCATTGAAACATCCAGAAACCTGCAGGAAAATGTTAATCTTATTGAATCTGCAAGCATTTCTGACCACAACACAGAAGAAAACGAAGGAATGGAGGCATAAACATGGGCAACAAATCAATTTCTTTTTCAGCAAAGCTCTATTGGTACAAAACAGCCACAATGTCTACCTGTGCAATTTTTGTATTCTGCTATACAGCTTTCTATGTTTCACTCCGCTCTTCCCAGCTTTTCTGGGCCTTCTGCTGGAGCCTTACAACCTACTGTGTAGCACAGTTCATTTTTTTCCCTTTCATTCACAAATTCTTCACAAAGGGTATGGAAAAAGACATTGCCCTCTTTGAAGAAAATGCCCTTGAAGACGTTAAGGATAGAACAAGGCTCTTCCTTGAAATGGTTAAATTTCCTTTTCTGTCATCCATCAGAACTTTCTTCTACGCATTAGGCGCAACAGCTTTCCTCTGCTACATCTACTATAAATTTCCTGGAATTGGTCTTGACGAGATAACAGCAAAAATTTCGTACATTGCCTGTATTTTCGGATCCTACACAACAGCAATCATCATCTACCATTTTACAGAACGCGTATCAAGAAAATACATTGAGCGCATATTGAAGGTAGGAATTGACCCTGAAATTTTGGAAAGAAAGAACTTCTTTGGAGTTAAGAAACCTTACTATGGACTTTCAATTCTTTCCCGCTGCATCATGTTCCTTTTCATTCCAATCATATTCTCAAACATCCTTTCGTATTACCTTCTCAAGCAAGGATACATGGTAATCAATGGAATCGTAATTGGACCAAAAGATCAGATTGTAAGAATGATCATCGCAAATATCCTTCAGATTGTTCTTTGCGGCTCCCTCATTATTCTTTTCATCCGTTACATGATTCAGAACAACAGGCAGTTGCGCGAAGTATCCGTCGAACTTCTTGAAACAGGTAATCCAAATACGGAAATCAAAACTACTCTTTCCGACCAGATTCAGTACAATGTTTACCTTCTTGGAAAAGTTATTTCCCACTACAAGACCCTCATGGATCAGTTTTCTGATATCGGAAAGGATGTCCTTCATTCGACGGAAGACCTTTCCATCATTTCAGGTAAAATCGCCACATCCTCTTCAGAACAGAGCGGTGATGTAAAGGAAATCTTGAGCACCATGGAAGACTCCAATGCCCTTTCAAAAAATGTTGCCGCAAGAATTTCCGAAGTTTCAGACGGTACAGACAAAACAAAGGATGAAGTTTCGGAAGCCTTCTATCTTTTGAAAGAAAACATCGAGAATCTTTCTAACATCAGTGAATCCAATCAGGGGGTCATTGACGGAATAAAAAAACTTGCAGCTCAGATCGACAACATTGACGACATCGTAACAATCATCAAGGACATTGCAGACCAGACAAAAATCATTGCCTTCAATGCTGAACTTGAAGCCGTTTCAAACGGAAAGAACGGACGAAACTTCCACATCGTTGCAACTGAAATCAGGCGTCTTGCAAACAACACAATGGATTCAATCCAGAAAATACAGTCATACATTGAAAGCATACAGAATGCTTCCCGTGAATTGATTTACTCTTCTGAACAGAGCACGGAATTCATCCATGAAGAAGCAAACATTTCAAAGCAGCTTGAAAGCCAGTTCGGAGGAATCATGGAATCGTCAAACGAAACCAACGAAAAGGCAACGGAAATAACAGGAATCATCGAACAGCAGACAGCATCCTTCAACCAGATTGTCATTACCCTTCGCCAGATCAGTTCAGGAATAGAAAGTTTTGCACAGTCAACAAAGACCATTACAAATACGGTCAACGAAATGAAGAACATTGCATTCAAGCTTTCAAACATGAAGGATCATATCTAGAAGAAAAAAAGAACACGCCTTGCTCCAGAGCCATTCGATTCTGGGGCTTTTTTTTATACGGGAGTTTTTGAAAAGGCAAGGACCTTAAGGATGTTTTCCATTACACCGAAGCTTTCGGCAGTAAGGGATTCTTCATTGTCCTTCTCAGAATGGAAAAGCCTCCATGTCAATGGAAGAAGGTCCTTAAAGTTTTCACGGGAGCCTTTATCCCTGACATTACTCCTGTTAAGGACATTGGATTCAAGACTTTCATTTTGCGACACCTGCATTGCATAGATGCTTGCTTCATCTGACGGAAGCATGGTAATTGCAACGGCAGGAATTCCGCATGCAAGAAAGGAAGCATTGTCACTGTAGGCTGCGGGCAAAGTCATCCATTTTTGAGGGCTTGCGGTTTTCAAAATCTGAAGGGCCCTGACATACAAATCACTTGCAGTCTTTACAAAGAAAGATGGAGTTTGAGGGCCAAGATTAAGTCTTGTAAGAACAGGTACTTCACCTCGGCCACAGGCATCGAAAACAAAGACATCGTCCTTTATGCCAAGACGTTGAAAAGTATTTGCAATTCCAAATGCCCCCTGTTCCATCACGCCTGTATTTGTTCCCAATTCTTCTCCGTCAGTAAAGAAAATACGGACATTGTGAAAGTCTGGATAATTTTTTAAATGAACGGCCCAGTTCATTAGCTGCCATACAGCAGCACTGTTGTCGTTTGCACCAGGGCTTCCTTCCACCCTGTCGTGATGGGCAACAACAGTCTTTATCCTGAACCGTGGATTATAAAAGCGGGATTCAAACTGAACCAGAATATGATTTTTTCCTTCAATGACAATCCTTGCAGAATCCACACCATGGCTTTTAAGCCACGACTGAATGAAATCCGCTCTATTGCACTGGCGGCTGATGAAAATCGAAAAATCCTCAGGCAAAAATCCCATGGAATTTAATATTCCCTTCCGAATGAACCGCGTCCACGGTCTTCACTGCGGCCATCGTCAGAACGGTTTATGCGGAAATTGCGGTCACGGTTTCCACCACGGAAACTGCGCTCACCACGATCACGGCCAAAGTTTCTTCCTGCACTTTCCCTTTTTTCTTCAGCGTAATTTACCCTTACACGGCGGCCATCCACTTCCTTTCCGCTAAGCCTGGAAATGGCACCGTCGCTGTCGGCTTCATCGGAAAGTTCCACAAAGCCAAATCCCTTCGACTGGCTTGTATCCCTATCCTTAATGATTGTTGCCGAAACCACTTCACCGAATTCAGAAAAGAGTTCACTGAGTCTTTCTTCTGTTGTTGTGTAACTTAAGTTACCGATATAGATTCTCTTGGACATGGTCTAAATTTACATTGTAATATGTTTTAAATCAACTTTCTTATCAGCAAAAATTGAATCGGACTGCGGACAAATCTGCTTTTTACCGCGCGAACAGATGCTTTTTTCGAAGAAAAAACGACCGCGGACAAGGTAGAGTTACAGCAACTGAAAGAACTGATGCTTTTTTGCGAAGCAAAAAATGGACGCGGACTGCGGACAAATCAGTTCTTTCGAGGAATAAAATTGGCTCAAGCCAATTTTATTCCTCATATAACTTTTTGATATATTTATAGAAATTTAAATTAAAGTACTGTTATTTTAATAATATAGTTATACAATTAAAACATGAAGAAAGATGTGTTTTATGATTTATTAAAGTTTATCCCAAAGGCAGAACTTCACGTTCATGAAGAAGCTGTCATCGGCCGCGAGACCGTTAAAAAAGTTTACGAAAGGAATTTCGGCCAACAGATGACCGACGAGGAATTCAATTCCCTATTTGACTACAAAGACCTCGGTGGATTCCTTAACTCCTTCATCAAGATTCAGTCATACTTCAAGAATGTTCAGGACCTTGAAATACAGTTCAACGATTTTGAACAGTACCTTAATGACAACAACATCGTTTACTGCGAAACATTCATCAGCCCAACATCACACCTAAAGAAAGGCTGGCAGTTCAACGAAATCATCAATACAATTTCAAAGTGCATTAAAAGAATCAGCACAAACTCGCACAGAACCGTACGCTGCCTCATCGATGTAAGCCGTTCTTTCGGAATGGAAAATGCAATGACCAACCTCAACCACGTCATTGCAGCCAGAAATCCCATAATCCTTGGCATTGGCCTTGGCGGTGACGAATCAAAAGGTCCTGCAAAAGACTATGCCCCTGTTTTTGACAAGGCTGTTGAACACGGTTTCCATACGGTCACACATGCAGGAGAATCAGTTGAAAGCTGGTCAATGAAGGACAGCATCAATCTATGCCACGCAGAACGACTTGGACACGGAATCCAGGCCGCAAAGGACGAAGAATTCATGAAGGAACTTGCAGAAAAGCAGATTCCACTTGAAGTTTGCCCAACCAGCAATATTTTCATTCTCCAGGAATTCAAGGGCGACATGAAGAACCACCCTGCTAAGAAACTTTACGATGCAGGCTGCAACATCACCATCAACACGGATGACCCTACATTCTTCAAGTGCTCACTAATCGACGAATACTGGAACATTTACAGCGAACTTGGATTCACCCTTGAAGACATCAAGAAAATCATCAAGAACGGCTTCACAAATTCTTTCATGGCAAAGAAGATGAAGACCCAGTGGTGCAACAAGGTAGACGAAGCCTGGTTCAAATGGTTCCAGGCACACCCTGAGGAAAAGGAATAAGATTATTCCATATATCTAGTCAAACCGAAACGCCACCGCCACAAACGGTGGTTTTTTTTTCGAAACAGAGGGGACAGACCCCTATCTTCCGAAACAGAGGGGACAGACCCCTATTTTCTGTCCCCGTTTTTTTAACTCATTTGGAAGTTTTACTATTGAATACTTTGCGCTTTTTTACTAAAATATGCGGAACTATTGCTATTGTCGGCGATATTTTACAAAGTAATCTTTTTTAGGTGAGGTATACACTATGGCTTTTGATATTACTAAAGTTCGTAATATCGGTATCAGTGCACACATCGACTCTGGTAAGACAACAACTTCAGAACGCATCTTGTTCTACTGCAACAAGATTCATCAGATTCACGAAGTTAAGGGTAAGGACGGTGTCGGCGCTGTAATGGATAACATGGAATTGGAACGCGAACGCGGTATCACAATTCAGTCAGCAGCAACACAGGTTCAGTGGAAGGACACAACAATCAACCTTATCGACACACCGGGTCACGTTGACTTTACAGTTGAAGTTGAACGCTCACTCCGCGTTCTCGACGGTGCCATCATGATTCTTTGTGCTGTTGCAGGTGTTCAGTCTCAGTCTATCACAGTTGACCGCCAGCTCAAGAGATACCATGTACCACGCATTGCTTTCGTTAACAAGTGTGACCGCCAGGGTGCAAATCCTGTTCGCGTTTGTGGACAGATCCGCGAAAAGCTTGGTCTCAATGCATATATGATGGAACTTCCTATCGGTCTCGAAGACAAGCTCCAGGGTGTTGTTGACCTCGTTCAGATGAAGGCTTACTACTTCGAAGGCAACGACGGTGTTGATATTCGCGTTGCAGAAATCCCAGCTGATCTCGTTGACCAGGCTAAGGAAAAGCGTGTTGAACTCCTTGACGCTGTTTCTAACTTTGATGATGAACTCATGGAACTCCTTCTCGAAGGTGACTATGACAATGTACCGGTAGACAAGATCAAGGCTGCTGTACGCAAGGGAACACTTGCAGAACAGTTCGTTGGTGTATTCTGTGGTTCAGCACACATGAACAAGGGTATCCAGCCAGTCCTCGATGCTGTTCTTGACTACCTCCCTAACCCAACAGAAGTTCACAACTACGGTCTCGACCTCGACAAGAATGAAGAACAGGTTGAACTCTTCAACGTTGAAGACAAGCCATGTGTTGCTCTTGCATTCAAGCTCGATGACGGTCAGTTCGGACAGCTCACATACACACGTATCTACCAGGGTAAGATTTGCAAGGGTGATGAACTCTACAACGTACGCCAGCGCAAGAAGTTCAAGGTTGGTCGTCTCGTTCGCATGAACTCTGCTCAGATGGAAGATATCAACGAAGGTATGCCAGGTGACATCATCGCCCTCTTCGGTGTTGACTGTGCATCAGGTGATACATTCTGTGGCGGCGGACTCAACATTGCCATGACATCTATGTTCGTTCCAGAACCAGTTATCTCTCAGGCTATCACACCAGTTGACAAGTCTGCAGCAGCCAACATGTCTAAGGCTCTCAACCGCTTTACAAAGGAAGACCCAACATTCCAGACATACGTTGATCCAGAATCTAACCAGACAATCATCAAGGGTATGGGTGAACTTCACCTTGCCGTATATGTTGAACGCATGAAGCGCGAATACAAGTGCGAAGTAACAGTTGCAGCTCCAGAAGTTGCATACCGCGAATCTATCTCTCAGAAGGCAGACTTCAACTTCACACATAAGAAGCAGACTGGTGGTTCAGGTCAGTACGGTCGTGTTGCCGGATTCATGGAACCATTCCAGGAAGAAGGAAAAGACTACGAATTCGTAGACGCAATCAAGGGTGGTGCTATTCCTAACGAATACATCCCATCTTGCGACAAGGGATTCAGACGTGCTATGGAAAAGGGTTCCCTCATCGGTGCTCCAGTTGTAGGCGTTCGCTGTACAGTTAACGATGGTCAGTTCCACCCAGTTGACTCTTCAGATATCGCATTCCAGACAGCTGCTATCGGTGCTTTCCGCGAAGGTTATGCAAAGGCTAAGCCATCAATCCTTGAACCAATCATGAAGGTTCAGCTTGCAGGTCCAACAGAATTCCAGGGTAACATGTTCGGTCTTATCAACCAGCGACGTGGTGTTATCATCGATTCTACAGATGAAAATGGAACATCAACAGTTAACGCTGAAGTTCCACTTTCTGAAATGTTTGGATTCTCTACAATTCTCCGCTCTTCAACACAGGGTAAGGCAGAATTCACAATGGAATTCGAAAAGTACGGCAAGGTTCCAAACAACGTTGCTGACGAACTCATCAAGAAGTATCAGGAATCAAAAAAGGCTGGAAACTAATTCAGTCTGATTTATCCTGAATAATTCAAGATAACGAGAGGGCATTTCCTTATAAAACGGGAAGTGCCCTTTTTTATTGCTTTTTGCCAATAGTGTGCTAAAATTAAGTTACAAGCTTAGTTTTAGCTACTAAAGGAGGATACAACTATGGCAAAGCAGGAACTTTTTGAACGCAGCCCTATACGCGCATTTGACGCAGCGGCAAACGGAGGCCTCAAGGCTGGCGAACTCGGACTTATTACAGCAAAGAAAGGTCTTGGGAAAACACCAGTTCTCGTTCAGTTTGGTATGGACACATTGCTCAATGGCAAGCAGCTTGTTCATGTATCATTTGACCAGCATTCAAACGAAAGCGTAAAATATTCCTATGACAACATCTACAATGAAATTGCAAAGAAAAAGACAATTCCAAATGCAGCAGAAGTAAAGGAACAGATTTCACGCAACCGTACAATCCTTAACTTTAACCAGGACAACTTCAATCTTGAAAAGGTTGTGAACACCCTCAATGCCCTCAAGGCAGGCGGTATTGCAGTTGCCGGCGTAGTTATCGATGATGTAGACCTTTCAAAATGTAAAGAGGCAGACATTCAGGCTGTTTCAAGCTACGCAAAGGCTACAAAGACAAAAATCTGGATCAGCTCTACAAATGCAGAAGATACACTTGAAGCACAGGCTCCAAAGGCTCTTCTCTCTTACTTCTACGGAATTGTTCATCTTGAATCAAAGGGCAAGGAAACAGCAATGCAGATCCTCAAGATGGGCAAGGCAACAAACATTGAATCAACACTTAAGGTTGATACAAAGACTTGGCTCATTACAGCAAAATAATTCAGTCTGACTGAATGCGTGGCAGGTGCTTTTCGGTACCTGCCATTTTTTTTATCTTGAAATCATTAGAAAATCTTTGAAACGCCTTGAATTTTATCCCCCTTTCCTATAGAATGTCGTTTCAGTATGAAGAAGGTAACAATAGGAAAGCATATTGAGAAACACAATCACTGTCTTGCTGGTACTTTCATTTATTTTATTTTGAATTTTAGCTGAATTCGCTTTTGCGGGTTCAGCTTTTTTTTTAAGGGGTTACAGAAAATGGCTAAACGCACAGACATCAACAAAGTTTTGATTATCGGTTCAGGTCCAATCGTTATCGGTCAGGCCTGCGAATTTGACTATTCAGGCACACAGGCTTGCAAGGCCCTTCGTGAACAGGGATACAAGATTGTTCTCGTAAACTCAAATCCGGCAACTATCATGACAGACCCAGTTATGGCAGATGCTACATACATAGAACCACTTAATCTTGAACGCCTTACACAGATCATAGAAAAGGAACGTCCGGATGCCCTCCTCCCTAACCTTGGTGGACAGACAGGGCTTAACCTTGCACAGGAACTCAACAAGGCAGGTGTACTTGAAAAGTACGGGGTACAGGTTATCGGTGTTAACCTTGATGCCATTGAACGCGGTGAAGACCGTGAAATCTTTAAGGAAACAATGCAGAAGCTTGGAATCAAGACTCCAGCATCTGACATCTGCTATACAGTAGAAGAAGCAGAAAAAATTGCAACAACAATCGGTTTCCCAATCGTTGTTCGCCCAGCCTACACAATGGGTGGAGCCGGAGGTGGATTCTGCTACAATATGGAAGAACTCCGCACAATCGTAACAAACGGCCTCGACCTTTCCCTTACACACCAGTGCCTTATCGAACAGTCAATTCTCGGTTGGGAAGAACTTGAGGTTGAAGTTGTCCGCGACGCAAAGAACCAGATGATTGCAATCTGTACAATTGAAAACATCGATGCTGTTGGTGTCCACACAGGTGACTCTTTCTGTGCAGCTCCATTCATGACAATCGACAAGGAACTTGAAGACCGCCTCGTAAAAGACGCTTTCAAGATTGTTGAATCAATCGGCGTTATCGGCGGTACAAACGTTCAGTTTGCTCACAACCCAAAAACAGGCGAAGTTGTAATCATCGAAATCAACCCTCGTACTTCACGTTCTTCTGCCCTTGCTTCAAAGGCTACAGGTTTCCCTATCGCCCTCATTTCAGCAAAGCTTGCTTCCGGCATGACATTGGATGAAATTCCATACTGGCGTGACGGAACATTGGACAAATACACACCAGGTGGAGCTCCGGACGGAGACTACGTAGTCCTCAAGTTTGCACGCTGGGCATTTGAAAAATTCCGTGGCGTAGAAGATTCCCTCGGAACACAGATGAAGGCCGTCGGTGAAGTCATGGCCATCGGTAAAACTTTCAAGGAAACATTCCAGAAGGCTATCCGCGGTCTTGAAAATGGACGTGCAGGTCTTGGTTTTGCAAAGGATTTCAACAAGAAGTCAGCTGATGAACTCTGCGACATGCTCAAAACTGCATCAAGCGAAAGATGGTTCATTCTTTACGAAGCAATCCGCAAGGGTGTTTCTTTGGACAGGCTCAATGAACTTACTTTCGTAAAGAAAGAATGGCTTCAGGAAATGGCAGAACTTGTTGCAACAGAAGAAAAGATGCTCCAGACCCCTGGTCAGCTTCCTGCAGACGATCTTCTCATTCAGGCAAAGAAAGAAGGTTTCAGCGACAAGTACATTGCAAAGATCCTTGGCATACGCGAAAAGGATGTACGCAAAAAGAGAACAGAACTCGGCGTAAAGGAAGGATGGCTTGCAGTTCCAGTTTCAGGCGTAGAAAATGCTAACTACTACTACTCAACATACAACGATGTAGACAAGGCTCCAGTTTCTGACAACAAGAAGAAAATCATGATCCTCGGCGGTGGTCCAAACAGAATCGGTCAGGGCATCGAATTCGACTACTGCTGCTGTCATGCTGCCATGCAGCTTAAGGAAATGGGATACGAAACAATCCTCGTTAACTGCAATCCGGAAACAGTTTCAACAGACTACGACACATCAGACAAGCTTTACTTTGAACCAGTTACACTTGAAGATGTTCTCCAGATCTACGAAAAGGAAAAGCCAATGGGTGTCATCGTCCAGTTCGGTGGACAGACTCCACTTAACATTGCCCGTGCCCTCAGCGATGAAGGCGTAAACATCCTCGGTACATCAATCGATTCCATCGACATTGCAGAAGACCGCGACCTCTTCCGCAAGATGATGGACAAACTTGAAATCCCAATGCCAGAAAGCGCAATGGCAGTAAACTTTGAAGAAGCAAAAGCAGCCGCAGACAAAATCGGCTACCCAATCATGATCCGTCCTTCATTTGTTCTTGGTGGACGCGGCATGGAAGTCATCTACGACGAAAAGATGCTTGCTGAATATGTAGAAAAGGCAGTAGGTGTAACACCAGACCGCCCTCTCCTCATTGACCGCTTCCTCCACAATGCCCTTGAATGCGAATCAGATGCCCTCTCAGACGGAAAGGAAGTTTACATTCCATCTGTAATGGAACACATCGAGCTTGCAGGCATTCACTCAGGTGATTCTGCATGTGTCATTCCTCCAGTTGGAATCAGCAAGGACAACCTTGCAACAATCAAGGAATACACAACAAAGATTGCACAGAACCTTCACGTTTGCGGCTTGATGAACATGCAGTATGCAATCGAAGACGGAAAGGTATTCGTAATCGAAGCAAACCCTCGTGCTTCCCGTACAGTTCCTCTTGTATCTAAGGTATGCAATACACAGATGGCTCGCCTTGCAACACGGCTCATGCTTGGTGAAACCCTCAAGGACCTTAACCTTAAGGACAAGGTAATTCCACACCACGGCGTAAAGGAAGCTGTTTTCCCATTCACAAAATTCCCTAACGTTGACCCGGTTCTCGGACCAGAAATGCGTTCAACAGGTGAAGTTCTTGGACTTTCTGACAGCTTCCCATTGGCATACTTCAAGAGCCAGGAAGGTGCAGGAGCAGAACTCCCTTCAGCACCAAAGGCCGGTGAAAAGAAGAAGATCCTTGTTTCCCTTTCAGACAAGGTTGCCCTCAAGGAACAGATCATCGAAGTTGGAAAGAAACTTTATTCGCTTGGATTTGAACTTCTTGCAACAGAAGGAACTGCAAAGTACTTTGCAGAAAACGGCATTCCTTGCGAAAAGGTAAACAAGATTGCTGAAGGCCGTCCAAATGTAATGGATGTAATCCTCAACAAGGAAGTATGCCTGTGCATCAACACTCCATCGGTTCGACGTGGCGTAGTTGC
>JAHAZL010000033.1 GCA_018384055.1 Treponema sp.
TTTTTGTACCGTCGCTGGGACCCGCACTTTTATTTTGTGCTTCATCCATATAGATAATCTCATTAAAATTGTGGTATCTTATTCCCATGAAAGTTGCAATATTTTTAGGTTCAAAGTCCGACATGGACACAATGAAGAAGGCTGCTGATGTCCTCAAGGATTTCGGCATTGACTATAAGGCTTATGTAATTTCTGCCCACAGAGCCGGAGACCTCCTTGTAAAGACAATCAAGAAGGTTGAAGAAGACGGATGCGAAGTAATCATCGCCGGTGCAGGCCTCAGTGCTGCACTTCCTGGTGTTATTGCCAGCCGTACAGTTCTTCCTGTTGTAGGCGTTCCGCTAGAATGCATCAATCCTGGAAAGTCAAACGGCCTTGCTGGTATGGATGCACTTCTTTCCATTGTAATGATGCCTCCTCAGATTCCTGTTGCTACAGTCGGAATCGGCAATGCAAAAAATGCAGGTTATCTTGCAGCTCAGATACTTGCCATCAAGTATCCTGAAATCAAGGCAAAACTCGTTGAATTCCGTGCAAAGATGACTGCAGATGCAGAAGCAAACGGCGGCGAAGGTATTGAATTGTAATTTACAATTCATTATGTTATCTTTTACAAATCCAATTTACTTATTTTATTGAGGAGTATTCCATGGCAAAGGTTGTTGATTACAAGAATGCCGGTGTTGATGTTAACGAAGGCTACAAGGCTGTAGACAAGTACAAGGTTCAGTCACAGCGTGCCCGTATCCCAGGTCAGCTTACAGAACTTGGTGCATTCAACGGTATGTTTGCAATTCCAAAGGGAATGAAAAACCCTATCATGGTAAGCGGAACTGACGGGGTTGGTACAAAACTCGACATTGCATTCCAGATGAAAAAGTACGATACAGTTGGAATCGACTGCGTTGCCATGAGCGTTAACGACATCCTTTGTTCCGGTGTTCAGACAAACTTCTTCCTTGACTACATTGCTTGCGGAAAGCTTGATTCAAAGGTTGCAGGCGAACTCGTTAAGGGCGTTACAGACGGTTGTCTTGAAACTGGTTGTGCACTCCTCGGCGGTGAAACAGCAGAAATGCCTGGTTTCTATGATGATGGAAAATATGATCTTGCTGGTTTTGGCGTTGGTGTTGTAGACAAGGCTGATGTTATCGACGGCAAAAAAATTAAGGAAGGCGATGTTCTCATCGGCCTTTCTTCAACAGGTCCACATTCAAACGGATATTCCCTCATCAGAAAACTCGTTAAGAATTTTGACGAAAAGGTAAAGATCGGTGGAAAGGAAAAGAAGATCGGTGATGTTCTCCTTACACCAACACGCATCTATGTTAAGCCTGTTATGGAAGTTATAAAGAAGTTCCCTGGCAGCATTCACGGTATGGTTCATGTTACAGGCGGCGGATTCTACGAAAACCTCCCACGCATGTACCAGCATGCTCCGGAAGGAAAGAAGCAGCTTTGCTCAATAATCAAGAAGGACAGCTGGAAGGTTCCAGAAATCTTTGACATCCTCGTAAAGAAGGGTGCTGATCCTAAGCGTATGTACAACACATTCAACATGGGTATCGGTCTTGTTCTTGCAGTAAACAAGAAGGATGCAGAAGCCATCATGAAGATGTTCAACAAGAACGCAAAGAAGTACCACAAGGCAGGAATCGAAGACATGACCGCTTATGAAATCGGTTATGTTGGACACACTGACAAGGTAATCAAGGGTGACTTCAAGGGTTCTAAGGAAATGACTCAGTTTGTTGACTAAGTCGATTTGCCAATGAGTTGAGCCCTTTTGATATGATGCCTCGCTGCTTTGCGGCGGGGTTGTTTTTTTTTTCAATTTTACGAGGAGAATGATAAGTATGAAGAAATTAATTTCTAAGTTTGTTTTGTCACTTGCTTTTGCAGCTTCTGTTTTTGCAGATCCAGACATCTCAAAGATCAGCAATAGTTTTGATGATCTTGGAAAATCCTTTGCATCTGCCCTTCCACAGGTAACGGGAATGCAGAACATTTATGCCGATGCTTTCATCGGAAAAATTTTCCCTACGGCAATTCCGCATTTTGGCGGTGGCGTTAATGCCAGCTTGATTAAGGTTGATACATCAAGTCTTCTCGATGTATTTGATGAACTTGGCTTCAGTGCTGATGGAGTTAACAAGTCTCTGGTACTTCCTTCAGCTTCTGTAGATTTTCGTGTCGGAGGAGCAGTTCTTCCCTTTGATGTAGGATTCATTTTCCTTAAAACTCCAAACCTTAATTTTAAGGATATTTCGCTTGGCTTTACTACTTTTGGTGTTGATTTAAGATATGCTCTTCTGGAAGATGGCCTTGCTCGTCCCGGACTATCTGTTGGATTGGGATATCTTTACAACGGAATGGACTTTGAATACAGCAAGAAAAATTCTGGCGTTAAATATGATGTTGGAATTCAGACGCTCTATACTACAGTTCAGGTTTCAAAAAAGCTTATCATAGCTACACCTTTTGCCGGAACAAGATTCATGGTTTCTTCTCATAAAATAGACTGGGAGTGGAATCTTGGTCCTGTATTGCATGACAGAGGATCAAGTTCATCTGATGGATTTGATTTTGGAAATATCCAGACACAGCTTTATGCGGGATGTGGCTTGAACTTCATAGCATTCCAGACAACTCTGATTCTTATGGCAGATGTTGCCCATGCTGGAGAAGACAAAGTTTTCAGCGGAGCTCTTTCATTCAGGGTAAAATTGTAATCGCTGATTCAGCAAATAATTTTAGGAAGAATCTTCATATGAAAAAAATTGCAGTATTGGTTTCAGGCGGCGGAACAAATCTTCAGGCCCTCATTGACTATGAAAGATCTCATGCAGGCTGTCCCTATAATATTGATGTCGTAATTTCCAGCACAAAAACAGCCTATAGCATTGAACGTGCAAAAAACGCTGGAATCGACTGTGTAATAAAGAGTCCTTTTGCCGTTATGGGAAAAGAAAATGCTCAGGCCGCTTCCCGTGAAGAAAAGAACATTGCGGTTTCAGATGCAATCCTTGAAGAATGCAAGGCTCGCGGCGTAGAAGGAATTGTCCTTGCAGGATACCTTTCGGTCCTTACGGGAACAATCATCGATGAATACAGAAACAGAATTATCAACCTTCATCCGGCTTTGCTTCCAAAATTCGGTGGGGTAGGAATGTGGGGACATAATGTTCACGAAGCAGTTCTTGCTGCCGGTGAAAAGGAAAGCGGTTGTACAGTTCACTATGTGGATGGTGGCTGTGATACTGGCAAAATCATTGTTCAGAAAAAGGTCCCCGTAATGCCAGACGATACTGTAGATACGCTTTATGCCCGTATTGCTCCAAAGGAACACGAAGCAATAGTAGAAGGTGCAATTATCCTTGCCACTCAGACTTAAACTGCTTACTTCTTACAGCATTCTTTTAATAAAAAAAAGACTGTCCAATAAGTATGAGTCATTGCCGTGCTCGACACGGCAATCTCTTGTATTGCAATTAAATGACACTTTTTGAACTTATTGGCCATCCCCTTTTTTATTAGGATGTTTATCTTTTCTTTCAGATTGCTTTCAACCAAAATGTTTACTTTGTCATAAGGTAACTGCCCTTTGGCATGATTATGATTTCTACGCGCCTGTTCTTTGCACGGCCTTCTGCGGTACTGTTTGTTGCAGCAGGTTTTGTTCCGCCATATCCTTTGAAAGTAAAGAGTTTTTTGTTCAACCCGCTGTCAACAAGTGCATTTACGATTGACTGTGCGCGTTCAACAGAAAGGTTCATCTGACCTGTCGGCTTGTTTACATCTGCAGTATGACCTTCAACAAGTATGGTGTACTCACCACCCGCAGTAGCCCTCTTGAGGGATTCTGCAATGATTGCTATGCGGCTCTTTTCACTTTCAAGAAGTTCTGCAGAGTCTGCAACGAACCTAAGGTTGTCCATGGTAATCTGAATTCCCGTTGGAATGTCTGCAAGTCCAATGTCAGGAACTTTCTTTTCAAGGAAGTACCTCTTGAGGCGATGGTATGTAATGTAGTAGTTCTTGTCTTTGTTAGGGGATGTAACCTTGTGTTCAAGAAGATCCTTGTCCAAAAGAAGTACAACCTTTCCGTTCTTAAGAAGTTCAAGGTTTTCTTTAATGGATGCAATGCGAAGGTAATCTTCCCTTGAAATCACAGGGTCGCACCTGTTGATTCCGTACACTTTTTTAACGGAAATCCAGAGGGGATCCTTTCCGACTCTTCCGTTGTAGTCTTCAATCAAATC
This sequence comes from Treponema sp., assembly GCA_018384055.1. Lineage (GTDB taxonomy): Bacteria > Spirochaetota > Spirochaetia > Treponematales > Treponemataceae > Treponema_D. The sequence goes on from JAHAZL010000033.1 coordinate 4,263, forward strand.
GCTGCTGGAATAGTGTACGATTCCTTCTTTTTTAGCTGTTTCTGGGAAAACCATATTCTTTTCGTATACAAGATCCATGTCTTCGTTCCAGATTTTTGGAAAGAGGCAAGGATAAACGCGGCTGCTTGAAAATTCTCCCTGTACAGGCATTGTTCCCCTTGCATCAAGGACAATTCCCGTATACTTGCGGGATGCTATGCTGTCGATTGGCTGTGGCTGGGCGTATGGTTTTGTATGTTTCACAAGGGATGACGAAATGTTCTTTAAATCTATTGTATGTTTTGTAAGGAGGGTGCTTCCTCCCGCTGTGAAAAATGAAGGCGTCTTGTGTGATCTGTCAACGATTCTTGTTATGTTTTCAAGGGTAATGGTTCCGTCAACTACAAGGTCGTTCAAAGTCTTTGAGTTGTCTACATATAGTGATAGAAGTGGATCCTTGATGAGGATAGGAAGATCCATTTCTATTTTCTTTACCGAAGTTGCCTTTCCGCTTGGCATTGGAATTCCAGCCTTTTCAACATCAAGGGAAACATCTGAAATGAAGGATTCCCTTGTCCAGTTTACAAAGCTGGAAGATGTCATTGTTGTGTTTTCGCGGGATGCGTGGCCATTTGCAGCTGCAACCATCTCGGCTTCACGCTCTATTTCTTCATCTGCGTAGGGCGTGTACTGCTGTGGCATGTATGGCTTGTCCATAAAGTCTGTAACTTCATAGGTTTCTATGTAGTTCTGCGAAAATACTGCAGGATGAATGAGTGCTATATAAATTAATAGTGATTTCAAGATTTTCTGGTTCATCTTTTTCCACCGTAAACAATTATTCTTTTCAATTATCGGATTTTATGCATTTCAGTTGAGCAAAATATTCAGTTTAAAAAATGGTTATAACAGTCTTTGAAATTGAATTTCTAATCATTGGTGTTATAATAGTATGGAATATCAGCATTTTTACTTTTCAAGGAGTATTTATGGCAAACAAAGTAAAGAAATCATCTGTTTCAACTATTATGATTACAACCATCGTGCTTGGACTTGCAGTCTTCTCTGCTGTGTTATTCATGATGATTTCAAGACTTTTGAACAGAGGTCTGGAGGATTATTTCCAGGCAGAATTGGTAGATTATTCCGAACTGTACCAAAAGGAAATAAAAACTGAAGAAAATAATCTTGTTCAAGTTCAGACAAATCTTATCGGGACTTTGGATTCCTTGTACAGTGTACTTGGAGGTTTCCCAACAGAAACTGTTGATTCCATTATAGAAAGTGCATGCAGAAACTTTGCAGTAGATGCTCTTGCTGTTTATGACGAAAATCTGAAGCTTTGCTCTACAAGCAAGGTTGCTCAGAGCCTCAATAAGTCAGAGATTCTTGTAAAGGCCCTCAATGGAGAAACTGTCCTCAAGGTAGAAAAGATGGGGCATGATGTAAGGGTTTTCCGTGCCGTTCCAATCAAGCACGGCTTCTATGTCACTGGTGTTCTTGTCGGTATGGCTACAGCTACATCCCAGAAGTTCGTTGACAGGATGAAGTCCCTTACAGGCTGTGACAATACTATCTTTGACGGAAATACCCGCGCGTATACAACTCTTGCAAATATGCGTGGAACTGTAATTGCAGATCCAACTCCAATAAAAATGGCTGAAGAGGGCAAGGCTTTTTCAGGGGTTACCTCAATCGGCGGAAAGAGATATGTTGTTTATTACTTTCCGATGAAGAACAATGAAGGCAAGTTCCTTACAACCCTTTGGCTTGGAAAAGAACTTGGAATCATCAACCATGTTTCTGAAATCATCTTCAAGCCTCTCGTTGGCGTAACAATTCTTCTTGTCCTTGCCCTTCTGGCAGTCCTAATCCTCATTATCAGTCTGAGGGTTATCAGACCTCTCAATAGTGTTGGCGGTGCCATGAGAAGACTTGCTTCCGGCGATGCTGACCTTACTATTCGCCTTCCTGTAAACGGCAACGATGAATTTGCTGACATTTCAAAGAATGTAAATATCTTCATCATTATGCTCCAGACTATTGTTGAAGAACTTTCTGCTGCACAGAAGTCCCTTACAGAAATCGGCCAGAGCCTCAGTGCAAATTCGCAGCAGTCTGCTAGTGCAACAGCACAGATCATGGCAAACATTCAGGGGGTAAGAAAGCAGTCTGAAAACCAGGCGGAAGCCGTTGCAAATACAACAGGTGTTCTCGGAAAATCTTCAACAAGCATGAATTCTCTTTCTGAACTTGTTGAAAATCAGTCGGCAGGCATTACAGAATCTTCTGCTGCCATTGAAGAAATGCTCGGAAACATTAAATCGGTAACTAACTCTGTTCACAGAATGGCTGACAGTTTCAATGAACTTGGTGGAACAGTCGCAGACGGAAAGAACAAGCTTGCAAATGTTGACGGAAAAGTTAATGAAATTGCAGAACAGTCAAAGATGCTTATTCAGGCAAACCAGATCATTGCACAGATTGCATCTGAAACAAACCTTCTCGCCATGAATGCTGCCATCGAAGCAGCCCATGCAGGAAAGGCCGGCGAAGGATTCTCTGTTGTTGCCAATGAAATCCGTAAGCTTGCAGAAACATCAAGCACTCAGTCAAAGAACATCAATGCAGAACTTAAGCAGATTTCTACATCGATCAAGGATGTTGTTTCCCTTTCAAAGGACAGTCAGGCAGCCTTTGCCCAGATTGTTACACATCTTGAATCAACCGATACAATCATCCGCGAAATTGACAATGCAATGAATGAGCAGGAAAATGCTTCCCGCCAGATTTTCACTGCCTTGAGCGACATGAGAAATCAGGCCATTGAAGTAAGTGAGATGTCACGCGAAGTCAACGACGGTATTATTGCCGTAGCAAAAGACATGGATTCTGTTTCACAGATTTCTTCGATCATTCTTGGAAGTATGGATGAAATGACTGCCGGTGCTCAGGAAATCAGCACTGCTTCTCAGAGTGTTGCAGACCATGCATCGGAAACAAGGCAGAACATCAGTGTAATGCAGGATAAACTGGGCAAGTTCAAGATTTAGCCAGGCTTTACGAAGGTAAAAGAAAAGGCAGCCGTCGGGTTCTGAGGTGTATCAGAATCTGGCAGCTGCTTTTTTTTATTTACAAGACTATTTAAGTGATTTTGCAATTTCCTTTGCTTTACCTGAAGGTACCCTGAGGATCCAGGTTTCCTTTGGTGGGGTACATCCTTTTATGAGGGCAGGATTCAGCCTTTTCAGTTCTGCGAGTTGAACGCCGGATTTTTCGGCTATGGTTTCAAGTTTTATGCTGCCTGTTATTTTGAGTTTGCCGAATTTTTCTGGAGCCATGAGTTCAATCCATTTGTCTGCAACACCAAGGTCGATGGCACCATAGTATTCTGCATTTTCAACGGCTTCCGTTATGGCAATGAGTTTTGGTACATAGAGGATGGACTGTTCAGAAAGAAGTTCCAGGTCTGCCAGCATCCAGAAATCTGCCTTGCTCTGTTTCTTGACCCGCTTTACGGCACCTGCCCCCATGTTGTAGGCGGCTAGGGCAAGTTCCCAGTTTCCAAGCATGCTGTAGTTGTCCTTCAGCTTTGAAAGTGCGGCTTCAGTTTCAATCCATGGATCAAGCCTTTCGTCGTACCATTCGTTTTTTTTCAGAAATGGTTCCATGCTGTTTTCCATAAACTGCCACATTCCTGTTGCTCCGGAAACGGATACGGCGTTAGGCTTGTATTCTGATTCAACTATTGGAAGGTACTGAAGGAACATCGGAAGCTTTTTCTTTTTGAGCTGATTCCTTACAAAGACTCTGTACTGGGCTGAATCGATCAGGAGTTCTGCAAGGTATTTTCTTCCTTCTGAAGACAGGTAGTAATCAAGGAATTTTTTTGTCCGCCTGTCATCGATGCCTGAGAGTCCAATGTCCTTGTGAACGGGGGCTTTTACGATGTAGCTTTTCTTTTTTTCGGCTTTTTTTTCGATTTCGAGGGCACGGAGGTGCTCAAGGTCATCGATCATGTTTGCATCAATTGTTATGGAGGTTGAAGGAATTAGAAAATCTGCAACAGGTTCAGCAAAGAGTGAAAATGCAGTGAGAGCAAGAAATGCCTGTGTAGTCCTTTTGATCAAAGCTTTTCACCATAATAGATGCCGGCCCATTCCCATCTGCCGTGGATTTCAGGGTCTGCAGGGAAATTTACTTTTCTGAAGTAGAGATACCAAACGTTAACGTAGTTGCTCCATCCTGTAGTCCTTAAATAGGCTTCCGTAGGTGAAGACGACGGGTCAAGTTCTGCACTGTATCGGATTCTGTTGCCGCGCATGAAGGAACGCATTGAAAAGCTTTCCTGTGCGTTGACATCAGTTTCAACCTGGCGCCACGACATGGCAAAGAAATTAACCTTGGACTTGTATTTGTCCAGGGCCCTGTAGTTGTAGCTTGAAATTCCTTTTTTTACAGCAGCAACAAGTGCATCAAGGGACTCAAATGTCCAGTCCTTGGAAGAATTTGAAAAATCAATGAGCTGTTTTGTGCTCAGGTATGCGTTTGGATAACCTGTAATCTGGAGTGTGGCGGCATCATCCTGATCAAGGTACTGCGTAAAAGAACGGATGGCCTGCTTCCATTCGCCTTCCTTTTCGTATTCAAGGGCAAGGCGATAGAAAAGTTCCGTTGTGCTTACATTGTTAGGAAATCTTGAAATCAGCTGGTTGAAATAGGTTATTCTGTTTGCCGGGCTTTCGCTGATTTGGATAAGGTGCTGGAGACATACAAAATGAATTGACTTTCCCTGTACCATCAGGTCGTTGTAGTTGTTTATTATGCGTTCGAAGTAATATTCTGCAACAGGTTCCGCATCGTTTTCAAGGTAGGCATAGGCGGTCATCAAAAGCCAGTAGGCGTTGTATGGGTCGTCACCGTGCTTTTCCACCCAGTCCGTAAGGAAGCAGATGAGGGAAGTGTAGTCCTTTACGGAAAGCATGTTGTTTGCAATCCTGTTTACTACGGCATATCGGGTTTCGCTGTTCAAATCCGGTTTTTCGAGGAGGTTTTCAAGCTGATTCTGGGTTGTTCTGTAGGTTTTTGAAAATGCCCCAGGAAGAATCTTTCCCCTGTAGGAACGGCTGCAACCTGAAAAAACCGTAATAATTGCAAGAATAATCAGTGATTTCCCGATTTTTTTTAACATGTGGTAGATTTTAGCATACAATTATTGTATTGTAAACGAAAGGAAAATAAGGATGGAAAACAAGAAATTTTCACCAGAAGTAATGAAAAAGCAGGGGTTTCTTCTTGGAATGGGACTCACATTGTTCATTGACGGAATTATTATCTGCCTTGTTAATTTTAAGTTTCTCAATGTTACTCTGAAGCAAATTTGGCCTCTTTTTGTCATCATAGCAGGCTTTTGCTTCCTTGGTGCAGACCTTTTCGTCTACAGAAGGCTCAGGACTGCATTTCTTTTCCCGTCAATCATGCTGGTTTTCCTTGGCGCTGCATTTTTGATTTTTTCATCAGATGTATTCCACATATCTTTCAGACGGTTCATTTCTGTCTGCTGGCCTGTGGTCCTTGTTGTGTTTGGAATTCTTCTCCTTTCCGTTTATGGAATTCAGAGAATCAACAACAAGCAGTTTCAATTTCCATACATGCAGGATGATACACTGGAAGAAGACAACTACTAGGGGAGTTGCTTTTTTGGCAAAGCTTAGGATTTTAAATCATGGGTGCATTGCATTCATGGTTGTTTCCATATTTTCCATTTTCTCATGCGGAAGTGCACCTGAGGCAAGACCGGAACCAGTTGCCGAAGAAATTGTGATTGATGAATCCAGCGCCGTGTCCGTAGCGGTTATGCCTGCCGTAAAAAAATCATTTTTTTCTTCCATAAATAAAGAAGATTTGGAAGCCGTTCAGATTGGTTCTCCCCATAGTCTGAAACAGGCATACAATAACCTTCATAAAAGCGTCGATGAAAATTATTCTGATGCAGAAAGGACCCTTCTTAACATTATCTGCGCCATGATGGAAGTAGTGTGGCCTTCTGAACGAGGGACCATGACTGCCCCAAAGGTTCATTCTTTGAACCAGTACATTGGAATAATCGACAGCGTCAGAAACGGCATCTATGACCTTAGTTCTTCCTCTGCGGATTTTTTCTCAATTCTTTTGCCAACTATGGTCATTCTTTCATCAGACAATATGGATGAATACTACGGCAGGGTGGAAGAATCACTTTACAAAGCCATTGAAATCAAGCCGGATTCAGTGGTTGCAAACTATATCATGGGTGTCCTTTGCCTAAGGACTGGTCGTGCAGAGGATGCCCTCAGGTTCCTCAATGCTGCCAACGGAAAATATGCGGCAGTAACAAAAGAAATTCTTTTTGCCATTGCCCAGGCTTGTTTTGCTACTGATAGCAAGGAACTTGCCCTTACTGTGGGAGAGCAGCTTCTTTCGAGATATCCTCAGGACACTTCAATTCTGGATCTTTGCGCTAGGGCTGCCTATGCTCTGTGTGATCTTGATAAGACGGAATCATATATCGTAAGGATTCTCCTTCTTGAGCCGGACAACGCAGACTATGTTCTTTTCAGAGCAAGTATCCTCATGCAGAAACAGGACTCTATCCGTGCTTCATCGCTTCTTGATGTTTGTGCCCGAAAAAATCAGACTCCAAGGGAATATTACATCCTTAGGACAAGACTTCAGTGTGACTGGAACAAGAACTATACTGCGGCTGCGGAAGTTGCATCAAAAGCCCTTACCCTTTATCCGGAGGACACTGACATACTGGTTCTAGCGGCTGAAATGGCTTCCCTTACTGGAAAACCGGTAGAAGGGCTGTCGGCAATGGAAATTGCAGGTAAGGCCTTGGAAAAGGATCCTTCAAATGCTAAGGCAAAGGAAATCTGCATTAGCGAAATGTACAAGAGCGGAAAATATCAGCAGGCCTATGCCTTAAGCAGCAGCATGATTTCCGAAAAAAATGTCCAGAGGTCGGCTCTCTTTACCCACATAGACATTTGCCTTGCTCTCAGGAAAACAACGGAAGCTGGAAACCTTGCGGGGCGCATCTATAAGGAATCTCCGGAAGATGAAGAAACTCAGACAGCCTACATAAAGGTTCTGGCTTCTTCTGGACAGGTTGCCGCCGCAAATCAGCTCATTGCCAAGCTTCTTCCAGATGCGAATTCAAAGATGAAAAGTTTCCTCTATTATGAAAGGAGCTTCCTTCAGGGCTCGGAGGACCAGGTTCTCTCTGACCTTCGTTCAAGCCTTACTGCAAACCCAAGGAACAAGGATTCCCTCTATCGCCTGTATAAAATCTACTACAATAAAAAGGATTGGCGCCGTGCCCAGTATTACCTGAAGCAGGTTGTTGCCCTTGACCCTGCCAATTCAATCTATGTCCGCCAGAATGCCGAACTGGACAAGCTTCTCAAACGCTGAAAGCTGTATTTTTGTATAGTTTTTTTTGATTTTATGTTTATTTGATGTTTTTTTTGGGGTCTGTCCCCTCTGTTCTGGCTGATTATTTTCCTTGAATTTCCTCCAAAACATTAAAAATCTTGAAATTGTCATTGAATCGTGTTATTCTAGGTTACTATTTTTAAATAAAACAATAAAAAGGTAGGAATTTAATATGTTCAATGCACTTTTATTGCAGGCTGCACCACAGCCAGCACCAGGCGGATTCGGAATGATTATGCCTCTCGTTCTCATCGTGGGAATCATGTATCTCTTTATGATCCGTCCACAGCAGAAAAAGCAGAAGGAAACTCAGAAGATGCTCGATGCCCTCAAGAAGGGTGACAAGGTTGTTACTATCGGTGGCATTCACGGTACAGTTGCATCTACAAAGGAAAATACAGTGGTTGTTAAGGTTGATGACAATACAAAGATCGAATTCAACCGCACTGCTATTGCTACAGTTGTTGTAGACAAGCCAGCTGAAGAACCGAAGGCAGAAAAGAAGTCTCTTTTTGGAAAAAAAGATAAAAAAACTGAAGAAACAGCTTCGGCTGCAGTTTCAGAGACTGAGGAAAAATAAATGAACAAGAAAAGTCGTTTAATCACAATTATTGCAGTGCTTGCAGTATGCTTTGCATTTTTGTGGCCAACTATCAGTTGGTATGCACGAACACCAAAGGAAGATCAGGCTTTGGCATTGAGTACGCTTGAAAACATCAAGGACTACTCAAACTTTAAGGCTGCTTCGGATGTAAAGGCAATGGTTGCCGCTGCAAAAGCAGACCCGGAAACACTTGTTCCAGCTGACCAGGAATGGTTCAAGGAACAGGTAAAGAAAAACTACAAGCTTGAAAACAAGAAGTATTCTGAACCTCTAAAGCTTGTGGATGCTCTCAATTCATTTGCTTCAAAGACAGAACTCGTTAACTTTGTTGAAGGCGTTTACCGCAAGAAGATCCTTAAGAACAAGGATTTCTACAAGAATTCTGTAAAGCTAGGTCTTGACCTTTCTGGCGGTATGAACGTTATCGTTAAGGCTGACCTTGATGCAGTAATTGCAAATCAGGGTGATACACCTTATGTTGAAGAAACTCTCAAGGCAGAAGCAATGGCTCAGGCTGTAGAGACTCTTTCAAACCGCATAGACCGTTTCGGCCTTTCTTCTCCTACAATCAGACAGCAGGGTGAAGACCGCATCTACATTGAACTTCCAGGTTCAGCAGAAGCAGACCAGATCAACTCTATCATCCAGGGGCGCGGTATCCTTAACTTCCGCCTTGTTGACAATGAAGCTACACAGGCATTCACTACTTACTACTACAACCACATGGACAGTACATTCGACAGCAAGGGACGCCTCATCGACGCTTCTGTGATTCCTGAAGACTGTGTTGTAATGGGCTACTATACAACAGATGCTTATGGTCTTGACCAGAGGGAAGGCTACCTCGTTGTAAAGAAGGAAGTTGCTCTTGACGGTAAGCACATTGAGTCTGCAGAAGTTGGTGCGGAAGACCTTACTGGAAAGCCTCAGGTTAATTTCGTCCTTGACAGCGAAGGTTCAGAAATCTTCGGTGAATTCACAGGAAAGCATGTTGGTGAAAACCTCTGTATCGTTAGCGATGACAAGGTTAAGTCAAACGCAAGAATCCAGACAGCAATTACTGGTGGACGCGTTGCAATTACAGGTTTTGGAATACAGGAAGCTCAGAACCTCCGCAAGGTTCTCCAGACAGCTTGGCTTGATGTTCCGCTTTCTGTAGAAAGCCAGCAGGTTATCGGTGCTTCCCTTGGTGATCAGGCAATCAAGCAGGGACTTCTTGCAATTGCTGTTGGCCTCATCGCCATCATGGTATTCATGCTCATCTGGTACCAGGGTGCAGGTGTAAACGCATGTGTTGCACAGGTTCTCAACCTCTACATCATGTTCTCTATCCTCAGTGCCCTTAACCTTACGGTTACACTTCCAATGATTGCAGGTATGATCCTTACAATCGGTATGGCAGTTGATGCTAACGTAATCATCTTCGAACGCATCAAGGAAGAACGCCGTCTTGGAAAAGACAGGGCTTCTTCAATGAATACAGGTTTCAACAATGCTTTCTGGGCAATCATGGACTCTAACATTACAACATTCATCGCAGCCATCTTCATGTCTCAGCTTGGTACTGGTTCAGTACAGGGCTTTGCATACAGCTTGGCAATCGGTGTTGTTTCAACATTGTTCACAACATTGTTCGTTTCTCGCCTCATGTTCGACTTCCAGACAGAAGTTGTAGGCAAGAAAAACATCAGCATCGGCTGGGGGATTAAATAATGAAAACAGTAAAGCAGTTCAGTAAAGCATTTCCTGCCTGTGCTATTGTAAGCGTCGTACTCATTGCATTTGGCGTTGCAGGAATCTTCATCCGCGGAATCAACTTCGGTATTGATTTCGTTCCAGGTCTTGTGGAAGAAGTTCGCATTGCTCCATCTGCAATCGAACTTACATACAAGGGTTCGGCAAATGTTAGCGTAGAAACTTCTAATGTCGCACTTTCCCTCGTTATCTCGGGAACAGGTGCTGAAAACGAAACAAAGACTTTTACATACGGACAGAATCCAACTATCAGCGACATGGCCGCTGCTCTTAACGGAGTTGAAGGTGTTACAGCTACAGTAGTAAATTCTGCTTCGGCAGATTCTTACGGAATCTATACAGACAGCGCTTCTACAGCACGCCTTTCTTTCGACAGGGCCGTAAAGCTTTATGTATCGGATGCCGCAAACAATGTTTCCATTGATGCAGTTCGCGAAAGCCTTTCTTCCCAGAACGTTGCAGTTAAGGAACTTGGAGATGCTTCAAACCGCAGTTTCCAGATTCGTGCCGCTATGGCAAAGGGTGACGAAACATCTGTTGAAACATTGAAGAATGCAATTACAGGTTCACTCAAGGCTAAGTTTGGAGAAGACAACATTGCCATCGTTAAGACAGACTTTGTTGGATCAAGCTTCTCTTCAAGCAATGCATGGAAGTCAGTTGTTCTTGCATTGGTAACACTCTTTGCAATCTGGTTCTACGCAACAATCCGTTTCCATTGGGACTTTGCCCTCGGTTCAATTATAGCCCTTATTCACGACTGTTTGATCATGTTTGCATTCATCTCATGGACACAGGTAGAATTCTCAACAACATCATTTGCTGCTGTTCTCACAATCTTCGGTTACTCAATCAACGCAACGGTTGTTATTCTTGACCGTGTTCGTGAAAACATCAAGCTTGTTGATACAAAGGACTTCAAGGTTATCCTTGATACTTCTATCAGCGGTACATTGAGCCGTTCCATCATCACAACAGTTACAACATTGTTTGCTTCTTGTTCACTCCTCGTGTTCACATCTGGAAGCATCCGTGATTTTGCTCAGATCCTCACAGTTGGTCTCATCTCGGGATGTTACTCATCTATGTTCATCAGTTCTGGCTTCATTTCATGGGCACGCCGCAACTGGCAGCCTGGTGAATGGGCAAACCATGTAAAACCACACAACAAATAATCAAGTTTGTTTTATGTTGATGGATCCTTCGGTGTCTTTTGATGCCGAAGGTTTTTTTTGCCCTTTTGAAAATTGCAATTTTAGGCGTTAATCATTATTCTATCCTTATGGAAATAATTCGTGCACGGGTTCTTGGCTTCTGCTTTGGAGTTCGATGTGCTGTTGAGACTGCGGAAAAAGCTGTTGCGGAAAATGCAGGTTCTTCAAGAAAGATTTTTACTCTTGGTCCTCTTGTTCATAATCCGGTTGTCATGGATTCCCTTGGCAAATGCGGTGTTCAGGTTATTGATGGTTCTTCTTTTGAAATGATTGAGAAGAATTCTGTAGTAGTAATTCGTGCTCATGGGACAACGCCTGCCGTATTGGATGCCCTAAAGGAAAAGGAAGCCGAGATACTGGATGCTACCTGTCCAAAGGTTCATCTTAGTCAGAAGAGGGCGAAAGAATGGTCGGAAAAAGGCTATAGGGTAATTATTGCCGGGGACAAGAACCACGGGGAAGTTGTAAGCATTTCTTCCTATGCCAAGGATAAATGTACAGTCATAGAAGATGAAGGGGAAGCTGCTCGGATTGAAATCCCTGGGAATACCATTCTCATTGCACAGACAACTTTCAGTCCTATAGAGTTTGAAAAGATCAAGAAAGTTCTTCTTGAAAAAAACAGTGGCCTTGTAATCTTCAACTCCATCTGTTCTGCAACAATGGAGCGACAGGAAGCCCTTGCTGATTTGGACGGTAAATCTGACGGAATAATTGTCATAGGCGGGAAGAATTCAGCAAATACTAAGAGGCTCTATGAATCAGCCCTTTCAATATGCTCAAAAACAATACTCATAGAAGATGCAGAAGAAATTCCAAAGGAGTTCCTTAAGCTTTCAAGAGTTGCTCTGACAGCTGGGGCAAGTACGCCTGATTCTACTATAGAAAAGGTGGAGGTGTTCCTTAAAAATGAAAAATAAGTTATAATTAAAGCAGATTGATTATGAATATTTTTTTGAGGAGATAAATATGAAAAAAATTATTACGGCAGCTGTTGTTGCAGCTTCTACAGCAGTTTTGTTTGCCTATAATCCACCAATGGGCGGGGAAGAATTTTTAAGGCTTTCAAATCCAGAAATGCTTAGCGGTGCTTCTTCATCTGCAACAGGCGGTCCATCAGCCAATGTAATTCCTGCTTCCATTACATATAATCCAGCCCTTCCTGCTGGAAACGAACTGATTACATTTGATTTGAGCGGAACAGCTTTGATTAACTACGACAAGAAGGATTATGACAAGTCCAGCGGATATGCATTTGAAACTGGCGTTATCGTTCCTACAAAGTTTGCTTCTTTTGCATTTACAACAAGTTATACATGTTCTGAAATGGTCGGAATGCCTATCGGTAAAATCCTGGACATTCATACAGGTGCTTCAAAGGATGTTCTTGACTGGCTTTCTGTTGGTGCAAATATTTACTTCCGTTCATACAGCGCAACTGACATGGATAGAAAGTATGGTTTCGGTACTGATGTAGGTGCCGTTGCAAAATTTGGTGACATTGCATTCCTCAAGAATGTTCGTCTCGGAGCTTCCCTCCTCAATGTCGGTAAGTCAGCAAGCTTCACAACAATAGGAATCAATCCAAAGAAGAACTGTTCAAAATATCCAACAATCATGACTCCACGCGGTGGTGTTGCAGCACAGTTTTTTGAATCCGGAAAATGGAAGGGATTTTTCTGTGCTGACCTCTGCATGCCTACATTCCTTACAAACGCTATTTGTGACTTGGCATTTGAATTTGCTTATGGAGAAAACCTCAAACTCAACACTAGCTGGCAGTACAACATCAGGGAATGGGTAGAAGGTGGAAGCGACGGCATCTGTACTATTTCACTTGGTGTTTCATACAGATTCGGAACAAAAATCGGCAAGAAGGAAAGCAGCGTTATTCCTTCATTTGCAACACAGTCTCTCTATAGCGGTATTCTCGCACTCAGTGCAGGAGCAAGAGTAGATTTTGGTCAGAGAGATACTTCAGGTGCTGAGATTGAAATGTGGTAATACCATATTAAATGGATGTATTGGATAAATAAAAGTAAAAAAACACTTTGAAATAATACCCCGATGTCTGCGTCGGGGTTTCGTTCTTTTTTGTAACGAATGCAAGTATTTGTTTGTTGTAACCTTAGAATGGTTTGTTTTTCGAAAGTGCATTTAAAGGGTTTGTTCCATAAAAATGCACTGAATAGGACCATGTTGCTTTTATGACGTGTTTATTTTGAAAGAAGGAATTTATCAGATGAAAAAAACATTTATTAGATTTGTGGAAGTTTCGGCACTAGCGGTTTTTGTGCTTGCCGGAACTCAGATGTTTGCTGCTCCAAAAAAAGCCTCAAAAAAAGGTCCTGCAGTAAAATATATTTCTCCAAACAATGACGGAATTATGGATGAACTTACAGTCAATTTCAACATTGACTCAAAGGCAAAGAATTCAACTACAGGCATCATTACTGCATGGAATCTCCGTGTATATGACAAGGATAATAAGCTTGTTAGAACCATCGGAAATAAAATCAAGTTTCCTGAAGAATTCAATGCAAAATCTTTTGCCAAGCAGCTTTTGAAATCAAAAAAAAGTGTAGAAATTCCGCCTAGCGTAAGTTGGAACGGTTATCTTGATGACGGATCCCTTGCAGAAGATGGAACCTATTATTATTCAATCTGGACTCGCAAAGGCAACGGGCAGGAAACAGAAACAAACAAGGCAACCGTAATCGTTGATAATACACCTCCATCAATTGAACTTGCAAATCTTACAGGTGATGAAAAGAATTTTGGCGAAGGTGCCAAGGCTGTTCTCCCTGTAAATCAGTCTGGTTCTGTTGAAGAATTGTGGACCGCAAAAATTACAGATTTAAACGGCAATGTCGTAAGAACCTTCAAATGGGAAAAGGGTGCGCCGGACAAGATTGTATGGAATGGAACGAACGACAGCAAGGCTATTGTTCCTGACGGAGTATATCAGTATGAAATTACTTCAACAGACCTTGCCGGAAATACATCTGAAAAGGCTGTGATTTCCAACATTATCTTCTCGGCAGAAAAACCTGAAATTGCAATTTCCATTGCGGGAAATACATTGGATTCAAGATTCTTTGCTCCAGCTCCAAAGGGGGAAGTTGCAAAGGAACGCAAGAATGTAAACTTTGAAGTTTCAATTCCATCTCCAAAGGCAAGTGTTAATTCTCTTGTTTCGTGGAGAATTGATGTTGTCGGAAAGTCAGATGACAATGTTCTCTATTCTGTTTCAGGAAACAACAGCAAGGCTCCTGAAAAATTTGTGTTTGACGGTAAAGGAAGCAACGGTGCAATCCTTGCAGAAGGAGAATATCGCGCAAAGGTTACAGCCCGTTACCTCAATGGATATGAACCAAAGGCAGTTTATTCTCCTGTATTCGTCCTTGATAACGAAGCCCCTGATGCTGTTGTAAATCTTCCTGCAAACAAGGTTTTCAATGGACAGAATCTCTTTGAAATTGCTCAGCAGGGAACAGCAGAAAGTTCTTATACAGGTCCTAAGAATTGGGTTGGTAAAATCGTAGATAAGGATGGAAAGGTTGCAAGACAGTACAACTTCGGCTCAATCCTTCCCTCAAAGGTTGAATGGAACGGTCTTGGTGAAAATGGACAGTTCAATGACAATACCTACATGTACATTCTCGAAGTTACTGAACTTGCCGGTAACAAAAGGACAATTAAAACTTCGGAATTTACACTTGATACAAGCAAGACAGAACTTGCACTTTCTGTAGCTCCAAAGGCATTCTCGCTTAATGTTGAAAGCAAGGTTAAGAAGGTAGCAATCAATCCTGTTGTAAATGCATCAAGCGGAATAAAGTCCTACGAAATTGCAGTTTCAACAAACGGTATAGTTGTAAAGAAGTTCTCCGGCAACGGAAAGGTTCCGTCTTCAATTCAGTGGGATGGTCTTTCAGATGCAGGTACAAGATGTGCTGACGGTGAATATGTTGCAAAAATCAAGACTATAGCAAACAGCGGTACGGAAGCTAGTGCTGAATCAGGAAAATTCCTTCTTGATTCTACTGTTCCTGTAATCAAGGTTTCTGTTCCATATGTGGCATTCTCTCCTGAAGAAACAAGTACAAAAAAGAATCTTCCTGTAGTAGTTGAAGAATCTTCAGTTGAAGAATTGTGGACTGCAGAAATCCGTGACGGCAAAAATGCTGTTGTTAAGACAGTTCGCTTCGTAAACAGTAAGGCTAAAAATTTTGCTTGGGACGGTACTGACGACAACGGAAACAAGGTTGGTAATGGCAGCTATTCTCTCGTTGTGTCTTCTGTGGATGCAGCTGGAAACAAGGGTCAGGCAACTATTGCTGGAATTTCTGTTGACGCAAGACCAGTTTCAGCTTATGTAACTGCAGAACATAAGGGAATTTCTCCAAACGAAGACAATGTATTTGACGTTCAGGTATTTGACATCAAGACAACTGTAAAGGACGGAATTTCTTCATGGAAGTTTGATGTTGTAAATGAAAAGGGTGCAAGCATAAAGCAGTTCTCTGAAAAAGATCAGAAGGATCTTCCTGCAAAAATTAACTGGGCAGGTGACACCGAAGAAGGTACTCTTGCAGAAGGAATCTTCAAGGGTAAGCTTCATATTGAATATACAAAGGGTAATATAGTAGATACAGAAACTGCATTGTTCCTTTGTACAACAAAGGCTCCTGAACTTGCCGTAAGGACAGCACCTGCATATTTCAGCCCTGATAACGATGGCAATGATGATGACCTCTTTGTTCAGTTGAATTGCAAGTCTGTTGCAGGACTTAAGAACTGGTCATTCACAATCTACAATCCAATTAAGGATGAAAATAAACCATTGAGTCCATTCTGGAAAACAGCAGGTAAGACTGTGATGACAGAGCGCCTTATTTGGGATGGCCGTGGAAACAACGGTGAAATCGTTCAGTCTGCAGAAGACTATCCTTATGTTCTTGAAGCTTATGATGAACTCGGTATGCATTCAACATACAAGGGCGTAATCAATGTTGACGTTCTCATTGTTCAGGACGGTGACAAGCTTAAGATGCAGATTCCATCAATCATCTTCCGTGCAAATGCAGCAGACTTTGGTGTTCAGAAACTTGATGCTAAGGGCAATGTAAAGGAAAAGGGAATCACTCAGTCTCAGGCCGACAACAACCAGCGTATCCTTAAAAGAGTTGCAGAAATCCTCAACAAGTTCAAGGATTACAAGGTAACTGTTGTAGGTCATGCTAACCGTGTAACAGATAATGCTGATGAAGAAACAAAAGAACTTATTCCTCTTTCTACGGAACGAGCAGAATATGTTAAGAATCAGCTCATCGCCCTTAAGGTGAAGGATGGTGAAAAAAGACTTTCTTCGGAAGGTAAGGGTGGTACTGAACCTGTTGCAGACAGAAAGAATTCTGATGTCAACTGGAAAAATCGCCGTGTTGAATTCATTCTTCAGAAGTAAAAGTAAAAACCAAAATCCTGTCGGTTTTTACTCAAGAGTTTTGACATGAAAAACTCTCTGACAATGTTGCTGAATTTATGACGCGCCATCCTTGGCATAACCAAAGAATAAGGGCCTTCGGAAACCGAAGGCCCTTATTCTTTGGTTGTTTGTTTTACAGTAATTTTTCCAGCTGATCAACAAGATGCTTGAAAGTATCAAGGGCTGCCTGAACTGGGGCTGGACTTTCCATATCAACGCCTGCTACACGAAGGGCATCGATTGGATAGCGGCTTCCACCACTCTTGAGGAACTTGAAGTAATCTTCCCTTTCTTTTTCTCCACCTTCGGTTACGCGCTTTGCAAGGGCAAGGGAAGCTGAAATTCCTGTTGCATATTTGTAAACATAGAATGCGTTGTAGAAGTGTGGAATGCGAAGTCCTTCCATGTCGCTGGATTTTTCAAACTTCATCTCTGGACCAAAATACAATTCAAGAAGGTCGCGGTAAATCTTGCGGATTCCGTCGCAGCTTAAAGGTGTTCCGTTTTCAACTGCTTCGTGACACTTCAGTTCGAATTCGGCAAACATTGTCTGACGGTGAAGGGTAGCAAGAATGTCGTTGGCACGCATTGCAAGAAGATATTTTTTCATTTCGTCATCTTTTGCATTTTTAAGAAGGTACTGGAACACAAGTTCTTCGTTGAATGTTGATGCAACTTCAGCTTCAAAAATAGTGTATTCATAGCAGCTGAAAGGATTGTTGTGCACGCTGTACCATGAATGCATGCTGTGTCCACCTTCATGAGCCATAGTGTATACATCACGAAGGGTATTGTCATCGTAATTCAGGAGGATGTATGGATAACCTTCGTAACAACCGCTTGAAAAAGCTCCCGAATGTTTTCCTTTGTTTTCGTAGCGGTCACACCATCCACCCAAAAGGCCTCCGCATAATGTTTCCGTATATTCCTTTCCAAGAACTGCCATGGCATTGCGGCAGATTTCTACAGATTCTTCATAGGTAACCTTTGATTTAACAGATTTAACGAGTGGAACATAAACATCCCAGTGTCTAAGTTCATCTACGCCGAGAATCTTTTTGCGGAGTGAGTAGAACCTGTGGAGATCAGGAAGATTCTTGTGAACTGTCTCAATGAGGTTCCTGTAAACGCTTTCTGGAACCTTGTCGTCGTAAAGGGCCATATCCAAAGAAGACTTGTATCCTCTTGCACGGGCAACAAAAATATCGTTGTTTATAGAACCTGCATAAAGGGAAGCAAGGGTGTTTGCATGTTTTTCAAACTGATCATAGAATTTTGTATATGCTTCCTGACGAATGCTGCGATCCTGGTTTTCCAGGAAGTTGCTCCAAGTGCTGTGGGTTAGGGGTCTGTCCCCTCCGTCACAGTGGACGGTACCAAAATCCATGTCTACATCGTTGAGAAGGCTGAAAACAGTTGAAGCAGTTTGTCCGCTTTCGCTTTGAAGAGCCATGAGCCTTTCTTCCTTTTCAGAAAGAATATGAGGTTTTGAATGGAGGGCTTTCTTTATGCTGATTTTATAATCTGCAAATTCAGGAAGTTCACACCAGGCATTGATTTTTTCATCGTCAATGGAAAGAAGTTCTGGTGTAAAAAAACTGCACTGTGACGACATATTTGTATAAGCCATCATTACCTTGTTGTAGCGTTCCTGGTTTGAGCTTTCGCTCTGGTCCGCTTCGTTCATTAAGCTTGCATAGTGGTAGACCTTTTCTACAAGGAGTCCAAGCTCATCATCTGCCTTAAGGGCTGCAAGAAGAGTGTTGCTTGATTCACCAAGACGGCCTTTGAAGGCAACCATCTTTTCTGTGAACTCAGGAATCTTCTTAAGATCTGCCTCCCAGTCTGATTCTGATTTATAAAGCTGTGTCAGGTCCCACTTGTGTTCTGCTGGGACGTCCTTTCTTAATGGAATTTTTTCGGTACTCATGGTTAACAATATAGCATATTTTTTTGGGAATGGCACTAACGACTTAACAAAGGGGACAGACCCTTTTGTACTTTTACTTTGAAAGGGGACAGACCCCACTAAAAGTTTTTCATATAAAAACGACGTTTTTTTAAATTTCTAGAAAATATATATATAGGTAAGTAAATATAATGGCTAGAAAACCTAGGGTTTATGGAAATTCTGGTTTCTATCATGTAATTTTGCGTGGGAATAACAGGCAGAATTTGTTTAATGATATAGAAGACAGAAGGTTTTTCCTCGGAAAATTAAAGAAATACTCAAAAGAATTGGGGATTGCTGTTCATGCATATTGCCTGATGGGAAATCATGTTCATATTTTAATTGGAAATGCAGAAAAAAACATGAGTTTGCTTGTTCAGAAGATTGCCAATAGTTATGTATATTATTTCAATAGAAAATACGATCGTTCTGGTCATCTGTTTCAAGGTAGGTTTAAGAGTGAACCGGTTCTTGACGATGAATATTTTAAAACTGTTTATAGATATATCTTACAAAATAATGAAAAAGCGGGGCTTGGAAAATTTGACAAATATCGATGGAACAGTTTTTATGCTTTGAGAAATTTCAGAAGAAAAAACTTTGTTGAAACTGACTATGTAATAAGTTTGTTTGGTTCAATAAAATGTTTGTTGGATTTTGTGTATCAGCGGGTAAACCAAAATTGTATGGAATATGAAAATAAGTTGGTGTTTACGGATTGTCGCGCCCTGGAATTAATAAAAAAAATATGTGGAATATCGTCACCTTACAACCTTGAGAGGCTTTCTATAGATGTTCAGAAAGAAAAATGCAGCATCATGAAAAAAGTTGGAATCTCAATATCTCAGATTGCCAGAATTACGGGAATCAGCAAAAAAATAATCAGACAGTCATAATTGTTTAACAGCTAAATGTATTATTAGAGAAAAATTTTTTCTTTAAAAGCATTTTTTTATTGTGTAATTTCATTATATTTCAAAAGGGGTCCAAAAGGGGTCTGTCCCCATTGTCTTAATATTGATTTAGAAATGATATTTTCTTAGAATAAGAACATGTTGATTTCAGCTACATTTTCTAAACCTTCTAAGTCTGTTGAAGAAAAACTAGGTAAATCCTATGTAAAGGTCCGCATCTGGAAAAATCCGTCTCCTTCTGCAGTGCCTTCGAATGCTTATATTTCCGAAAGTTTTACTGAAAAACAGTCCTTTACAAAAAATCTTTCAAAAGAAGATGCCGAAAGATTCGTTGAAGAAAATGCTGGAATAACATTCAAAAACTGCATAGAGCGTACGGATGTTCAGGAAATAACATATCTTGCAAATCGTCGTGGTGAAGTAAAAAAACTCTTTAAGAAAATTTCATCGCCTGTAACATTCAAGCAGAAGAAAGAAAAAAATTATATTCTAAAGGAAGGCATTCCTGTTCCATGCCTGATTGAGCTTGGAGTAATGACAAAGGATGGTAATATTGTTTCATCTCGTTATGACAAGTTTCGCCAGATAAATCGTTTTCTTGAATTTATAGATGACATACTTGCTGATGTAAAAAAAATGTGCTGCGGAGAAGATGGTGATTTCAATGGGGACAGACCCCTCCGTATTGTTGATTTTGGTTCTGGAAAATCCTACCTTACTTTTGCCGCCTATTATTTTTTGACAGAAATTAAAAAAATTCCCTGTGAAGTGTTTGGTTTGGACTTAAAAAAAGATGTCATCGAGCACTGTGCGAATCTTGCCCGCAAATTCGGATACTCAAACCTAAACTTTGCAGTAGGAGATATTGCTAAATATTCAGGGGAGACTTCGCCTGACATTATCGTGACGCTTCATGCTTGCGATACTGCAACTGACTATGCCCTGAAGTATGCACTTGAACACAATACAAAGGCTATTCTTTCTGTTCCTTGCTGTCAGCATGAAATAAACAGTCAGATTGGAAAAAATACGGTGGAGGAAAACAGTCCTCTTGCGATTTTCATGAAGCATGGAATTATACGCGAAAGATTTGCCGCTCTTGCAACAGATGCAATTCGTGCTGAACTTCTTGAAGAAAAAGGTTATGCGGTTCAGCTTATGGAATTCATTGATATGGAAGGTACTCCAAAAAACCTTTTGATTCGGGCGGTAAAAAAACAGAATGTTCTGCAGGTAAATGAGGCTGTCAAAAAATCATCTGCCAAAGATTCCATTCTTAAAGAACTTGGCGTAAAACAAACCCTTAATGACATTATCTAGAGGACATACTTTTCTATGAAATCCCCGACGCCATCATTGTTGTTGTCTTTTTCACTGACATAGTCGGCGATTTTCTTTATATAATCAAGTCCGTTGCACATTGCAATTCCGTTTCCGCACATTCTGATCATGCTTTCGTCATTCATGCTGTCGCCAAAACCGATGGTTTGCTCCATAGGAATGCCGAGTTCTCCTGCAAGAAATTCAATGGCTTCTCCCTTGCCGCATTTTGGCGGAAGAAGTTCAAGAAAGTATGGTTTGCTAGTGAAGATAACAGCTCTGTCTCCAAGTTCTTTTTTCAGTTTTGCCTGAAGCGACAGAAGTTTTTCAGGTTCTCCTGGAATGAGCATTTTTGGAAATTTGCCTTCCTTCAGGAACTTTTCATATTCTTCAACAACCTGTCCCTTTACATGACACATGTCTACATCAAGACGCGTCCAGGTGGTCTCCTTTTTATAGAAGATTACATCGGGAGAATAAACTTCAGTATTCAATCCTGATTTTTCCGCTTCCCCGTTAGCGTAGAGAAGAATGTTGCTGTCAACGCTCTTAAGGTATATCTGTTTTCTCTGGTGCATGTCAAAAACGCTGCATCCGTTTATGGCAATTATGAAGCGGCCTGTTTCTTTCCCTGCAATATCTAATCTTCGAACAAATGGAAGAATTCCATTTTCCGCTCGACCTGAACAAAGGACAATGTAAATGCCTTTGTCTGCAGCCATTTGCAGAGCTCTAACCGTATTATCATCAATAGAACGGCCATCATTGAGTAGGGTGTCGTCAAGATCAAGGGCTATGAGTTTTACATTTAGTTTACTTTCAGGTGTTTTAATCATGACTGTATATATAGCAGAATGAGGAAAAATCCGCAATTCCGTTTCATAAGGGGACAGACCTCTTTGTTTGTAACATAGGGGGCTGTCCCCATTGTCATGTTTTAGGGGTCTGTCCCCTAATATGTTGTGTCTTCTGTCAAGAATAAAAATCAGATAAGATCATTCGGCAATTTACCACTCTAATATTCTTGGATCATGAATAAATCATGCCATATAGGGCAATGGATTCGCCAAAGTTCTTGTTGTCTCGGGACAGGCATCGTAATTCATAAAA
>JAHAZL010000076.1 GCA_018384055.1 Treponema sp.
TTGCAAATCATTGTGGCATTGTGTATATGGATAAATCTGTTTTGGAAGAAGCTGCTAAACAATATGCATATTTGAGAAAAAATGGAATCACGATTGATGACGATGATATACTCATCGGCTCTTTTGCCATTGAAAAAGAATCTGTTCTCGTTACAAATAATACAAAGCATTTTAAGGATCTAAACGGAATCAAACTTGTAAATTGGAAAGAATAAGGTGTATAAGAAAAATCGCCTAACACAGTTTTCAAAGCCGACATTTTTGCCATTCGGCAAAAATGCGGTTTAAAACATTGTTCCATTGGACAGCCAAAATGGAAGAAAAACTTCAGGACAAAATGTTTACCAACAGGCAGCTGGTATCCTTAATCATTCCGCTTTTTATTGATCAGATACTCAACGCAGCCGTAGGAATTGCAGATGTTGTCATGGTTGCTACTTTGGGTGAATATGCAGTTTCGGGTGTTTCCCTTGTGGACAGCATCAACATCCTTCTTTTTGCCTTGCTCAATGCCCTTGGAACTGGTGGGGCCGTTGTTGTAAGTCAGTACCTTGGACGCAAAGACAGAAAGATGGCGGAAAATACGGCTGTTCAGCTCATATATGTAATGCTTGGGGTTTCTTCATTTATAACTGCGGTTATGATAATTTTCTGCAGACCGATTCTTTCGGGAATTTTCGGTAAGGTTGAAGATTCTGTAATGGATGCAAGCTTAAGGTATTTCTGGATTACCATGCTTGCTTTGCCTGGCATTGCCCTTTATAGTGCCGTTGCAGCAATTTTCCGCGCCCAGGGGAATTCAAAGCTTGCCATGTATGCTTCCACTATCGGAAATGCAATCAACATCGGTGGAAATGCGTTCTGCATTTTTGTGTTGAAGATGGGGGTTGAAGGCGTTGCAATTCCAACAACTGTTTCAAGAATCGGTGGTGCTCTTCTGCTTACTTACTGGATGCTCAGGGAAAAACCATATCACGGGGAAACTCCGCTTTCCATCAGGAAAATGTTTCGTGTGGGCGTTGAGTTCAGCCTTGTAAAAAAGATTCTGAAAATCGGAATACCAAGCGGACTTGAAAACAGCATTTTCCAGTTCGGAAAAATTCTGGTTCTGTCCTTGATTTCAACTTTCGGAACTACAGCCATTGCGGCCAATGCGACTGCCAACTCCCTTGCAACAATCGAAGTTCTTGCTCCCAGTGCAATAAACATTGCCATGCTTACAGTCATTGGAAGGTGTTGCGGGGCTGCGGATGAAAAGCAGGCCATGTACTACACAAAAAAACTTATGGTCATAGCTTATGTTTCCATGTTCCTCTGGAATGTTCCGTACCTTTTAAGCCTCAGGGGAATTTTGGCATTCTATCATCTTTCGCCTGAGACTACGGAACTTGCCTGGTGGATTACCATGTGCCACGGAGTCTTTGGGATTCTTTTCTGGCCAATGTCCTTTACCCTGCCAAATGCCTTGCGTGCGGCAAACGATGCAGCCTTCCCTATGATAGTTTCGGTTATTTCAATGTTTGCTGTGCGCATCGGCATGAGCTATGTTTTCAAATATACTCAGATTTTCGGCCTCATTCCTTTTATGGGATGGACAGTAGCCTACGGTGCCCTTGGAACCTGGATTGCAATGGTATTGGACTGGGTGGTAAGGTCAAATTTCTTCATCTGGAGAATTGCCAGCGGAAAGTGGAAGGGCCGCAAACTGATTTAATCATGCTGAAAGCGACAGTGGCTTTGCAAGCCGTGATATAATTTTTGTAATTATACTGCGGTTTGATTTTCTTGAATTTGCATTGCAAAAGAACTAAATTCAAATTTGAGAAGTTCGAGGTTCTCTCTTATGAAAGGCATTTATAGATTTTTGTTGGTTTCCGCAGCGGCTGTCGTAATGGCTGTTGATATCAATACTTTTGTTCACACAGGAGGCCTTTTGCCTGGAGGTTTTTCTGGCATTTCCCTTTTGGTACAGGACATTTTCAAAACATATTTCAACATAAAGATTCCTTACAGCCCAATTTACTGGGGGTTGAATGTTGTTCCTGCGGCAATCTGTTTCAAGTATGTAGGAAAAAAATTTACGTTGTATTCTATATGGATGCTTGTACTCTGCGGCGTGCTTACAGACTTGATTCCTGGCCTTCATGTTACCGATGACATTCTTCTTACTTCTGTTTTTGGCGGAATACTGAATGGAGTCTCTGTCTGCCTTTGTCTTTTTGCAGGTGCAACTAGCGGCGGTACTGATTTCATTTCAATTTTTGTTTCTGAAAAGACAGGGAAAACCATCTGGAATTACATTTTGATCTGGGACTGCTTTGTGCTGGTGATTTTCGGAATTCTTTTTGGCTGGAACAGGGCCCTGTATTCCATCATTTTTCAGTTTGCAAGTACTCAGATTTTAAACACCATCTACAGACGCTATCAGAAATACACTCTCTTTATTGTAACGAACAAGGCTGATGAAATTATCGCCCTCATAAGGAACCGAGTGAACCATACCTGTACAATTATGGAAGGGAAAGGCGGATATACAGGTGATGACAGAAAAATAATTTATGCCGTCATTTCAAGCACTGATGAATTCAAACTGGTTCAGTCCATCAAGGAAGTTGATCCTGATGCCTTCATAAATACAATCGAGACAAAATTCCTTAAAGGCAATTTCTTCATGAAGAAGAACGATTAGATTCTTTTGCGTTTGCTACGGCGATTCCAAGTCCGGCGGCCTTGAGCATTTCCATGTCATTGGACGCATCTCCAAAGGCAATGCATTCTTTGGGGCTTATGCCTAAAATCTTGCAGCAGCGTTCCATGCCCCTGTGCTTGCCGCTTTCAATTATTTCGTTGACGGAAACTCCGTTGCTTGTTACCGCGTATTTTAATCCTTCCATTTTAAGCAATTCTTTTGGGAATGAATTGAAGGCTCTGCCGCTGGACGGAACAAAATAAATGCCTTTTAAAATCAACATTCCTATTGTTTCTTTTGTATAATCTGTGAGGACTGAACCTGGTGCAAGCAAAGTTTTGTCCAGATCGGTAAAAACGCATTTGAAATTTTTTTGTTCCATGATGGGATGATAGTGTGGAAAGGAAAATTAGACAAGGAAGGTGTTGTTTAATTATCAGGTGATTTTGTTTGTGTGCGTGTTATAATTGAAACAGGAGGCAGCCTATGGAAAACCTTTATCATTATACAGACTTCAATGCCATGCGCGGAATCATTACGAACGGTGAAATATGGCTTTGGAATCTTAGGCGAATGAACGACAGTCAGGAAATGCTCTACTTTATAAAGAAACTGAAATCTGCCGTTAAAAACTGCCTTGATTGTTCTCTCCATGAAAAAGTAGAAACCCTTTTCTCTGAAAACCTTAAGGATTTTGACAGGCTTTCAAGTTATGCCAGCTGCTTCAGCGAATATTCTGATGATGCGGCTCAATGGGCAAGGTATGCTAAAAACGGCATGGGAATTTGCATTGCCTTCAATAAAGAATATCTTGCAAAAATAGGTGAAGCAGGTCATGCTCCTTTATGCAAGGTAAGCTATTCAGGTGATGTTGATGGTCTTGAAATCGTTTCTGAAATTGCTGCCATTGTTAAAGAAGGTGAAAAGGACAATGACAGAATTAAGGAAATGTTCAACCGCCTTATAACAAGTTCACCATTGTTCAAGCACCCTTCCTTCATAAGTGAAAAGGAATATCGTCTTGTTTCTCTTCCATACAATGTGAATCAATATTTAGGTGAACCTCATTTCTTTGTTGAAGAAACAAACATCAAAAAATACTACATTCTGAAACTTAAGGAAGTTTGCGGAACCTTGGGAATCCATTATGCCGACCTCTTCAATGAAATCTGCATTGGTCCTGAAGCAAAAGTTACAAGGGAAGTTCTTTCCGATTATTTTGATTCTACCGGAATGAAGGAACTCTGCAGCAAAATAAAACTTTCAGAGTGTCCGCTCAGAAGATTTTAGGAGTCTATTTTTATGCGTGGAAGTGTCCATATCAGTCATTGTGGAAGTTAATTAGTTTTTTCTATATACTATATTTTATGACAGAACTATTAGCTCCTGCGGGAAATATCGAAGCCCTTGATGCCGCTCTTGGCGAAGGTGCAGATGCAGTTTACATGGGACTTAAGAGCTTTAATGCTCGCCTAAGATCATCAAATTTTGCATGGAACCAGTTTGAAGCTGCAGTACAGAGCGTTCACCGCCTTGGAAAGAAAATCTATGTTACGGTAAATACAGTCAGTGAAGAACACGAGACTGAACGCCTTTACCGCTTTTTGAATTACCTCAATAAAATCGGGCCTGATGGAATCATCGTTCAGGATTTTGGTGTTGTAAGAATGTGCCAGGAATTTTGTCCGAACCTTGAACTTCATGCGTCCACACAGATGAATGTTGAATCGGCAGCCGCAGCAAATCTTTTGAGCAGGGAAGGTCTTAAGCGCGTTGTTGTTGCCCGCGAACTTGGTCTTGAAGAAATCAAGCAGATCAAGTCTAAGACAAATGCTGAAATCGAAATGTTCGTTCATGGTGCCCTTTGTGTAAGTGAAAGCGGACTTTGTCTTTTCTCAAGTTATCTTGGCGGAAAATCTGCTAACCGCGGCATGTGTACTCAGGCTTGCCGTCGTCTTTACAACGCAGAAATTCCAGGCAATCTTTCTACAGGATATTATTTTTCTCCCTGTGACCTTGAACTCATCGGTCAGGTTCCGGAACTCATGCAGGCTGGTGTAGACAGTTTTAAGATTGAAGGCCGCATGAAGAGTGCGGAATATGTTGGTGCCGTTACTGCCGCATACCGCTATGTAATGGACCACTGGGAAACTGACAGGAAGGGTTCCATTGCAGAAGGACGCAGAATTCTTTCTACAGACTTTGCAAGGTCAAAGACCGATTACTGGTACGGGTTCAAGACTGTTGAAGAAGGCGTTGAAGAAGCCGGTGCCAAAATCCTTAATCCAAAGCAGGCTGGCGGTACAGGTATCTACCTTGGAAAACTCAGTCTTTTAAGACCTGCCTCCGCAGAAGAAAAACAGCAGGCTGCAAATATCGCCGTAGAAAGCGAAAAGGCTACAGACATTCAGATGGCTGTAATCTCTGGAGGTGACTATGACCCTGATCCTGGTGACAGCATTCGCCTTCACAAGCAGGATGACAGCGGACGTGAAAGCCACAAGGTCCGTGTTGTTACTGTAGATGAAAAAGACCAGAGGTGGGTTGATGTTCCTAACGGATTCGTTAAGGGAGACAGCGTTTACCTTCTTCAGACAAAGAGCATGTCAAAGAGATACAAGAGGGTTCTTCCTTCTGATCTTTCTCAGTTCAGAAAACAGCCGGGGCCTGAAAAACTTCCTGTTCTTGATCTTACTCCTGTTGATAAGAATGGACTCAGCTGGTTCCCTGAAGGTCTCTATGTTGGAGTTTCAACAATTGCAGATGCTCATCTTATGGGACCTCTGCATCCTGTACGCGTTATCGTTGAACTCAACTGTGAGACTACATACGACCTTCTTGTAAAGGACAAGCCTGAAAAACCTGTTTTGCCGTACAGCAAAAAGATGGTCATCATTTCCCTTGACCCTTATGTTCCTGAAGGTTCGGAACCACAGCTGGAAGAAACTTTGGAAAAGCTTGTTGAAAAAGGATACACAACATTTGTCGTAAACAATCTGGCCCATATCAATATCCTTAAGGGAAAGAAGGGCGTTCACATGATTGCAGGACAGTACCTTTATACTTTCAACAAGTGGGCTGTAAGCTTCCTTGAAAATCAGAACATCATGGCGGTAATCCCACCAGCTGAAAATTCTGAACGCAACCTTAACGACACATTTGAAACAGAAAACGAAAGGTCCCGAGTTCTTGTAAGCGTATTCTCATATCCGGTCCTTTTCCGCATGAGGTTCAAGCTTCCAAAGGATTATGATTTTACTTATTTCAGCGATAAGGAAAGAATGGGATTCAAGGTAAACTCTACTGACGACGGTTCTTTTGTAATGCCTGAAGCTCCATTCAGTCTACTTGATAAAATGGACAGCCTCAAAACAAAGGGATGGAAGCGCCAGCTCATTGACTTCTCAAAGACAAAGGTTACTAAGGGTGATATTCGCGGTCTCCTTAACCTTCTCCAGAATCATGGTTATGTAGATGGCTGTTCCCGCTTTAACTGGAAGGACGGTTTCTACAATCCTGAAAAAATGGAAGCTTACCAGGCTGCCAATGCAAGACGCGAACTTGAAGAAGCCGAAGGCATCAACGGTCGCAAGCCTCGCTATGGCAAACCTGGCAAAGGTAAAGGTAAGGGCGGAAAACCTCGCCGCCGCTAGAATACAACTTCTTCTTCTACTGCCTCCTCCTGTTCCTTCTGGTTGGCGGCAGCAACTTCTGCAAGCATGTTGATTTTTTCTTTCTTGCTTGCAGAAGTCTTTGGAGCGCTTTCTGCCCCTGCTTCTTCAGTTTCCTTGTCGCCTGTCTTCTTAAACACCGGTTTGAATTCAATGTGTTCCGCAATGATGTCAACGCGGCTGTTTTTCTTTCCATTTTCATCAGTGCTTACATTCTGTTTGAGTCTTCCTACTACGCGGATTCCTCTTCCTTTAAGGCACCATTTTTCGCAAGTTTCAGAAAGGTTTCCGAATGTGGAGATGTCAAAAAATGAAACATCATCAACATATTCGCCGTCAGAGTTCTTGTAGTATCTGTTTACGGCAATTGGGATTCTGCAAAATGAAGCGCCGTTCTTGCAAGTTTTCTTTTCCGGCTGGCGGACAACATTTCCTTCGATGATTACCTGGTTCAATGAATTCATAAAATATTCCTCACAAAATAAAAATGCGCATGCATCGGGAAAATCCGCGCGTCATTTTTCCTTCCGCATACGCTTAAATTATTTTCACTAAAAAATATTTTATGTCGGTTTTTAAAAATTATTTTTAAAAATTTTTATGCTTCGTTCAAGAATGCCGCCGGCAAATGCAAGAAATATTCCGTAGTTGCAGAATGGAACATCCTGGTCCTGTGCACATTTCATTCTGTAAAGAAGTTCTTTTTCCGTAATCATGCATCCGCCGCAGTGGATGACAGCAGAATATTTTGAAAGATCCTCTGGAAATTCAGTTCCGCTTGACGTTTCTATGTTCAGATTTTTTTCGGTCAGTTTTTTCAATGCTGCAGGAATCTTTACTGTTCCAATGTCGCCGCACTGTCTTCTATGGGAACAACCCTCGCTGATTAAAACTGAATCTCCGTCTTCAAGTTTTTCGATTGCATTTACGGCGTTGATTGCTTCCTTTAAAAATCCCTTGTAACGGGCCATTAAAATGGAAAAAGATGTGAGCGGAATTTCTTCCGATAAATCTTCCGAAACTTTTTTAAAGCATTGACTGTCGGTTATAACTAGGGCAGGCTGAACTTTAAGAGTTCCGATTGTTTCTTTAAGTTCTTCCGGCTGGATTACAATTGCCTTGGCATGACTGTACAGAAGTTCCCTAAGTACCATCTGCTGTGGAAGAATTAGTCTTCCTTTTGGAGCCGCTTCATCAATGGGACATACAAGGATTACAATGTCGCTTTCTTTTACGAGGCCTTCAAGAATTGTCTTTTTTGTTTGCAGCGATGATGAAAGCCTGATGATTTCTTCAATGGCTTTTTCTTTTATTGATTTCTTTTCCCGAAAAATAACTGAATATGGAATACCTTTTTCTTTAAGAATGTTTTCAAAGTTTTGGTCTTCTGTTGTTTTTCCAACAGATTTGTTTATAACAAGAATTGCAATGTCTGTTTTGTTAAGGATTTGCTTTGTTTTTAAAACGCGTTTTTCTCCAAGTTCGCCTTCATCGTCATAGCCTGCAGTGTCCGTTATTACAACTGGACCAAGGGGAAGAAGTTCCATTGTCTTGCTTACCGGATCCGTTGTTGTTCCCTTTGTGTCAGAAACAATGGAAAGATTCTGTCCAAGAAGTTCATTGGCAAGAGTGGACTTTCCTGCGTTGCGGCTTCCAAAAATAGATATGTGAATTCTTTCTGAACCTGGTGCAGTCATATTAAAACCTGAAATCCCTTTCGTCAGTAGTCTTTATTTTTTCAATGCGGGAAGAACATATTTCCCTTGTCTTTTCGCGTGGAATGTTTTTAAGTTCTTCGGCAATGAGTTTTTCTCCGGTAGATTTTGTTTCTTTGCTTGCATAGTCCGTTAAATATTCCTGCAAAGTCATCAAGGCGTTTGGATGACAGCAGTTTTGAATCTGTCCTGTCTTGCAAAGGGCCATGAAACGGTCACCTGTTCTTCCTTCCCTGTAACAGGCTGTACAGAAAGACGGAATGTGTTTCTGTTCAATGAGCCATCCTATTACTTCGTCTAAAGTTCTTGTATCGCTTACATCAAACTGTTCCGAATCATGAGGCCTTACTTTTTCTGTATAACCGCCAACACTGGTTCTTGACCCGCCGCTTATCTGGCTTATTCCTGCGTTCAAGGCCCGCCTTCTTGTCTCTTCGTTTTCGCGTGTGCTTATGATCATTCCCGTATATGGAACTGCAATTCTTATGCAGGCAATGATCTTTAAAAACATTTCGTCGCTGATGCCGTTGTCAAAAACATCCGGATCAATGTCGTCTGCCTTTTTTACGCGGGGAACGGAAATTGTATGCGGACCAACACCGTGAACCGCTTCAAGATGCTCTGCATGCATCAAAAGCCCTGCAAATTCATAGCGGTATTTATCAAGTCCAAAAAGAACGCCAAGACCTACATCGTCGATGCCTGCTTCCATGGCCCTGTCGTGGGCTTCCGTATGCCAGCAGTAGTCGTGCTTTGGTCCTGTTGGATGAAGCCGTTCGTAGCTTTCCTTGTGATAGGTTTCCTGAAAAAGAATGTAGGTTCCGATTCCTGCATCCTTAAGCATTTTGTATTCTTCTATTGTAGTTGCGGCAATGTTGACATTTGCACGGCGGATGGAACCGTTTTTGTGCTTGACGCTGTAAATTGTTTTAAGGCTTTCAAGAATGTATTCTATGGGATTGTTCTTTGGATCTTCACCTGCTTCTATTGCAAGCCTTTTGTGACCCATATCCTGAAGGGCTGCAACTTCCGCTGCAATTTCTGTCTGAGTAAGTTTTTTTCTTGCGATGTTTTTGTTTTTAAGATGGTACGGGCAGTAAAGACAGCCGTTGATGCAGTAGTTGGAAAGGTAGAGGGGGGCAAAAAGAACAATTCTGTTTCCGTAAAAGGCTTTTTTTATTACTTCTGCAAGCTTGAAAATTTTCCGATTGATTTCTTTGTTGTCACAGGCAAGAAGAACCAAAGCTTCCCTGTGGGTAAGACCCTGGCAGTGCCATCCTTTTTCCGTTTTTCTTGGACGGGCTTTTTCTAAAAGTGAATCTATGAGTTCAAGATTGTTTTTGTTTTCGTCTGCATATTTTAATGAATCTAGAATTTCTTCGTGATTGATGAATTCTTCTGCATTCGTGGATTTTGGGTTATACATGGGTAACATTATAGAAAATCTAAAGAAAAATTCAAATTGACTTTTACTTGTTCCGGAGAAAATCGCCCCTGTCTACAACTACTTCATAGCCAATGGCTTTCATCTGCTTCTTTAGGATTTCAATGTTTTCAACTGCTTGATTTCCAGTGACGGCTTTCCTGTCGTATAGACTGTAATTTTTTCTGACTGAAACTGGAGTAAGGTTCGGCATTACGACATTAGCACCTGCTTTTATTCCAAGGGGGATTCCCTCTGAGCTTATGGTTGCAAGGGCAGTGGTTGCAGGCAATAGAATCTTTGGGTTTGCAAGGCGGATAAGGCTTAGGCAAAGCAGAGTCTGGTTCAATGTTCCAGCGGGGAAATTATTATAATCAGTATCCATGTGTGGAATGAAAGGTCCGATTCCGCACATTTCAGGTTTGAAGTTCTGGATGAAAAATAAATCTCGTGCAAGGTTTTCTTCAGTCTGGAAAGGGGATCCAACCATAAAGCCAGCCCCTGTCTGATAGCCAAGAGCCTTCAGGTTTTCAAGGCATTTCATTCTGTTTGAAAAGGACATTTCCGACGGATGAAGTTTTTGG
Organism: Treponema sp.; assembly: GCA_018384055.1. Classification (GTDB taxonomy): domain Bacteria; phylum Spirochaetota; class Spirochaetia; order Treponematales; family Treponemataceae; genus Treponema_D. The sequence continues at coordinate 10,083 of JAHAZL010000076.1, forward strand.
TAGTGTTCTTCTGTTGCCGTTTCCTGCCGCAAAAGATAACGGTCTGCACCTGCAGTTTTTAATTTACTGTAGCTTTCAATGGACCTTTCTCCCAGGGAAAGTGCAACTGCACAATCGGGCATGTTTTTTTTAATTTCTTCTATTAAGTTGCATAAAATTTCATCGTTGTAAAAGGAATCTTCTCCGCCTTGAAGCACAAAAGTTCTGAATCCAAGTTCATGTCCGTTTTTGCAGCATTGAAGGATTTCTTCCGGAGACAGACGGTAGCGGATTGCATTCTTGTTGTCTCTTCTTATTCCGCAATAGAAGCAGTTGTTTTTACAGCAGTTTGAAATTTCAATGAGACCGCGGATGAAAACTTTGTTGCCGAAAAATTCTTTTCTGGTATGGTCGGCTTTTTTTGCGGCGTAGTCAATGTGCATTTGTTCAGCGTGCGAGATTATGAATTCGTATTCTTCAGCAGAAATATTGTGAGTGAACTGCAGCTTGTCGATTAATTCAAGAACTTCCACAAAATCAGTTTATCAGAAAAAGAAATATTGGCAATCCATTTGTTTTAAAGTCATCTCTTCTTTCTGTAGATAATCCAACCATTTATATAGTATAATGTAGCGATATTTTTTTATCAGGGGTTTTTATGGTAGAACTACATGAGTCTGGCGAAGACTATCTTGAAGCAGTCCTTGTGTTAAAAAGACAGAATGGAATTGCCCGTTCGGTTGATGTTGCAAGAAAACTTGGAGTGTCAAAGCCTAGCGTAAGCCGTGCAATGAGCATCCTTACGGAAAACGGATTTATTACAGACGGACCAATCGGTTCCCTTGAACTTACGGAAGAAGGTCTCAAGCGCGCTGAATCAATTTATGCCCGTCATGTTCTCCTTACAAAATTCCTTATGAAAATTTGTGGAGTTGATGAAGAGCAGGCAGAGGCAAATGCATGCCGCATTGAACACGATATCGATGATGACATTAAGAACGGCATTGAAAAGTGGATGAAGAAAAATTCATAGAATTAAAATTATAGAGGAAAATATGGCAGTAAAATCACACGGTACACATACTGATGACAATCACAAGGCTCTCTGGTCCGGTCGCTTTGCAGAAGGCCCTGACGCAGCGGCAGTAGAATTTGAAACTTCAATTTTCGTTGATGAACGCATGGCTCTTGATGACATTCATGGTTCAATGGCACACGCAGAAATGCTCGGTGCATGCGGAATCATCAGCAAGAAGGAAAGTGCAGAAATCATAAAGGGACTCAAGTCAATTGAAAATGACCTTGGAACTGGAAAGCTTAAAATTGACTACAGTGCAGAAGACATTCATTCCTTTGTTGAAGCAACTTTGACAGACAGAATCGGCGAACCTGGAAAGAAACTTCACACGGGAAGAAGCCGCAACGATCAGATTGCCCTTGACGAACGCCTTTACCTTAAAAGAATCATTCCTTGCCTTCAGAACGAAATCATTACTCTGATTTCTACTTTGACAGACATTGCAGACAAGAACAAGAAGACTTTGCTTACAGGCTATACTCACATGCAGCATGCTCAGCCTGGAACTTTGGCTCAGCATCTCATGGCATGGGCTACAATGCTTAAACGTGACTGGCTTCGTCTTGAAGATTCCCTCAAGCGCGTAAATCTTTCACCGCTCGGAGCTGGTGCCCTTCAGGGAAGTACCCTTCCTTTGAACCGTGAAATGGTTGCAAAGAAACTTGGATTTGAAGGCGTTACAGAAAATTCCCTTGATACTTCTGCTGACCGCGATTACTGCATTGAATTTACATCTGACTTTGCAATTCTTCAGAGCCACTTGAGCCGCATGTGCGAAGAAGTTGTCCTTTGGTCTACAACTGAATTTGCTTTCATCGAGCTCAGTGAAAAATGGTCTACAGGTTCTTCAATCATGCCACAGAAAAAGAATCCTGACTTTGCAGAGCTTATCCGCGGTAGAACAGGAAAGGTTTACGGAGATCTCATCAACCTTCTTACAATGGTGAAGGGACTTCCACTTGCATACGACCGCGACATGCAGGAAGACAAGGCTCCTTTATTTGAAGCCCTTGATACAGTTGAAGGAAACCTTAAGGTTTTCACAGCAATGATTTCTTCTGCAAAATGGAACAATGCAAACATGGCATCTTCCTGTGAAGGTGGATTTGCCAACGCTACTGACCTTGCAGAATATCTTGTCCGCAAGGGGATGCCATTCCGTACGGCCCATACAGTTTCTGCAACAGCCGTAAGAAAAGCCATCGATGCAGGCCTTACAAAGATTGAGGACCTCTGCATGGAAGAATTCCAGCAGTGTTCAAAGCTCATTGAAGAAGATGTTTACGAATGTCTTTCTCCTGTTGCTTGTGTTGAACACCGCCAGACAACAGGTGCTCCATCTTCAAAGACAACTTCTGTTCAGATCCGCAACATGAAGGCTTTCTGCAAGAAGAGCACGAAATAGATTGCCGCGTCACTGCGTTTCTCGCAATGACGGCGGATTTCGTCACTGCGTTCCTCGCAATGAAAACTGTTCTCGTCATTGCGAGGAGCTTTGCGACGAAGCAATCCATAAAATCAAATCATTTTATAAGAGGTGTATAAATGAAAAAAATTATTGCAGTTCTTTGTGGACTCATGGCATGCCTTTCAATGGCATCGGCAGCAAAAAAAGGCAACAAGTTTGTCCTTGGTCTTGACGATTCGTTCCCACCAATGGGATACCGCGATGCAGACAACAACATCGTTGGATACGACATCGACCTTGCAAAGGAAGTTACAAAGCGTCTTGGTCTTGAACTTGTTTGTCAGCCAATCGACTGGTCGGCAAAGGAAATGGAACTTAAGACTGGAAAGATCGACTGTATCTGGAACGGCTTTACTATGACAGAAGAACGCCAGAAGAAAATGGCTTTCACATCTGCATATCTTGAAAATGCTCAGGTTGTAGTTGTTCGTGCAGACAGCGGAATCAAGACACTTGCTGATCTTAATGGAAAGAAAGTTGGTGTTCAGGCTGGATCTTCTGCACAGGATGCATTGGAAGAAGCAAAGGATTTCAAGGCTTCCCTCAAGGAAGTTGTGGAATTCCAGGAAAATGTTACAGCCCTCAACGACCTTGAAATCAAGAGCATTGATGGCGTTGTAATGGATCTTATCGTTGCCAATTACTGCATCCAGCAGGGAAAGAAGGATTTCGTGGTTCTTGAAGAAACACTTTCTCCAGAAAAGTACGGAATTGCTTTCAGCAAGAAGAACAGGAAGCTTCGTGACAGCGTTCAGCAGACTCTTGAAGCAATGGCAAAGGACGGAATCCTTGCAGAAATTACAAAGAAGTGGTTCGGTTCTGACATTTCTAAAATCGGAAAGTAATTCACAATTCATAATTCATAATTCATAATTCATAATTTTTAATTGTGAATTATGAATTATAAAGTCATTGTTTATTTTTATGATTGAATTTATAACAGAATATATTTCAGATTTAAGCTTGAACAAACTCATTCCCGCCATGCTGAAAAGTACAGGCGTTACCCTTGAGGTTTTTGCTCTCGTGCTGCTGTTTTCAGTTCCACTTGCCTTGATAATTTGCTTTGGACGCATGTCCCGAGTCAAGGTTCTTTCAGAAGTTACAAAGTTCTTCCTTCTTGTAATCCGTGGAACACCATTGATGCTGCAGCTCATCTTTGTTTACTTTGCGCCGCAGATGATTTTTGAAATCGGCTTTGACCGTTTTACAGCCGGTATCATCGCCATGGTGATTAACTATGCAGCCTATTTTGCAGAAATCTACCGTGGTGGAATTCAGTCCATTCCACAGGGGCAGTATGAAGCAGGTAAAGTTCTTGGTTTTACAAAGACTCAGACTTTCAACCGCATTGTAATGCCTCAGGTAGTTAAGAAAATAATTCCCCCTATGGGAAATGAAGTTATAACTCTCGTAAAAGATACGGCACTCATTCAGGTTCTTGGTGTTGCAGAACTTTTTCATGTTGCAAAAACTCAGAGCGGTGCCCTTGTAAGCGTAATGCCTCTTTTCATTGCAGGCGTTTTCTATTTCATCATGAACTGGGCAGTTTCAAAGGCCTTTGACTACACGGAGAAAAAACTTGACTACTACAAATAATGAAATCATCAGGGTTGATCACCTTAAAAAATCCTTCGGCGATTTTGAAGTACTTAAGGACATTTCTTTTTCTCTTCATCGGGGTGAAGTTCTTGGAATCATCGGTCCGAGCGGAAGCGGAAAATCTACTTTGCTCAGGTGCATCTGCCAGCTTGAAACCGTTACAGGCGGAACCGTAAACATCTGCGGAAGAAACCTTGTTGAAAACGGAATCTATGCCGATAAAAACACCCAGCGTGCAATCGGGCTCGACATCGGACTTGTTTTCCAGAACTTCAATCTGTTTCCGCATTTTTCTGTTTTAAGAAACATTACTGAGGCACAGCGCATTGTCCTTGGAAAATCAAAGGAAGAGTCTGAAGCCGTTGCCATGGAACTTCTTAAGAAGATGGGGCTTGAAGCAAAGGCCAACAGCTATCCTTGCGAACTTTCAGGCGGACAGCAGCAGCGCGTTTCCATTGCCCGTGCCCTTGCACTTAAGCCGCAGGTGCTTTTCTTTGACGAACCTACATCTGCTTTGGATCCAGAACTGACGGGAGAAATTCTTGCCGTAATCCGCGAACTTGCAAAGGAAAAAATGACAATGGTAATCGTTACCCACGAAATGTCTTTTGCACGCGATACAAGCGACCATCTTATTTTCATGGACGGCGGTTTAATCGTAGAGCAAGGAAATCCAGTTGAACTCATAAACAATCCAAAGGAAGAAAGGACGATTCAATTCCTTAAGAGATTCAACGATAAATAAAAGGAGATTTATATGGTAAACATTTTTTCATTTCCAGGTTCGGGTAAAAAGGCAGAAAACAGTTCAGAAGAAAAGACAACAACTTTTGAATATGAAAAGCTTGTAGGCAAAATCTGCCATTCAAAGGAATTCTGCAAGACAGGCATGATTCTTGCCGTTAAAAAGGATGCCAAGGACAGAATTCAGTATCTGGTCTCTGATGTTGATGCAGGTCTTGGTCTTATCAGCGACAAGGATCTTCTTGAAAAGTGGGACATTGAAGACTAGTTCCGAAAATTACAATAAACCATTGTGACTGAAGGTATATAGTAATCAAAACGAAGGCGTTTTATGCACGGACGGAATTTCCATTCTGTTCTGGTATAAAACGCCTTTCTTTTTTTGTACTTTAACGGGGGTTACAATATGTGTGGATTTGTTGGAGCATTTGATCTTGCCAGTGGAAGCAAGCCAATAGAAGAAGGACTTAAGGAACAGCTTCGTTCCCAGGTTCTTGAAATGTCAAAGAAGATTCGTCACCGTGGTCCGGACTGGAGCGGTGTTTATACAGGCGACAATGCAATTCTTTCACATGAACGCCTTGCCATCGTTGACCCATTCAGCGGAAAGCAGCCTCTTGTCAGCGATGACAGAAAAATCATCCTTGCTGCAAACGGTGAAATCTACAACCACAAGGAAATCCGCAGTGAATTTGCCGGAAAGTATGAATTCCAGACAGGTTCAGACTGTGAAGCAATCCTTCCTTTATATAAGAAATATCGTGACAGTGGAAAGTTCGAGGAGATGATTGAAAAACTTTCAGGCATCTTCGCTTTTGCCCTTTATGATTCTGAAAAAGACATGTACCTTATTTCCCGTGATGAAATCGGTGTTGTTCCCCTTTATCAGGGCTGGGACAAGGATGGCCGCTATTATGTTGCTTCGGAACTTAAGGCTCTTGAAGGACACTGCATTACAATAGAAGAATTCCCTAACGGATGCTATTACTGGTCAGGTGATGAAAAGCCTACAAGATGGTACAAACGCGATTGGGAAAGCTACGATGCCGTAAAGGATGCCCCTTGCGCAACTGATGACAAGGGTGAATTGATTGATCCTTCTGTAATTGCAAAGGTTCGTGACGGGCTTGAAAGTGCGGTTAAGGCTCAGCTTATGTCCGATGTTCCTTACGGCGTTTTGCTTTCGGGCGGTCTTGATTCAACTGTAATTGCCGCAATCACACAGAAGTTTGCTAAGAAGCGTGTAGAAACAGGTTCCCTCAAGGATGCCTGGTGGCCACAGCTCCATTCATTTGCAGTTGGTCTTGAAGGTTCTCCTGACCTTATTGCTGCAAAAAAAGCGGCGGATTATATCGGCACTGTTCATCATGAAATTCACTTTACAGTTCAGGAAGCACTGGATGCCCTTGAAGATGTTATCTATCATATTGAAAGCTACGACATTACAACTGTTCGTGCTTCAACACCAATGTACCTTTTGGCCCGTGCAATCAAGGCAATGGGAATCAAGATGGTTCTTTCGGGCGAAGGAAGCGATGAACTTTTTGGCGGCTACCTTTATTTCCACAAGGCTCCAGACGCAAAGGAATTTCACGAAGAACTTGTTCGCAAGATGAGCAAACTTCATCTTTACGACTGCCTCCGTGCAAACAAATCCCTGATGGCCTGGGGTATCGAAGGCCGCGTTCCTTTCCTCCACAAGGAATTCATCGACATTGCCATGAGATTGAATCCGACGGACAAAATGAGCATCAAGCTTCCAAATGGAAAGCAGCGCATTGAAAAGTGGATTGTCCGCAAGGCTTTTGAAGACATTCTTCCTCCAGATGTATGCTGGAGACAGAAGGAACAGTTCAGCGACGGTGTAGGCTACAGCTGGATTGATACACTCAAGGAAATGACAAACCAGAAGGTTAGCGATGTAGAATTTGCACAGAGGGAAAAGAGATTCCCTGTAAACACGCCTTCCACAAAAGAAGAATATTTCTACCGTGAAATCTACGAGAAGCTTTTCCCAAGCCCAACAGCCGCTTTGTGTCCTCCTCATGAAGCCGGAGTTGCCTGCTCGACAGCCAAAGCCCTTGAATGGGACGAAGCATGGAAATCTTCTAACGAACCGTCTGGAAGAGCAATTTCAGGAGTTCATGATCAGGCTTACTGATATGTGGATAAAGTTCCGTTTTTTACAATGATAATATTCCTTAATTCAATAGTATATTATACAAACAAAGACGTTTTATGAGAAGGCAGACCGTGTTTATTTAAAGATGGCCTGTAATCTTGTAAAGCGTCTTTTTTATTTTGCGGAAATAGGGGTTACGTTATGAAAACACTTTATGAGCCACAGTTTGAACACGATGCATGCGGTATCGGTGCAGTAGTCAATATTGATGGCAAGCAGACGCACAAGATTGTAGACAATGCTCTTTCCATTGTAGAAAAACTTGAACATCGTGCAGGTAAGGATGCCACCGGAGAAACTGGAGACGGTGTTGGAATCCTTGTGCAGATAGCCCATGTCTTTTTTAAGAAAGAAGCAGAAAGAATCGGAATAAAACTTGGAGAAGAAAGGGACTACGGTATCGGTATGTTCTTCTTCCCACAGGACAACTATATCAGGGCTCAGGCAAAGAAAATGCTTGAAACCCTTTGTGAAAAAGAAGGGTTGAAATTCCTTGGCTGGCGCGAAGTTCCTGTACGTGAGAACGTGCTCGGTAAAACTGCACATGACTGCATGCCTGCAATCTGGCAGTGTTTCATTGAACGTCCTTCTGATGTAGAAAAGGGAATTGCCTTTGACAGAAAGCTTTATGTTGTTAGACGTGAATTTGAGCATACATCATTTGATACATACGTTTGTTCTATGAGCAGCCGTACAATTGTTTATAAGGGAATGTTCCTTGTAAAGCAGCTCAGAACTTTCTACACTGATCTTCAGTCATCTGAGTATGTTTCTTCACTTGCTCTTGTTCACTCACGCTTCTCTACAAATACTCAGCCGTCATGGAAGCGTGCTCATCCAAACAGATTCATTGCACATAACGGTGAAATAAATACAATCCGCGGTAATGCAGACAGAATGCTTGCTCGTGAAGAGACAATTTCATCTCCAGTATTCAGCGAAGAAAAAATCCGCGAGATCCTTCCTGCTGTAGACACAACAGGTTCAGATTCGGCAATGCTGGACAATACTTTGGAATTCCTTGTAATGAACGGAATGCCGCTTCCACTTGCAGTCATGATCTGTATTCCTGAACCATGGAAACATGATGACACTATGGATCCACGCAAGAAGGATTTCTACCACTACTGGGCAACAATGATGGAGCCTTGGGATGGACCTGCAGCAATTCTTTTTTCTGATGGTGATGTTGTTGGTGCAACTCTTGACCGCAACGGTCTCCGCCCAAGCCGCTACTACATTACTAAAGACAATGAACTTATCCTTTCTTCTGAAGTTGGTGTTCTTGATATTCCTGAAAGCCAGATTGTAAAGAAGAGCCGTCTTATGCCAGGACGCATTCTTCTTGTTGATACAAAGCAGAAGAAACT
>JAHAZL010000004.1 GCA_018384055.1 Treponema sp.
ATACAAAAACTGTAATTACTTTTCAAGGAACTTCCGTAGACGAAATTGAAAAGGAATTTAAGGCTTCAGTTGATGATTATTTAGAATGGTGTGCACAAGATGGAATAGAACCTGAAAAACCATATTCTGGCAAATTTAATGTAAGATTTTTACCAGAGCTTCATCAAAAAGCAAATTGCCAGTAAAGATACCTCTGGGTATTATCTTTTGAAAAAAGGTGATTTTGCATATAACAAAAGTTATTCTGTTGGTTATGATTATGGCTCTATTAAACGTTTGGATAGATATGAAGATGGAGTAGTTTCAACACTTTATATCTGTATGAGCTTAACTTCAGATACAAACAGTGATTATCTAACCCATTATTTTGATTCAATGAAATGGAACAAATCTGTTTCTGAAATAAGTGCAGAAGGCGCAAGAAACCATGGTTTATTGAATATTCCTACAGAGTCATTTTTTCAGACTAAACATTTTCTTGCACCAACTCTTGCCAAACAACAAAAAATCGCAGATTTTCTTTCAAATGTAGATTCAATAATCACAGCAGAAACAAAGATTCTAAACACCCTGCAAAAAAAGAAAAAAGCCTTAATGCAAAAACTTTTCACCCGGCAACTCCGCTTCAAATCCGATGATGGTAAAGATTTCCCTGCGTGGGAAGAAAAGAAGTTGGGAGAGATTTCATCATCTCCAAAATATGGTTTAAACGCTTCTGGAATTGATTATGATGGAGAGCATAAGTATTTGAGAATCACAGATATTGATGAAGTAACTCACACTTTTTCTCCTGAAGAAATAACAACTCCTTCGGAATTTTCTGATGATTATTTATTAGAAGAAAACGATATTGTCTTTGCAAGAACCGGAGCATCTACAGGTAAAACATACTTATATAATCCAAATGATGGAGACTTATATTTTGCAGGATTTCTTATTAAATTTCATATAAAAGATGCAAATGCCAGATTTGTATTTTATCAAACTTGTACACATGAATATGAAAAGTGGGTTCATGTAATGTCTACCCGTTCAGGTCAGCCAGGAATAAACTCCGAAGAATATTCTACCCTTAAAATTCAGTTACCTTGCATCGAAGAACAACAAAAAATCGCCGACTGTCTTTCAAGCATAGATTCATTAATCCAAAACCAACAAAATGTAGTAACCACCTGGCAGCAACGCAAAAAAGCACTGTTGCAACAGATGTTTGTATAGAAAAAATTAATCACAGGGGCAGTCCTGGAAGTTATTAATCGAAGCAGCTGCTTGAAATCATATCCCAGCATCAGTAATCCCCATTCTGCGGAACCAGCTCCTCGCCCTGGTTATATGGTTTGTATGTGATTTTATCGCTTACGCCTCTGCTCATATTTAAATTTTAGCAGATTTGAATTTACTTGTAAATTTAAAATAATTGGGACAGCCCTTTTGTATTTGGTTTTTGCCAAAGCCTTTTTTAATTTATGTTTTAGAATGAGTTTCTACCAAGCGGAGTACCAATCCATACTCCTTCCTGTCCAAGATATTCCTTTTTTTCTCCGTCTACAAGAAACTGGACTCCTTCAACTGTTGGAAATGCTGTAGCTGTATAGACAATCTGCTGGAGTTGGCCTCTAAGACCTTCAATTCCGTATTCGTTGAACTCAAATTCTCCGCTGAAATTAAGGGTTGCTATTCCGTTTTTTACAGAAGCCCCAATGAGTTTTGTTCCGTTTGAAACTAGAGTTCTGCATCCCGCTTTTTCTTCCGTTGCATTAGGTCCAGCGATTACTGCATGAATTGCATCAACCAAAGGACTGTCGGATTTCTTCATTTCTCTTACAGATTCTTTTCTTGCAACGGTGCCGTTGCTGTTGATTGTCATGAAAAAAAGCTTCAGTTTCATTGTCTTTGTTGATTGAGTTGCAACTGAAACTTCTTTTTTTACGACAGTCTCTTTTTTCTCTGTTCTTGTTTCGGCTTTTGCTTTTTCGGTTTTTGGTGCTGTTTCCTTTTCTTTTGCTACTTCAATGGTTTCCTGCTGCTGTTTTTTTGCAGTTTCGTTCTGTGCCTTTACAGGTGATGCTGTCCTTGTTGTTTTCTCTACGGTCGAATTCAAGTCGATTTCTACAGGACCAATTGGTTCAACCTCATTCTTTCGTTCTGCCTGAATGGTTTCAGGTTCTTCTGCCTTTTCGACGAATTCAGGGGTTTTGAGGCCTGTCTTGTTGAAAAAACCTGTTGCCTTGAGGTTGTTTGCAATTATATTCTGATTGAGAATGAAAAGAATTAATATGAAGAGGGCTGCAACAACCCATAGGGCAAAACCAATGCCCGAAGCTTTGTTTGTAGTTTTCTTTTTGTTCTCTGATTTGTTCTTCTTCTGCATAGTTAAATTATAGCATAAAAAGCGAGTATTGTAACCTATTCTGTTTCAGAGGGGACAGACCCCTGCGAAAAGTAAGAAATGACAGAGGGGACAGACCCCTTTTTTGCTACCAAGGGGGACAGACCCCAAAAAAATTCAGATGAATGTGTGCGACTGAATTTAACACTTTATAATAAAATGTTATTGGTATTATTATCTGAATGTTCTATAACTTAAAGCTTACAGTGAGTGCCGAAGGCATTATTGTGATTTTGGCCTTGTCTGTACTTATCTTGCTTCCCAGGGTATGAAGCCAAGGTACTCCAAAACCTATGGCAGAACCGAGGGCGGCTCCTGCAAGGGTATCCGTCAGAAAATGATTTCCGCTAGCCATTCTCAGTCCGGCTGTAATGCCTGCAATGGAATAGATGGTTGCAACTACAGGAATCTTAATGTGTGATTCAGGGTAATATTTGCAGAATGTGTAGCTGAGAAAAGCTGCATTCATGAAAGTATCTGACGTATGTCCGCTTGGAAGGGAAAACTCAAAATCATAGTTTTCCAGCTCATCTTCTGGATAGCCGTCAAAGTACATGTACGGTCGTTTTCTTTTTATGGCAGTTTTGAGGAAGCATTTTGCAGTTTGTGTTGCAAGAACTGTTTCAGTATATATGACAGCTAGTTTGATTCCTTCTTTTGTATCAAAGTTGTCGGAGAGCCATTCTGAACCGTAAACCGCAGGAACAAGGCAGTAGCTTAATGCGAGTGTAAGGTCTCCAATACGATCGAGGCTCTTACTGTATTTTCTGGCAAACTTTCTGTCCAGGTAATTGACATCATCAAGATCGTATGTGAACTCGTCGTATTCAGGCATATCAATGATCTTTGGCATAAAAAGGGCAGTTATGGTCGTAGCGCTGAGTACTCCAATGGAAATTCCGTCTGCCAAAGGTGAAACTGAAAAAGGGGATGACTCTGTTTCTGTAATGCATCTTTCATTGTGTGGAAGATCGTTTGTAAACGATATGCCTCCAATGAAAATAAAAACTGACGTAAGTAAAAAAAATCTATTCATTTATTTGCTCAATTCATACATGATTACTGATGCGGCCTGTGCAACATTCAGACTGTCAATCTTAGGACTGTCAGACTTTGTTCCCATTCCGGCAAAAGGAATGATGATAAGTTCATCACAATTACGCTGAACTTCCTTGCTGATTCCCTTTTCTTCGTTTCCGAGTACGATAAGTGCAGGTTTACTCTTGCATGCAGATTTTATTTCCGAGACCTTTTTTGTAGCTTCAAGGGAAGTTCCAAAACGCATCATCTTTCCTTCCATATCTTTAAGGAGGAATTCAATGGATTTTACTGAATATACATTTACGAATTCCATTCCGCCTTCAGCAACACGGTAGCTGCTGGTAGTAATTGAAGACTGAGCTTCATCAATGGGAATGACGATGTTTTTGATTCCAAAGAATGCTGCGCTTCTGATAATGGCACCGAGGTTGTTTGAATTTCCTACGCGGTCAAGGATAATTGCGTCCTGTTTTTCTTCAATCCACATGGCGGTAATAGCTGTGTTTAATGGAAGAATTTCCGGTGGAGTAATCATTGCAACTACACCCTGATGATGAACTGTGCCGCTGAGTTTTTCAAGTTCTTCAGGATCCTGGACTTTGTTGTAAGGCTTTTTTGCTGCTGCCATTTTCTTGCATAGACCGCCAAAAAGAGGTGCTCTTTCTTCAGTAAAATAAAGGCGCTGAATTTTATGTGCGTTGATTTTTTCAAGGGTTTTTACTGCTGCAAAACCGCAGACAGGCATTTCGTTTCTCAAATTGTATTTCATGATTATATTTTAATTGTTATCGTTGAAATGCTCAACGGTTGTTTCTAATTTCCCCAGGTGAAATTCCGTAATGTTTCCTGAAACAGTTGCAGAAATAGGCCTCTGTTGTAAATCCGCATCTCTCGGCAATTTCCTTGACTGTTAGCCCTGTGTATACAAGAAGATTCTTTCCTTCTTCCAGACGGAGGGTGTTGATATAAACCCATAGGTTCATTCCCATTTCGCGGTGGAAGATTCTGGTCAGATAATCCTGATCAGTTCCTATATCATTTGAGATGTCTTTTCTTGAAAACTTCCTGCTTATATTTCCGTCAATGTAGAAGACTGCTTTTTTTACAAGGATACTTGTTTTGGCGGAAGAAAGTTTTTTTGATTTTGTCATGATTGCTTTCAGATGCTGTATGAAAATTTCCTGTTTGCATACAAAAGAATTGCAGAGTAGAATATTTGAATAGGAAAGGGCAGATTCAATTTCTTCTTCCGAAAATTTTTCTGCAGCAATAAGAATCGGAATGAATGCGAATCTTTCGGTTTTCCTAATGAACATTATATCCTGACTGGTCAACGTGTCTGCAATGATAAGATCCGGTAAAAATCGCATTGCAAGGGATTCAAGAAAATTAATGGAAGATATTACTTCCGTTTCATTTTCCTTCGCAAGAATTTTCAGGAGGGGTGATTGGGTTCCTATGAAAATTATTTTCTTGGGTTTCCACAATGCCATTACAGGTACTCCACGCAACCATATTTGCTGTCGTTGTATGCAAGGAATTCTTCAATGTATTTTTTTGCTTCAGTGTTGATTGTCGAAATTCTTTTGCATCCATCAGGCGTTTCAACAAGAGGATTCACATACCTCTGTTTGACCTTCAGGTTTATGCAATATGCATTTTCTACAGGATGATCACTTCTTATGATTTCTGTCATTCCCCTGAAGGTTCTGAATAGTTTTGAAAAATTGGAATCGGGCTTTGAATTTTTAAAATATTCAAAGCGGTCTATGAGTTGTTTTTCTGATAATTGATAGAAATCTTTCTCTGAAGCCAAGCCTTCTTTTTCTGCCTCTGAAAGAATGTCTGCCATGAGCTGCATGGCAACTTTGTCTTCGTTGTGCTGAAGTATAAGGCTTATGTCTATGAATTTCATTGTATATTTCAAGCAGGCATTCAGATTGTCAAAGCCCAATTCCGGTAGACCTTTTTCATTCTTCAAAACTTTTATGTGGGAATAGTTTTCGACAGTATCTTCAATAGACCAGACATTGTCGAGGGCGGCTCCGCTTGGATACATGTATTCAAGTCTGTCTGCACTTAACCCAGGCATGTCGTTGTCACATATTGGATAGATATGGTAGTCATTTACTTCAGAAGATTTTATTCCGTCTTTTAATAGAAATTTTTGAAGTTCTTTGTCTTCATCTATCATCATTGCATTAATGTCTTCTGTAGAACTTTGGGTAAGAGCGTCTCCGTTTTTAAAATCACTCACATGGCTGAAGGCAGGAGTTGATACGTCATGGAGGAGTGAAGCTATAGTCTGTTTTTTGTCATGGGTGAAATTCCATGTAATCAGTGCGGTTCCAATGGAATGATCAAGTCTAGAATACTTGAAGTGGTTGTGAAACAATGGAGTCCAATCGGTACCGCACAAAAGGCTTACACCGCCAAGCCTTTGTAAAATAGGGAGTGATATGTATTGCTTCAGAAAATCGGGCTGCTCTATGCAAAGTTTTTTATGGTATTCTTCCTTGAAAGTGTTCATATTCAAAATATAGCATATTGGTGCAACTTTTAATATAATTTCGTGTCTAATATAGCAGATAAATGAATGGAGGTGCATCATGGAATACAAACAGTATCATGAAGAACATAAAAATATATTTCACTCTCAGGAGCAGATTTTTTTCAGTCAGGCCAATGCAGAAGGCTACCTTAGTTTTCACGAACTTCTCCGCATGACTGCTGATCTTGCCGTAGAAGACTATAACCAGCAGGGAATGTCCAGGGAATTCCTAAAGGATAAAGGTTTTGCAATTTTGGTTTCGCGCCTTGCATTCAGATTTCACAAAATGCCTGTTGAAAATCAGAAACTGGAATTCGTAACATGGGAAGAAAAACCTGAGCCACTTCAGCTTGCTCGCTGCTATAAGATTTTTGATATGGATGGCAATCTTCTTGTTAGCGGAAAATCTTATTGGCTTGTTTGCGATTTGAAAACCCGGCGCCTTATTCCTACTTCTAAATTCGACTTGAGAAAATCCATTGAATTTACAACTGAGATGGACTGCCTTAAGCCTTGTAAAATTGGTGAACCTGAAGGAATGGAACTTTGGGATTCAAGAAAAATCAAGTACTCGGATCTTGATACCAATGGGCATACAACAAATTCCCGTTACGGTGCATTCATTGAAGATGCTTTACCTGCTGAATACCGCGGAAAGGTTCCTTCTGATTTCAAATTAAATTATTCCAAGGAAGCAATGCTGGATAGCCAGCTGGATGTTTATGGTAAGATAGAAGAAGACGGGAAGAAAATAACAGTCATCGGAAAGACTTCAGAAGGCTGCTCGTTTGAAGCAGAACTTTATTATTGACATCTAGTTTGCCATACTTGTGATGAATGACAAGTCTGAACTTGTTTTTACGTAAAAAAAAGGCTGCATCTTTTTAAGACGCAGCCTTTTTTTTGAAGCCCTAGTTTTTTAGAGGCTTACATTGATTGCCTTGATTCCACCGTTGCGTGCAAAGAGAACCTTTGTCGTGTCGCATGGAAGAGCGTTGCCTTCATATTCGGCTGTCTTTCCGTCTGCAAATTCAACATTGATCTTCTTTGTTCCGTTCTTTGTGTAGTTGACCTTTGTTCCGCACCAAGTGAAGCTGAGCTTTCCATCCTTGTATTCTTCATCTTTAAGGATAACAGGATTGAAAATAGCCTTTCCTTCGCTGATGCTTGCACCGAGTTCACCGAAGCGTGTAAGAACTTCTTCTTTTACCTGGCCTGTCATACCTGGCTGTTTTGCACCCTTGTGGTATGGTGTGTGGCTGTAAGGATCCGATGGGAATGCACCGTAAAGTTCAGGTGTCTTCTTGAAACTGAGTCCTGCCTGTATGTTGTAGTATTCGTCCTTAAGCTTGTCTGCGCATGGATTTCCCTTCCTGTATGCGTCAAGGGTGATTTCCTGTACTGCAAGAAGCAGCTTTGAAACCATGTGCCAGTAGATTGAACCGAGACCTTCATAAGCATAGAAAGTTCCTGAGCGTCCCGTGAAGTTCTGGTGGTTGAATGTCTTTTCGTAGATTTCGGCAAGGGTTGATGTTTCCTTTGCCGAAAGTTTCTTTGCAAGAGGAAGGGCAGCAATGTGTTCCTGCATTACGCTTGCATTTCTGAATTCAGCGTTGAAGTGGTAAATATTGTTCTCATCCTTTTCGATGAATGCATTTCCTGTCTTTGTGATCACGCTTTCAAGGGCCTTTGCGTCTTCTGCACTAACATTGTTCTTTTCAAGGAATGTCTTGAGGTTCTTGTTAGGGTAAAGCATGTAAGATTTCTGACGTTCTTCATAAAGTTTGCTTGCCTTCATTTTTTCAAGAAGTTCAAGTGATTCTTCTGTAGAAAGCATTCCGCTTGAAAGGATTGAAACCTGTCCTTCGAGCATTTCCTGGAGGTACTTTACAGTCATTGTCTTTTCACCGATAACAACTGTGTTGTATGTGTGGTAAAGTCCGTCATCCCTCTTGTTTGCGCGGAGTGTCATTTCAACTGCGTTCTTTACTGCTGTAAGGCAAGTAACGATTTCTTCGCGGGAAAGTTCAACTTTCTTTGAACCGTAACCGTGCTTGTAAAGGTCATTTCTTTCCTTTTCAAAGATTACGCCTTCTGCGTCTGTAAAGTTTCTTCGTGCTGTGTCGTCAGACATTGTCTTTTCAAAATCAGTGGTCTGGTATAGTCCGCAGATCTTTGTGAAAGCATTTGCAACTGTTTCAGGAACCTTGTATTTTGCTGCTGATGATGATGAGTAAACTTCAATCATGAACTTGAGCATGCGGTTAAGGTAACCGAGGGTTACAACTGAAAGACCGTATCCTGCAAGGGCATTGTTTGCATCGTTCCATTCAGGACGCTGTGTGTTCATCCAGATACCGCCGCCTGGAATGAGGTTTGCTGCCTTCTGGATGATGATCTGAAAAAGTTTTGTCGTGATGTTGACAAGCTGAGGCTGTCCCTTCTTGTCTGTGTACATCTTGCGGTCTGTTCCGAATTCCTTGCTTTCCTTGATGAGCCTGTCGCTGAGTTCACCGTCGAATGTAAGGGAGTTTCTTGGGTCTGCAAGAATTTCCTTGTAGCTCTTGAGTCTGTATGGAACATTTGCGCTGCAGTAAAGTTCGTCGTTAAGACTGCCAAGAAGTTCATCGCGGTTGATTGCATTCCACTGTTCAAGAAGTTTCTGAAGGTAGATTACCTGGTGGTCGCCCCAGTAACCGTACTGTGCCCATGGATTATCCGGTTCCGGACATTCCCAGTCAATTCCCTGACGGTTGATTCTGTATGGATTGAATCCGTCTATTGTCATTGCGTTGAGGAATTTTGCACAGATATTCTTGATGTATGCAGGATATGACATTGTAAGGGCTTCCCAGTTCTGGAAGATGTCGCGCCAGTTTCCTTCGTAGTTGAGGATTGGATTTCCGTTCTTGTCATTGAGCATGATGTTGAACTTGTTCCATGGACGGCTTGGGTCACCGTGACGGCGGCTGAAGATTACAGGCATGTATTCCATGAAGAGACGCTGAATCTGTGGATCCTTTGTTTCGCTTAATGCAGCTTCAAGTTCATCCTTTGAAAGGGAAGTCTTTCCCTTGAATGAAGAAAGGATCTTTTCAAGTTCTTCACCCTTTTCCTTGTTGCGTGTCTTAACAAAGTCAAAGAGGTCAGGTGCGTTGATCTTTCCGTTGTCTGCGTAGAAACCACCGCGCATGATATTGAACATTACATTTGCCCTGTGGTGTGCGCATGTCATTTCTTCTGCTGTTTCCTGGATGCCGTCTGCTTCAGAAAGGTATGTTGTCATAAGGTTTTCTGTTGCTTCCATGTCAGCCTTAAGGGCATCGGAAGCGGCTGCCTTGTTTTTGAGCATGTTCTTGAGGGTTGCGACCTTAGATGCTGTAAGGAATGTGTCGAATACCTGATACCATTCAGCCTTGTCCTTGAGGGAAATTTTCTGTGCTATGTATGAGGCACCTCTTTCTCCCTTTGTAACAGGTACGCTTTCGATCTTGTCTGTGTCGCCGTCTGCTTCATAGAAGAGGGCTGGTGTATTTTCCTGAAGGAAAATTTTTCCGTCGCAAGTAAACCAGCTTGTGTTTGCAAGAAGACCTTCGCTTGGTTCAGCTCTGTCTGTAAGAACTGAAGACATGATGTAGAATGAAAGTCCGCTTTCTGCATCAAGATCTGTTTCCTTGTATGCATCGATGAGGGTTGAATTTTCATTCTGAACATTGCTGTTGATGCAAGCAGGAAGAACATTGCGGCATCCGTCAACGATGGAAATTTCCATTTCGCTGCCGCTGATGTTTTCGATGCGTGACATCTTTACGAGGCCGAACTTTGCGCTGCTTGTCCATCCGTAGCGGAATGAAAGGCCAAGGTTCTTGTTGATTTCTTCAAACCAGATTTTTGTTCCGTTGAGATTCTTGTAGATGTTGCGTTCGATTGAAGTGCAGTTCTTTGTTTTATAGTTGAGTCCGGAAAGAAGCGATTCAAAAGGCTGCCAAATTTTTGTTTCTCCGTTTTTCTTTACTGCAACTGCAGTCCAGCTTCCCGTTACATTCTTGAGATCAGAAACTTTGTCTACTGTGTAGTATGGAAAAATAGAGTGGTTGCTGTTGATTCTACCTGCTGTGATTCCGCCATGAGACCAGCAGAAATTCCACACGTCGGATGAGCTTGTGATTGTCATGAAAAAATCTTCCATGCAGTCGTAATTCTTGATGCAGTAGAATTTTTCTCCATCAAGTTCAACAAAAGTTCCTTTTACTTCTTTGGCCATATTTCGCCCCTTAAAAATGTAGATTGACTGCAGAAAGAAAATTTCAAAAAAGGCGGAGTCGGGTTCTTCCCCCAAAAACGCCGGTCATTTTTGTGGCGCAGTATTCTTGAAATTCTTTATGCAGTTATTTTTCTATGGTTTTAAGATAAGACAGAAGTTTTTATATGTCAAGCAACCGGTTGCCATTCCTGTGAAAAATCAAAATTGATTATATAAATCGTAAAATTCGTTTATGGAAATTCCTGAGATTTGATTTTTCAAGTCAGAAACTAATGAGAAAATAAAGAAGCCTGCATGTCTGGCAGTTGCCAATCACACAGGCTTTCCTGATGGTATATTTTTATTGAAAAATCCAGAAGTCTTACAAGGCCTTGAAGTTTGCCCCGATTCCGTTCATTACTTCAAAGAAGTGTGGGAAACTAACATTGCAGCATTCTGCATCCTTTACAGTCACTGTCTCTCCGTCTGCAAGACCAAGGCCAAGACAAGCCATGCTCATGGCAATTCTGTGGTCAAGGTATGAATCAACTTCTCCGCCATGCATCTTGAATTCGGGGTTTTTTGTTCCGTCTGCTTTTATCGGGCTGTGGCCGTGAATAATCATGTAGTCAGGTCCTTCTTCTACATTTCCGCCAAGCTTTTCAAGTTCGCTCTTTAAAACCTTGATGCGGTCAGTTTCCTTTCTGCGGCAAACTTCTGCGTCTTCGATTACTGTTGTTCCTTCGATGAAACATGCTGTTGCGGCAATGGCGCAGATGGCATCGGGGAATCCCGAAATCTTTACGTGCAGTTCCTTACCAGGAAGGTTTTCTGTTGTAAGGCGTTTCCCTCCGCAGACAACAAGGAATTTCTTATCTTTATCTATCGTAATGTCACCGCCTACGGACTTGAAAATGTCAACGATGGCATCGTCTCCCTGTGTGCCGCCTATATCGATGTTGTCAATTGTGATTTTGCTGTCTGTAATGAGGCCCGCCATGAGGGGGAAAGCAACTGCCTCCCAGTCGCTTGGAATTGTAGTGTCAAAGGCCTTGAGGTTTACAGGACCGTCAACTTCAATGTGCTTGAAGTCATCGCTGATCCTGCAGTTTACGCCAACATGTTCAAGCCACTTCTGTGTCATTGTAAGGTATGGAGTTTCCTTTGGATCGCTCAGTTCAATTTTAAGGGTTCCGTTCATTCTGATGGCAGACATCATGAGGCCCGAAATGTACTGGCTTGAAACGGCTCCGTCTGTATCTACCTTTGCCTTGCAGTCGATAGGTCCCTTGATGAGCATAGGGCATGTTGTTGCTCCAGGCTGAGAAATGTGGGCTTCTGCACCAAGTTGATTCAAGACATCGACAACATGGGCAACAGGACGCTTCCTTATGCTTTCGTCTCCCGTAAAGATGCTCCAGCCTTCAAATGTTGCGGCAATTGGGGAAAGAAAATAGAGGAGGGACCCGCTGTTTCCAACATCAATTACATTTGTCGGAAGGTGAACCTTGTTTCCAGCCCCCTTTACAGTCCAAACCTTGTCCTTTTCCATTGTTGCAAGGTCATTTTCAAGTTCTGCACCGATGAGAGGAATTGCTTTGCTTGTACTAAGGCAGTCAGCGCTGGGAAGTGGGTTGCTGATGTGAGAAGTTCCTTCTGCAAGGGATGCAAGGATGAGGGCTCTGATTGTATGTGATTTTGATCCAGGTACCTGAATGTGTCCGGAAAGCTCATTTTTGAATGCTTTGATTTTCATGGGTGGCATTATATATTAAATTCAACTGCCTTGTCATTAAGGAAGAATTTCCTCTTTGGAAAAAATTGCAAAGTCAGAAAAAAAATCCTGAAGATCATCTGACCTTCAGGGTACATTCAGCTATGTCTTTTTTTTACTCTTCGAAACGGATTTCCTGCCAGAGGTTGTTGTACTTGTCAAGGTTGTTTCCGATGTCTTCCTTGAGTACGCCGTTGTTCATCATTTCTGCCTTGTACATTGGCTTTGTTGTGATGAAGGCTTCTGCATCAGGATTTACAAAACAAGGAAAGTGGAATGCATCAAGAAACTTTGCATAAACTTCAGGCCTGTGGATGTAGTTTACGAATTCGTTGGCAAGGGCTGCGTGCTTTGAATCCTTAAGGATACACATGCTGTCCATGTAGGAAGGACCGCCTTCTTCTGGAATAAAGAAGTCGATTGTTTCATCCCACTTGTCTTCAGGTACTTCACCGAATACAACTTCTGCATATCCCTGGCAGAGCCAGAAATCTCCAGAAGCAAATGACTTTCCGAAACCTTCAGCATCAAACTTAACAAGGTTTGGTTTCCAGTTTTTAAGGATGTGATCCTTTGCCTTAGCAAGCTCTGCGTCATCAATAGAGTTTACGTTGTATCCGAGGGTAGCAAGGGCATCTCCCATAACTTCGCGCATGTCGTCCATCATAGTTGCGTGACCGGCAAAATTTTTGTCCGAAAAAATGTTCCATGAGCGTTCATAGTCCTTTGGAGCCTTTGTCTTGTTTACGGAAATTCCTGCCATTCCAAGATAGTAAGGAACGCAGTAGTTCATTCCTGAATCGTATGCTGCCATTTCAAAGCACTTTGGATTAATGTGACCCTTGTTTGTCATCTTTGACTGATCGAGAGGCTGGAACATTCCCTGTTCAATCATGATGGAACAGTAGTCCTGTGAAGGAACAACAATGTCGTATCCCTTTGCACCTGCACGAAGCTTTGCATACATTTCTTCGTTTGAAGCATAGTAGTCAACCTTTACCTTGCAGTTGAATTCCTTTTCGAAGTCACGGAGAACTTCATCCGGTGTATAGTATGTCCAGTTGTAGATGTACAGCTGGTTTTCTTCTTCGCCGCAAGAGGCAAGACCAAAAAATGAAACACCCATGAATGCTGCTGCAATAAAACCTTTGATTTTTTTCATTGTTTTTTATCCTTATAAAAAATTAAGAACTGATTAATGTGCTGCCGCAAAGTTCTTGAGCCTGTTCTTAAGGATTACTGCAACTGCAGTAATGATAAGAATAAGAACAAAGGAAAGGGCATTGATTACAGGGCTTACTCCAAAACGAATCATGGAATAAACATAGAGAGGGAGTGTTGAACTTCCTGGTCCTGAAACAAGGGCTGTAATGACGTAGTCTTCCAACGACATTGTAACGGACATCATGAAGCCTGAAATGATTCCGGGCATGATTGCAGGAATGATTACCTTCCACAGTGTCTGAACTTCATTTGCCCCAAGGTCGTGGCTTGCTTCGATGATGGAATAGTCGAATTCATCAACGCGTGCACTTACCATAAGGTAAACGAAAGGAAGACAGAAAGTTGTATGGGCAATGAAAATTGTAAAGAGACCAAGGGACATCTTTACCCCGCTGAAGAAAATGAGGAGCGAGATACCCATGATTACTTCCGGAAGAACCATTGGAAGGAAGCTGACAGTCTGAATGTAAGACTTTCCGATGAACTTGTACCAGCTTACGCCGATGGAAGCAAGAGTTCCAAGAATTGTTGCAACGATACCTGAAGTAATGGCAACAACCAGGCTGTTAATCAATGCCTGCCAGAGAGGTTTTGACGAGAAAATGAGCTTTTCATACCAGATGAAGGAAAATCCTGCCCAGTTTGTATCCTTTGCACTGTTGAAGGAGAAGAATACGATTACGAAAAGTGGAAGAAAAAGGAAAAGCAAAGAAACTGCGAGTACTGTGTTTGAAAAGCTGAAGGGAACCCCACGCTTTTTCCAGCCACGTTTTGCGTGCCTTGCGTTTTCCGAAGTCGGTATTTTCTTGAATACCTTGTTGTAAAGGGATAATGCTGGATTTTTCATTTTGCATCTCCGATTTTTGCGCTGGAAATTGAATCGGCAATGGAAGTTGTCGTGTCTTCCTTTGTGGATTTCTTGTTGAGCTGAGCTTCCTTCTTGCCTGTTGAAAGCATAAGGAGAACTCCTGCCATTGAGATGAGTGTAATCACAAGGCTGAATGCAGAAGCAAGAGGCCAGTTGCGTACCTTCTGAACCTGATCGACGATGATGTTTCCGAGCATGTAGCTGTCTTTTCCACCAACGAGCTGAGGAACAGTGTATGTACCGAAAATCGGAATGAATGTGAAAATGATTGCGCTCAAGATACCGCTCTTGATTCCAGGCATAAGAACCTTCATCATTGACTGTGGTTTTGTTGCACCAAGGTCTCTTGCAGCTTCAAGTAATGTGAAGTCAAAGCGATCTACTGCAGTAAATACAGGAAGGATGGCATAAGGCAGATACATGTAGATGCTTACGAGAATGACTGCCCCCTTTGTAAACATGAACTTGTGAGGAACGAATTCTGCGTTTCCACCTGTAATCTTCTGCCACAATGCAAATATAGATGCAAGAATCTGATTTAAAATTCCGTTGTCTCCAAGGATTGTAATCCACGCAAAGATGCGGATAAGGCTGTTGGTAAGGAACGGAACGATTACAAGAATCAGGAGGAGAGTCTGATGCTTGCTTCTTGCCATTGCGTAACCGCAGGGAAGGGCTACCACAATGGTAATGAAAGTAGAAAGAACAGTGATCCAAAGGGTCCTGAGGAAAATCATTCCGTAGGCAGGAGACAGCATCTGCTGGTATGCCTTGAGAGAGAATTCTGGTACAACGCCGCCGTAAACATCGCGCTTCATGAAAGAGTAGGCAACGATGATTACGAGGGGAACGATGAAAAATACTGAAAACCATATGCCCATTGGCCATGCGTAAGCAGGACCAGGATTTGCTTTCTTGAATTTGTGGCTGTATGCTGCAGACGCAATCTTGAGGTCTGCGCTCTGATTCTTATCCATTATTTCTCAATATCCTCTACAATATATCCGTCTTCTGCAGACCATGAAACATAAACCGTATCCTTCCATGCAATAGAAGGACCGTCATCAAGGAAGTTCCTGTGCTGCTGGTAAACCTTAATCACGGCTCCGTTTTCAAGTCGAACATAGAATTTAGACTGGAATCCTGTATAAACAGGTTCCTCAACGATTCCCTTGAATACATTGATGTCTTTTCTTCCATGAACATCCGGAATATCTGTAGTGATTCTGATTTTTTCAGGACGAATTGTGAACGCAACTTTCTGACCGGGTTCAGTGTGATCGTAGTCAGTTACCATCATGTACTTGTCGCCTGCAGCCATTTCTTCCGAGTCTGTTGGAAGAGGGGTCTGCTTTCCAAGTTCCGGAACTGAACAGGTACACATGAATTCTTCAAGTCCATTTTCATTTTTGTATGGAACGCATTCTGCAACAGTTGCTTCAAAGAGGTTTGTTTCACCGATGAACTGTGCCACGAACTGAGTTGCAGGTGCTTCGTAAATCTCGTAAGGAGTTCCAACCTGAAGAACCTTACCCTGGTTCATAACTGCAATTCTGTCGGAAACTGCGAGTGCTTCGCTCTGGTCGTGAGTAACATAGATGAAGGTAATGCCGATTTTATCGTGAAGGGCGTCAAGGTCAAGAAGGAGGCTTGCACGGAGCTTTGCATCAAGGGCAGAAAGAGGTTCGTCCAAAAGAAGAACCTTTGGCTCGTTGATGAGGGCACGGGCAATGGCAACTCGCTGACG
>JAHAZL010000078.1 GCA_018384055.1 Treponema sp.
TCGCACTGCATCTCGAGGCAGAACACCCTGGAACTGTCCTTTACATGGACGTCGAGGCGTATTCCCTTTGAATACGGGTCTATCCGCAGGTCCTTTTCCCGCTCAAGGTAGACAATTTTTTCGATGCCGATTCCCAGCATCCTTTCAAGGAATGGCCTGCAGATGCCTTCGTTCTGCATGACCGTTGCGGATGCTGCTGCAGCTACTGCGATAAGAGTCTTTTTCATATCTTAACATCCTTAAAAAGGAAAGGCTAAAAAGAGGCATTTCTATTTCTGCAAAAGGAAAATCAGGCTTAAAGACATGCTTTTTTATTAAAAAACTCTAATCTTTTTATAACAGTATTTATTTTGTAATAGTCAGGCCTTTCCGATAATATAGTCATTATGAAAATGCTTGGGAAATGGCCATTGTTTCTGACTTTTTTTCTGTATGGAAGCCTGGCCTTTGCAGATAAGATTTCTCTTACTCCACAGACTGCAGTTGAATATGCGTTGAATAATAATATTTCACTAAAGCAGGAAAAAATCACCTTGGGCTCAAAAGAAAGGGATAAGAAATATTCCTGGAATGGAGTCAGTCCTTCTGCAAGCTTGAGTGCAACCTACAGTTCAGCTCTGCCCTCGAAAGAAAACAGCCGTGATACTATTTCTGCAGGAGCGAGAATTTCTGCAACCCTTACACCGTCATTGCATGCACAGGTAAAAAATGCAGCCCTTGCTTATGAACAGCAGGAAATAAATTATGAATCTGCAAAAAGCACCATTTCACTTTCTGTATTAAAAAACTTCTATGAAATTCTTTATGAAAAGGAAAATCTTTCTTTGTGCGAGAAAAATCTTGAAACAAAGAAAAAACAATATAAGTCTAACCTTGAAAAATTTAACCGGGGCATGTTGAATCAGGTGGATGTCTTGAGTGCGCAGATAAATTATCAGAATACTGAACTGACATTTGAAACCCAGAAAATCAATTTGGAAAGCAACATTGCAATTTTTAAACAGACTTTGGGTATTCCCCAAGATCAGGAAATTGAATTTTCAGGGAATTTCAACGGTCTTTTTAATTTCAAAAAAATTTCTGGGGAATCAATTCAGATGAATTCTCCGTCAGTAGCATTACTCGAGAAACAGCTGGAATCTGCAAGAAATTCTTTGCTCCTGAATAGATTCAAGATTTATGGACCTAGCCTTACTGCATCTTATAATTATTCTACAACTTATATTGCAGACGGATTTGAAAAAAGCAGCAATGGGGGAAGTCTTTCTATCGGTGCATCAATTCCTCTTGATGGATTTATGCCCTGGTCAAGTTCTTCCCAATTAATAAATTCAAGCAAAGATAACATTGAATCAATTGAACTGAAACTTGAAGACGAGAAGGAAAGCATCAGAATAAAATCAGAATCCCTGGTAAAAAAAATAAATCAGTGTGTGGACAACCTTAAAGTCAGGAAAGACAGCATTAAGCTTGCAGAAACAAATTATGACATGACCCTTAAGGCTTATAATTACGGAACAAGGGATTTGCTGACCCTTCAAGCTGCACAGGACAGCCTCCTTTCATCAAAGGTAAATTTAATAGCGGAGGCAAACACTATGGTTGTTTCAATTTGCGAACTTGAAAATATATGCGGCATGGTTCCCGGGACTTTGCTTGGAGAAAATAAATGAATAAGAAACCTATTGCAATTATTTCTTTATGTGTTGCAGCAATTGCTGTAACTTTCATCTACATAAAAAAAGCTCCTGCCGGTAAAGGTCGGATGCCTGGTATGCAGGGTGCTCCAGCGGGGAAAGGTATGGCTGGTGGCAAGGGTGGTCCAATGGTGGCTACAGAAACAATGGTTACTGTAAAGACTCAGGAAGCAAAGAAGACAGTCCTCCATGATTATGTTAATACTAACGGAGAAATTGAAAGCAAAAGCAGTGTTGCGGTTTTTCCGGACATTGGCGGAAAGGTTTACCAGAATTTTGTTGGCCTTGGAAGTGTTGTAAAGAAAGGTGATGTAATTGCGGAAATCGATCCTAGTGAACCCGGTGCTTATTATACCCACAGCAAGGTTTTTGCTCCTGTAAGCGGAACCATTATTGCAAGTGTTGTTGAGGCAGGTACTAAGGTAAGCACTCAGAGTGTAATTACTACAATTGGTGATGTGTCTAACCTTCAGCTTAAGGTTAAGATTGTTGAACGTTATGTTGCAAACATCAGGAAGGGCCTTAAGGCTAAGGTAATCCTTGATGCCTATGAAAATGAAGTTTTTGAAGCAACGGTTGTTAAGGTTTCTCCGGTCCTTGATCAGAACAGCAGAACAAAGGAAGTTGTCCTTGATTTTGATAAAAAGGATGAAAGGATTAATGCCGGAATGTTTGCCAAGGTAACTTTGTATACAGTTGATTATTCCGGAGTTGTTGCTGTTCCGACTTCTTGTATAGTTGCAAAGGGCAAGCACAATTATGTGTTTGTAGTTTCCAAAGACGGAAAGAAAGCAGTGAAAAGAGAAGTTTTTCTTGGTCGCAGCGTAGACAATCTTGTGCAGGCTGAAGGAATAGAAGAAGGGGAGCGCATCGTGGTTGAAGGCATGAGCGTTCTTACTGACGGATCTTTGATAAGGGAAATAAAATGATCAGCGAAAAAACAATGCAGCACCCGATTTTGGTGCTTATGACATTTGTTCTTTTGGGACTTACAGGCATTTTTACAATGAGCAATACGTCTCTTTCTCTTAATCCAGATGTAGACATGCCTTACCTTATGGTCTCTGCAAGCTACACAAATGCAGGCCCTGAGTCCGTTGAAAAAAGCGTTACCAAAATTATCGAAGATTCTTTGATAAGTGTCAGTGGCCTGAAGAATTTGAATTCAACTTCCATGGAAGGAAGCTGTCAGGTGAGCATGGAATTCAATTACGGAACTGATCTTGAGATTGCAGCCAATGATGTCCGTACCAAACTTAGCCGTATTACAAGCCGATTGCCTGATGACGTTCAGCCAAATGTTTTCAAAATGGATGCCAACAGCTGGCCTATTCTTCGCATTGCTGTCCGTGGCAACCGCAGTGCCGATGACCTTAAGCAGATTGCCGACGACTACATTGTTGATGTTCTTGAGCAGGCTGATGGTGTTGCAGAGGCAAAATCAAGCGGCGGCAGAACAAAGATTGTCCGTGTTGAAATCGATCAGAATCGACTTCAGGCTTATGGTCTTACATTGACCGGAGTTGCTTCAAGCCTTTCAAGGCAAAACATAGAAATTGGCGGCGGTCAGATTACGGAAGGTCAGAAAGACTATTCTGTAAGAACTACGGGTGAATATAAAAGCGTTGATGAAATAAACAATACGGTTGTTACTACAAAAAACGGTTATGATGTAAAGCTTAAGGATCTTGGGCGGGCTTATCTTGGGTACATGGATATGTCAAGTGAAGTCTATATCAACGGGGAACCTGGCGTTTATGTTTCAGTAACAAAGCAGTCGGGCGAAAACTCCGTTACCGTAGCGAATGGTGTCTATGCAAAAATGGAATCCTTAAAGGATGTTTTGCCTTCGGACATTAAAATGGAAATTGTTCGTGATGATACGGACAGCATCCGCGATACTTTGAATACTCTTCTTGAAAGTGCAGAACAGGGGCTTATCCTTGCGGTTATTATTCTCTTTGTATTTCTGTGTTCAGTAAAAACAACGATCATCATTGCCGTTTCAATTCCACTCAGCATCATCATTACCCTGCTTGCAATGAACATGTGCGGCATAACCCTGAACATGATGACAATGACAGGCCTTATCCTTGGTGTCGGAATGATTGTTGATGCTTCCGTCGTTATGATCGACAACATCTATGCCTACCGTAACCGAGGAACGAAAGCCCATGTTGCTGCGGTTCTCGGTACTCAGGAAATGATTGTTTCCGTAATTTCGGGAAACCTTACTACCATCTGCGTATTCATCCCCTTTCTTTTCTTTATGAAAGACCTTGGCTACATGGGGCAAATGTTCAAGGGAATTATTTTTACGATTGTAATTGCCCTTGTAAGTTCCCTGTTTGTTGCCATCTTCCTTGTTCCTGTTCTTGCAGGGCATTTTCTTCCCCTGACAAACAGAAGGGAAAAGCCGGTTGAATCTGCGGTGTTCAAATTCCTTTACGGTACATTTGAAAAATGTCAGAAAGCAATTGAAGGTGTTTATGGGAAAGTTCTCCGCTCTGCCTTGAACCACAGGATTACTACAATAGTTGTATGTACAACGGCCCTTGTTATGGCTCTTATGTTTATTCCTACTATGAAAATCCAGATGATGACGGGTGGCCACGATGACAGCGTTACGGTAAAAATGGTTCTTCCTGTTGGTACCAGCCTTGAAGAAACTACCGAAGCGGTTCAGCAGTTTGAAAAAATCGTAATGGATGAAATCAAGGGGGTTAAAAATATAATCACATCAATAGGTTCAGGTTCAAGAAATGCAACTTCATATACTGGACAGATTGAAATCCAGCTGCCTCCCAGCGACAGGCAGATAGACAATGATGCAACCATCCAGCGAAAACTACGTGCACACTTCGGTGATTTTACAGATGTTCAGTTCAGTTTCGGACAGGGAAGGCGACAGCAGATGACAGGAAGCGACATTGATATCGTTGTCAGAAGCCAGAGCCTTTCAAAGGCAATGTATGTGGCAAATCAGATTAACGATGTAATGGCCGCAATGCCGGAGATAGGAGAACCTTCTGTAGATACTGAAGAAGGTCTTCCTCAGGTTCAGATAGAAGTTGACCGACAGCGTGCATATAACTTTGGGGTCAACATCAATACGGTTGCAAATGAAATCAAGGCATGTATCGAAGGTGTAACTGCAACAACTTTCCGTGACAATGGAAATGATTATTCGGTTTACGTAATGCTTCGTGAAGAAGACAGAAAACAGGTTATTGATCTTGAACAGATTTATGTAAGCGGTTCCAAAGGTCTTGTGGCTCTTTCCAATGTTGCAAGTGTAAACAAGGGACTTGGACCTGTTACAATCAGGCACGAAAACAGAAACCGCCTTGTTCATGTTAAGGCAAACATCCTCAACGAAGAAAATGCCAACATCGTTGAAAGGAGAATAAAGGAAAACTGTGCAAAGGCTTTTATTGTTCCTGAAGGTGTAAGCGTTAGCTATGAAGGAAGCTGGACGGAAATGGCAAAGCAGGGAAAGGTATACGGAAAAATCATTCTTATGGCAATCCTTCTGGTATTCGGTGTTATGGCTGCAACCTATGAAAGTTTCAAGGCCCCCATCATCAATATCTTTACGATACCGTTCCTTGTAATCGGGGTTATCTTCATCTACAAGATCATCGGGCAAGCCTTCTCGCTTATGAGTGCAGTAGGAGTCATCATGCTGGTCGGCATTGTCGTTAACAACGGTATCATCCTTGTAGACTACACGAACCTTTTGCGCGAAAGAGGAAAGCCGATGATTGAAGCCTGTTATGAGGCCGGAGTAAGCCGTCTTCGTCCGGTTCTCATGACAACCCTTACAACTATTCTCGGTATGATTCCAATGTGTTTTGCTTCAAGCGGAAGTGCAGGCATGGTTCAGCCAATCGGAATTGCTGTTGTGGGAGGGCTTTTCAGTTCGACATTCATTACGCTGTTCTTTATTCCAGTGCTTTACAGTTACATCATGAACAGCAGAAAAAAGGAAGAGGTAGGAATCAGGGTATGATAAGAATAGAAATAATTTCCAACAAGTCGGTGCAGGAAGACATTGAAAAAGCAATGGAAGGAAACATAGAGAATTTTTACTACACTACAATACCTCTGGTTCTTGGACGAGGCGAGGAAAACAGAAAGCTAGGTACTGCAACCTGGCCAGAAACAAATTTTGCAATGATCAGTTATATTGAAGATAAGGATTATGAGACTGCAAAAAAAGTTATTGCTGCAATCAAAGATAAATTTTCCGGAGAAGGAATCAAAATGTTTGCAGTAAAGGCTGAAGTTTAAATCATGAGTTTTTCGAAATTCGAAATGTCCACAGGCTTTGAATAGTAGTATCCCTGAATGCTTTCGCAGCCTGTTTCTGAAAGGAAGTTGTTCTGTTCGGCAGTTTCAACACCTTCAGCCGTTACTTGAATTCCAAGTTCCTTTGCAAGCAGAATGATATGGTGAAGAAGTCTTTCGCCGCTGTAGTTTCCTATTGAATCTATGAGGCTTTTGTCCAGTTTCCATGCAGAAAAGCGAATGGAGTTTAATGCTGAAAGGGAAGAGTATCCGGAACCAAAGTCATCCATGTGAAGAATGAAACCTGCACTTACAAAGGCATCAGTGATTTCCTTGAACCTTTTGTCTTTTACTGCTGCAGTTTCCGTAATTTCAATCGGAACATATTTTTTTTCTATTTCTGCAGATTCTGCAATGTGGCTGTAGATGCTTGTTATGTCCTTGTAGTAAAGGCTGATACGGGAAAGGTTAACTGAAACAGGTATGATTTTCCTGCCTTCGCTCTGCCATTTTTTCTGCTGCATGCAGACTTTCCTGAAGATATACTGGTCAAAACTCCTTATCAATCCATTGTTTTCAAAAAGCGGAATGAATTCTCCCGGGGAAACAAAAATTTTTCCATCCTTTATCCACCTTACCAAAGCTTCTGCTCCGATTATTTCACGGTTTTCGGGGTTGTATTTAGGCTGATACCAGACATGGAATTCATTCTGGGCGAGGGCATTTTCAAAATTTTCAATTATGTTTTCTTCCCAAACAAGGCGGTCCATGTCCTTCTTTTCAAAGAAAGCATAGTCAGCGTCCTGTAGTTTTTTTGCATTGTTTTTTGCGGTGACTGCTTCACTGTAAGAAAGATCAATTGTTTTTTCAGGACACCACATGGAAATTCCGTAGTACAGTTTAACCTGAGGAAGAGAAAGTTCTGCCGAAATCAAATTCAGTGAATAGGAAATGGACTTGATTTTAGTGATGATTTCATTTTGATCTTCTGTAGGACAAAAGGCAATGAAATTGTCTGCGTTTATGTGTGCGGCAAAATCACCTTTGGGAAAATCAAAGACTTCTTCAATTCTGTCCCAGATGGCTTTGATTACCTTGTCACCGATACCGGTTCCGAAAGTTGTATTGATGAGTTTGAAGGCATGGATGTCGATGGAAATGATTGATCCGCGAACATTTGCAGAAATGAGTTCCTTCTTGAACTTGATGTAGTTGTATCCTCCGGTAATTGGATCAAAGTAGGCATGGCGTTCAAGTTCATTCCGGTGCTGTTGAGCTTCTATTTTTTTTGCATGGGTTGTGTTGTTGAGTACAGCAAGGGCGCATATGTCTCCGTCTTCGTTCTTTGTAAGTAGAAATCTTTGGTTAAGGAAAAATTCCTTGCCCTTTTCGTTGGTGTACCAGTATTCTATTATGTGATCCCGTTTGCCTTCACTGTAGGATTTTAGAAGAAAATCTTTTGTGTTGGAAAAAATTTCATATTTAGACGCATAATCAGGATCGATGGCTTTGTTAATCCAGTTCTTTATGAAGTCAGAAAATTTACATGGAGCCGACATGCCAAGCAGTTTCGTGGTTGAAACAATGGTTCCCTGTTCACTTTTATAGAAAATTTCATTCTCAATAAAGTCTTTGGAGAGATTAGCTTCATAATGGCAGATTGCTTCGGAAATAATTGCACTCTTATACTGTGATTCATAGAACAGGCTGCGCTCGAGAGATGCTATTTTTTCCTTGTCGGTTTGTTCCATACCGTGTAATCCTTTAGGTTATTCTTTCCTTTATTATACATAGGATAACATAAGTTTTCAAATATACACGAAATAAATAAAGATCATTATGCTATTGATGGAAAGGCCTAAGGGTGGTGGCAAATTATTGAAATTTGTCCATTTCCATTTTGCAGAGCTGGTCGCAGATTTCGTTGTATTCAACGCCTGCATGTCCCTTTACCCATTTCCACTCAATGTCCAGCTGGTTGTAAAGGTTGTCCAAAGCAATCCAAAGGTCCTGGTTGAGAACGGGTTTCTTTGCTGCTGTTTTCCATCCGTTTTTCTTCCAGTTCTTTATCCAGGAAGTTATTCCGTTCTTTACATACTGGCTGTCGCTGTATACTTCCACATGTCGGTTTCTCCAGCCTGTGTTTTTTACAACTGCGTCCAGTGCGTTTATTGCGGCGCTAAGTTCCATGCGGTTGTTTGTAGTCTGCTTTTCACCGCCTGAAAGCTTAGTAATGTTTGTCCCGTCGATGATTACTGTTCCCCATCCGCCTGGCCCCGGGTTACCTGAGCATCCGCCGTCTGTATAAATAACTAAATTGTTCATGGGAAAAGTATAGTACATTTTTTAAGAATTAAGAATTAAGAATTAAGAATTAAGAAT